>JAIPDS010000010.1 GCA_021737565.1 Desulfobacteraceae bacterium | reverse complement strand
AAGCAATCTCCGAGAAAGTTGTACAGACTATTATGAATGCCGTAATGGGGGCCGCCATCATATTTTTTGGCCTTGATGATAATAAATCGAGTTTAATACCGGAAGCTTAAAGCTTGTTTAGCTTCCCCGAAAGTTGAGTAAATTAATCTCTCTTTTTCCGTATGTAGTTTTATGATTGCGAAAAAAAGAAAGCGTGGGGGTGGTGTCGCGTCAGTTGCAGCCGCCGTTTTCGGGCGGTTGAAAATCATCACATGATTGGCCTTGTTCGATATTGTTTACTACCATGGGATCCCATAAAAGGTTGGCCAGGGTCTCGGATGCCCCCTCTGTGGGATGGATGCCGTCCATGGTAGTATAACTGCTGGCTTGGTATTTGTCGAAATGAGGACGGGGATCCACGTAAATTGCATTTATTTCCGGATTGTTTGCCTGGAATTCTTCCATCTCGGCTATGGCACGTTCCGCGGAAACATCGGCTACCTGCCATAACGTTTCGTTGTCGGTATAATAATAGCCCTGCCATATGATATTCTGCACTCCGTCTGCCTTCATTCTTTCAAGCAGCGCTTCGGTCTCCTCGGATACTTCATCAAGCACCTGAAGACATGACTGGCTCAATTCGGTTCCATACTCTGTGCTGCATTCGGCTTGAGCCCCGATAAGCACGTCATTGCCGCCTCCGTCCAGGACAACGGTGCGAATGGGACCTTCGGCTATGGCTGTTTCGTATTGTTCCGGAATAGTGTCCACCATGCCGCCCGTCATCTGGGCTCCACTAACATAATAGTGACGGTAACTGTCACCCGACAATTCTTCCAGAAACCGGGTTTCATCCTCTGATAAGGCAAAAATCGAGTCACCCAGCATTACAACACAGTCCTTGTTTTCCAGGGAATCGGGCTCACAGCCCAGGGTTGCCACCAGTGCACCGATGAGCAGTGCCAATACAATGGTTGATATGTGTTTTCTCATTTTAGAATCTCCTTGTTGCTATAGGTTATACGGTTGACGGCTTCGTAAAAAGTCCAATATCGGCGTTGCGCTTCATCCCTCGGGATTTTGCGCGCCTTGATCTTGAACTTTTTACTTTGCCGTCTGAAATCGACTTTTTACGACTCTGGCTACGGTTAAGGGTTGATGGCAAAATGAAAGTGCACCACTTTATAGGTGCACTTTCATCTTGCATGTAACCGTTAAGGAATAAATATGTGTTAAAGCTGATTTCAGGTTATAATCTAATTATTTGTTTCTATAACTATTGGGCTTTGATACATATTGGCGGAAGCTTATAGGCTAAAAAGAATCTTTAATATTCTGTTTCTATTAAATAGAAAAGCCTTTTATGTCAAGAAAAATTTGTTAATAAATAAAATACAAAGGAGAAAATATATTAGATTATACAAAGATGCAGCTTTTTTCAGATCGTTGCCGGTTCTCCGGCGGGATGGTTAAGCAGGGGGAATCGAAGGTCGGGTTCGCTTTTGAAGCGACATTGAGCTTTTTTACGGAAAAATTCAGCAAATGCCGGAGCGTAAAAATTTCAAACTGTTTGAGGCCGACAGGCCGAGATTTTGATATTTTAGCGAAGGCATTTGATGAATCCGTAAAAACGCTGATGTAAGAAGCTTCCAAGGAAATCCTTTTTTTCCGCTCTCACGAAATTGCACTTCGTTGCCCTGACGGCGGTGTGGAAAAGCGGGTTTCCGAGCGGAAATTGAGGCTCGACGAGGCTCCTGGAGCGAGGAAACTCCTTTTTCGCACCGCCGATCAGCCAAGGTGCTTACGGATTTCCTTTCTGCAAAAATGCCGCGCCAGCGGAATAAATCGCTTTTTACGAGTCCATCAAGCTTGGCTTTTGATTAAATCAACGCTCCCAGGTTGAAAATAAGACCCCGTAACCACTGTCAAATTCATAGAGGCTTTTCTCCGAGCGGCGGTAGCCTTCTATTTTCCGGGGAAGCTTTCCTTCGCCCGGGTCGCTCTCGGATACCGCTTCGGTGAAAACCAGGGTGAAACGGCCGGGTCTGAAAATATCGGTTATCTGCCTTATTCTTTCGGTGTAATCTGTTTCGGCAACGTTGGTTTCAAAGCTTGCATAGGAGCCGCACTCCTCGGGGGTTACGTGTATGGTGGCGTAATATTGCCCGGAGACCCGGTTCATGGAATAGCCGTAAGGCTCAAAGACAAAGCTGTCATTTAACATGCCCGGGTAAAGGCTGTCTATACCGGTGCGTGATTCTATGTCTGAGGCCCGCTCTCCGGGCCGGGGTATGAAGGCCCTGAGCACGTATGGATCAAGGTCATGCATAAGCAGTTCCAGTGTTTCGTCTTCATCTTCTTCCTCCGGGCACACTCCTTTGGCATTGGGTGGTGAAGAAGCATAGAAAATATGCATATGATCGTGATTTGCAGGACCCAGCCTGTAGCTTTTGCCTGCGAAATGTTTGTTTAGCACTGCTACGTCTGCTTCAAAGTCCGAGGACTGCGCGTGGGGATACATGAGGTTTTTTCGTTCATAGAAGAAAAAGGCGATTTTTCCCCGTCCGATTGTATGGATCAGTTCGGGTACCGCCTTTACCAGGGTTGTTTTGCCGCAGGTTATCATCAGCACCCTGTCATCCCATACAAACAGGCTTGACTCCGAGAGCAGGTAGGCGTCCATTTCATGGGTCGAAAGCCTGCTTACGATTTCCGCACCGCTTGCGCGAACCACCGTATCCCATCTCTGATCCGTATTGGACCTGAGTCCGGGATCCGGTTTTAAAAGAATGATCTCCAGTTTCTTTTCAGGACCTTCAAACTCCATTGCCATCGTAACCAATTAAATCATAAAAATTTGATTTCAGATGGCGCCGTAAAAAGTTCAAGATCAAGGCTTGCGCAATTTCGAAGAATACAGCGTACTTAACCGTACGTGAAATTCTGAGAAATTGCGCGTAACGCAGATATTGGACTTTTTACGGTGCCATCAATCTTAATGGATGTTTTACTGTTTTAATGTTATGGAAATATTATTCATAACATTTATGCCCGCAAGGGTAAATCGGAAAAAGTGTCTCAGCTTATTTCAAGCTCTGGTTACACAGTAAAGGGAGGTTTTATGCAGATTCGGTTCTACGGAGCGGCACGTGAGGTTACGGGTTCCATGCATATGCTGGAAACCGAAAAAGACCGTATTCTACTCGACTGCGGAATGTTTCAGGGCAGGCGGGCGGAGGCTGATCAAAAAAACCGGGTCTTGCCCTTTGATCCGGGCATTGTCGCAAACGTGGTGCTTTCCCACGCTCATATAGATCACTCGGGCAGAATCCCTCTGCTGGTAAAAAAGGGATTTACCGGTCATGTATTTTCCACAAGGGCAACAGCGGATGCCTGCAATTATCTGCTGGCCGACAGCGCCAAGATCCAGGAATCAGACGCCTCCTATCTTAACTATAAAAGGGTGCGCGATGTAATTGCCGATTTAACGGGCAAAAGCCGCGAGGAAATCAAAAAGAGCCTGAAGAAAAACGGCCGCACGGATGATGAAGCAATTCAGCGTTACATGGAACGCTATGGTCTCGACAAGGTCAGGCCCCTGTATACAATGGAGGACGCGGAGCAGGCTTTGCCCCATTTTGCAGGCCAGCCCTATAAGCACAGGGTTACCGTGGGCCGGGACATGGAATGCGTTTTTTATGAAGCAGGACATATCCTGGGCTCAGCAGTGACAATTATCCGGGCAAAGGAAAGGGGGCATTCATATAATATCTGTTATACCGGAGATCTGGGGCGTTTTGACAAGCCCATTCTCAGGAATCCCGAACTCCAATTTGAAGAGCAGGACCGGCAGATCGATCTTATGATAATGGAGAGCACCTACGGCAGCAGGACTCACGAGCCTGCGGCCGACATGGCTCCTAATTTGAAGAAAATCATCACCGAAACCGTAGAACGGGGAGGTACAGTTCTGATCCCGGCTTTTGCCTTTGGCAGGACCCAGGAGATCCTGCATAACATTCATGAACTCTATAATAACAACGAGGTGCCAAAGGTCCCTGTTTATGTTGACAGTCCGCTTGCAAGCCGCATTACCAGGGTCTATGGCGAACATCCCGAGGTTTATGACAAGCAGACCCACAGCAATTTTCTAAGGGAAGGGCTAAATCCCTTTATGTTTGACCAGCTTTATTTTACGGAGTCGGTCGAGGAGTCAATGGCCCTTATGCGCGATCAAAGCCCCCATATCGTGCTGTCTGCCTCGGGCATGTGCGAAGGCGGCCGCATCCTGCATCATCTGCGCCACAAGATTCATAATGAAAAAAATACCATTTTGATCGTCGGTTTCATGGCCGCCCATACCCTGGGCAGGAGACTCAAGGAAAAGGGGCTCGAGTACGAGGAAAATGGCCGGAAAGGGGAGCCTCCCGTGCTGCGCTTCATGAACAAGGAGTATCCATTGAAGGCTCGTGTTGTAAGCCTGGAGGGTTTTTCCGCCCACGGGGATAAAGATGAAATGCTTAGGTTTCTAAAGGAATCCAACCTCAGGGTAAAGCGCATTGCGCTTGTGCACGGAGAAGAAGACCAGATGAGCGATTTTGCAGAAACCTTGAAAAAAGAAGGCTACAAGATATTTATGCCCCGGGCCGGCGAGGGACTGCGTATCCGGCGGTAGGCCGGAAATCAGGTTTTACCTGTTTTTCGCCTGATTATTTCCTTTGCCGGTATCAGGCCCGTAGCAGCCGCTGATACTATGTTTCCGGCCACCCCCGGGCCGTCGCCTGCAACAAAAAGTCCGGGCACGGCTGTTTCCAGCGTGTTTTGCGTTTCTACCTGGGTGGCAAAAAATTTGATTTCAGGAGCATAAAGCAGGGTTTCATCGTTTGAAATCCCCGGCACCACCTGGTTGAGCTTGTCCATACCCTCCATGATGTTTGCCAGTATCCGCTCGGGAAGAGCCATGGCAATGTCTCCGCATACCACGTTTTTAAGCGTGGGGTTGATTGTGCTTTTTTTAATGCGGGCCCAGGTGCTTCGCCTGCCCCGTTTTAAGTCCCCCATCCGCTGCAGAAGGGGGCTTCCTCCGCCTATAAGGGAAGCGAGTTTGCCTATTGACTCCCCGTATGCCTGGTTGTCTGTTACCGGGTCTGTTAAAATCACCTTGGAGAGAAAGGCGAAATTCGTGTTCTCTGATTTGCGTTCCATGTAGGCGTGCCCGTTTACACAGACAAAGCCGTGATAGTTTTCCTGGGTTACAAAACCGCCGTGATTCGTGCAGAAAGTGCGTGTTTCATCATCATATTTGGCAGTCTGGATGAAAAAGGTTGGATCATATATTACATCGCACAGATCATCCATGATTTCCCTGTGCACCTCTACGCGTACCCCCACCTCGATTCCCCTGTGGTGCATTTTTATACCGTATTTCTGCACAAGCTGGGAGACCCAGTCGGCCCCTGCACGGCCCGGGGCCAGGATTACCGATTCGGCAAGGTATTCGCCCTTTTCTGATACCACCCTTAATTTGCCGGGTTTTTCCGGCACAACGTCAATGACCGGTTCCATGGTGTGGATTGTTATCTTATCTTCAAGCAGAGACTGTATACGGCCTATGTGTTCAGGCAGGCGCTCGCTTCCAAGGTGCTTCTGGCGGATTATAAGAAGATCAATGCCGTGTTTTTTCGCAAGCTTGCGGAAATCCCTGGCCTGCTGCATATTAGTGGGAAAAGCCGGCCCTGTCATGCCGAAGGTTTCAAAAATGGTCTCTGTTTCATCAATTAATTCGCGTGCCCGGCAAAGCGGCATGAACTGTGTAAGATCGGTCTTGCCCAGCCTGGGTATGAAGTTTAGCTTGCCGTCTGAGAAAAGGCCGGCCCCTCCGATTCCGCATAATACATCGCAGGGCCGGCATCCGGGACATTCCTGTGTTTCATTGATTCGGCATTTGCGTTTGTCCGGGGATTTGCCTTTTTCCAGGAGAAGTATCTTCAGCCCGGAGTTTTTTGAAAGATAATATGCGGCAAAAAGCCCTGCAGGTCCGCCTCCTACTATAATAACATCATATTTTTTCATACCGTCATCCTGCTTTTTTCTCAACCGGGTATTTTAACCGCATGTCTTTTACCCTTATACCAATATAGCAATACAAGGGACAAAGAGGCAAATGAAAGGAGGGCGGGGAAATTATTTGCAGCGAGAGTGGCAGGAAGGGCTTGGGCTCTTGAATCAAATTCCCAGAAATGCTTCCCGAATATCTTTTGAATTTTTTATTTCCTCGGATGTGCCGCTGGCCTTTATTTTCCCCTCGTGCATTATATAGGCATAGTCAGCAGTGCCAAGGGATGCATCGGCATTTTGCTCCACCAGGAGAATGGTAAGCCCTATATCATATTTTAACTTTTCTATAGTTTCAAAGACTTCTCCTGCCAGTTTCGGAGCCAGGCCCTGGCTGGGCTCGTCGAGCATCATCAGCTGGGGCATAGTCATTAGCGCCCTTCCGATTGTGACCATCTGCTGTTCCCCTCCGCTCAGTAATCCGGCCATTTGCCAACTGCGCTCCTTTAGCCTTGGAAACAGTGTGTATACAGTATCAAGAGATTCCCGGCTCCGTGCATAGGCATCTTTTTGATAAGCTCCCATCATAAGGTTTTCATAAACCGTCATGTTTGGGAAAAGGTGCTTTCCTTCCGGTACCAGTGCAATTCCCAGTCCGACTTTTTTGTGGCTGGGCATGTACGTAATATCCTGGTTTTCATAATAAATTACTCCCCCCCACGGCCGTACAGAGCCTAAAATCGTAGAAAGCAGTGTACTTTTGCCGGCCCCGTTGGGTCCGAGCAGTGAGGTTATTGTGCCTTTTTCAACTTCAAGCTCGGTCTGCCAGAGCACCTGCATGGCTCCGTAGCCGGATTCAAGATTTTCAACCTTCAGCATTTTCTTCCTTTGCCCCTTTACCCAGATAAACGTCAACCACCCGGGGATCTGAAAGAGCCTCCCTGGTTGGAGCATCCACGATTTTTTCCCCGTAATCAAGCACAATAACTTTTTCTGCCATGTTGACAACCGCCCGCATGATGTGTTCGACCATGGCGACAATTGCGATTTCCTCTTCCTGTGCAACTTCTCTGAGGAATTTAACCATATTGTCGATTTCTCCGGGATGCATTCCAGCCATAGCCTCGTCCATTAAAAGCAGTTTGGGTTTCATGGCCAGTGCTCTTGCAATTTCCATAAGTTTTTTTTCCACCGGCGTCAGAACACCCGCACTCTTATTTCCGTGGCTGGACAAGCCGATACGTTCTATTACTTTGTCCGCAATTTCAAGGGACTGTTCGACGTTTATTGTTTTGGCCTGAAAGCCGAACATGGCTCCCACAGCAACATTTTCGCGTACTGTAGCCGAGGCAAACGGCCTGGGTATCTGAAAAGTCCTTGCTATCCCCAGCGGTGCACGCTTGTAGGGCGGCATGCGTGTAATATCCGTTTCTTCGAAAAATACCCGCCCTTCATCAGGATAGAAGACCCCGTTGATCACATTGAACAAAGTGGTTTTGCCGCTTCCGTTGGGTCCTACGATGCCGAGGAATTCGCCTTTTTTAATCTCCAGGCTCACCCTGTCGACCGCTACCAGCCCGCCGAATCTTTTGGTCACATTTTCAAGCCGCAGAAGAGACATTGCATTTCCTATATTATATACTGCCCTATGGCGGTATTCCTGGTTTTCCTCTTAATCACCCCAACTACTCCTTCCGGAAACGTAACAATAACGAAAATAATCACCAGGGCAAAAATAAAAAGCTGAACTCCCGGAAGGAAAATAGAAAGGTAATACTTAGAGACTCCATATATAAGAGCCCCCACCAAGGGGCCGAGCAGAGTGCCGGCGCCTCCCAGCATAACAATGATAATGGCTTCAATAGTGTAATGGATCTCAAAGACTTCAGGAGGGAACACGTAGGGTGTTTTAAGTGCCCATGCGGCAGCGCCCACTGTTCCCGCAAAAGATGCGCTGGTTATAAAAGCTGTTATTTTGTATTTTGTAACGTTGATTCCCATAACCTTTGCAGCATCCTCGTCTTCCCGCAGTGCTGTAAGAGCGTAGCCGATTTTGCTTTTCATATAAAGAAGCGTTACTACAGCCGCGAGTGCTCCGATAAACAGAACCAGTATATCAGCCCAAAGGGTCATGACACGGCTCGCAAGATCCCGTCCCAGGATTTCGTTTAGCTGGGCTGTAAATATCATCCCTGAAGAGCCGTTCCAAAGGTTTGCCCCCTCTATCAGGAACCTGAATCCTTCATTTACTCCTATTGTGGCAATTGCAAAATAAGCTCCCCGCAATCGCAATGCCACTGCCCCCACTGCCGTGGAAAGAAGGGTTGCCATGATTATGGCCAGGACAAATCCGATTGCCACAATGCCCAGGCCAAGCTGAGGAAAGTTTGCAAGGCCCGTGATGGCAATCGCCATTCCGTATGTGCCGACTCCGAGAAAAGCGACATAACCGAAATCCACATATCCGGTCATGCCCAAAAAAATGTTGAAAGCCTGGCCGAGAGCACAGTAAAAAAGAAGGGTCGCAACAAGCTGCCACGTTCCTTCCACATTGCGTCCTACGAGAAAAAGCGCAAAATAAGCTACAAATACCGGAAGGAGCGGATAATATGGACTTAATCGATTCTTCATTTGGCTTTAATTATCCCTGTTGGTCGGATTAACAGAATAATAAGAAGGATAAGAAACGACAGAAACCTGGTTAGAGAAAAAGGCTCCACACCGGGAATAAATGCAAACAAGGTATATGAGGTGTTTTCGATCAGGCCGAATACCAAACCTCCGAAAAAGGCTCCGTACGGTGAAGAAAGTCCTCCCAGCACTGCGATTACGAAAGCCTTCAATGTATATCCGCCGCCCATATAGGGGTTTATGCCCACGGGTATGAACATGGTAAGAAGCACCCCGCTTGCCACGGTAAGCCCTATGCCGAGGGCAAAGCTCATGGCATAGACGCCGTCCACGTTTACTCCGCATACGCGCGCACCATGGCTGTCTTCAACAACACTGCGCATTGCCGATCCCGCCCTGGTGCGTTTAAACCAGACATAAAGCAGCAGGGCTATAGCCACGCTGCCAAGGGCTGCAAATATTTTACTCATGGGAAGGGCTGTAACGATCAAATCAACCTTTCCCACATCCCAGTTAAACCCCCGGTACTCTGATCCGAAGATCATTTTTACAGTTTCTTCCAGCAGTACTCCTGCTGAAAAAGTTGCAAGAAGCGTTGCAAGCTCCGGTGCGTTTAAGAGTTTCTTTATTGCTGCGTAGTAGAATGCAAGCCCGAGCAGAATACCCACGAGAAAGGCGGCCGGGATGGCTATAAAAGGGTTCAGGCCGAGGGAGCTGAAAAAAAACAGGGTCACAAACGCCCCTACCATTACAAAGGCGCCGTGACCCACATTGACTACTTTTAATACACCGAATATAAGGCTTAAGCCCATGGTGGCCATGCCGTATACCGCACCAAGTACCACACCCTGAATCAGGTTGCCCGAAAGCTGTTCAAGTAACATAGATCCAAGATCCTTTTATCAAAATGGTTTCAGGCTTAATTTTACGGCAGGGCTTTTTTACCATCCTTTTTTTCATCAAAAGTCGGCATTGGATAGCATGGTTTGCCTGTCTGGGCGGATTCCGGCCATACAATTACCCGTTTTCCGTCCTGCCACTGCACGTCAACCATGCTGTGTCCGACCTGCAGGCCTGAATCATCGATATCCCAGCTTCCGTAAAAGGACATGAACTCCAGATCGCCAAGGGCGGCGCGTACTTTGTCAGAATCGGTTGAGCCGGTTTTTTCCACAGCAAGGACATATGCCAAAACCTGGGCCCCGGCTTCGGCTGCGTGGTAGTCCGGAAGCATTTTCTGATCGCCGGTTGCTTTTTTAAACAGACTGACAAATTCATCCTGGCTGGGACCGATCCATTGTTTGCCTTTTTCTTTGGCAGCCTCTTTTGAATAGGTAACACCGTATTCCCAATGAGAGGGACCCATCACTCCTTCTGCCATGTGCCCCAGGGCATCAGAAAAAGCCGGCAGGGTGGCCGCGGCAATAAGGGAAAGGCAGTCCACATTAATATTAAGGTCCGCCATTTGACGATTGAAAAGCTGGCCGTCTTCAAAGTGCCCGCCGCCCAGAACAAAATCCGGCTTGGCAGCTTTCATGGCGGAAAGAAGGGGGGTTAAATCAGTAGTCCCCTTTGGATATGTCCGCTCAAAGACTATTTCAAAGCCCAGCTTTTCAGCATGATTTTTGGCTCCTTCCATAACCATTGTGGCAAATTCCGAGTCTTCATATGCCAGGGCCACTTTTTTTGCATCAGGAGCTATTTTTTTAACCATGTCCAGGGTTCCCTTGTGGTAACTGGTTGCCGGCCCGATTGTTTGAACGGCATATCTAAAGCCCTGCTCAAAGATTTTATTGTTGGCTCCTCCGTGGTCCATGTAAAGCATCTGATGACTTTCCGCAATTGGTGCGCCCCGCAGAGTCAACCCGGAGCTGTAGGGAGCAAAGACAACATCCACCTTGTCCACCGTAATCAGTCTGCCAATCAGACTGGTTACGCTTTCCTTTTTGGATTCGCAGTCGTATTTTTTGTACTTAAGTGGGACTTTTTTGCCGCCCAATGTAATACCGCCGTACTCATTGTTAACCCAGTCCACGCAGGCTTCAATGCCCCCGACTGCCTGTTCTCCGGCTTTTGCATATTTGCCGGAAAGACATGCGGAATGGCCTATCACGATTTTTCCGTGACCTGCTGCAAATGCGCTGAAAGTTGAAATAAACGGGATAATGGAAATTAACACAGCCGGCAGGATAATTTTGAGGCTGAAAAACTTCATGTCTAACCTCCTTATTTTGGGCAGGTTGAAAAAAGCAAAAAGAATGTTGAACACTGTTAACAACAATATCTGCAGTTCAAATAAATGTCAAATAGAATTGTGAAAAACCATTGATTTAATAATATTTCCTTATCCGAGGGTGTACATGTGTTTAAAATATTCACCACTTTACACCACAAACTCTTCCTTTTCTTAACATCTAAAATAACATGAAAAATTTAAGAAAATCCGTGTTTTTTTCTTGACAAATTTTTTAGGACCTGTAAATTTGGGACAGAAGTGGTGCAAAGTGGGTGAAAAGGGAGAGGCATGTTCAGAGGAAGCTCGTACCATACAATCGATGCCAAGGGGCGCATCAATATCCCCTCGCGGTTCAGAGAGGTGATCAGGAACAACGGGGGAAACGGGCTGGTGCTTTCCGGTCCGGGCCTTGATGAGAAGGGTCTGGTCGCCTATCCCTACAAGAGCTGGGAAGCCGTCGAGGAAAAAATACTGCAGATGGCGGAAAAAAGCCCGGCAATGAGGCGTTTCAGGCGCATTTTTATCGGAGAATCTGCCGAATGCCAGCTTGACAGACAGGCTCGCATTTTAATCCCTCAATCCCTCAGGGATTATGCTAGCCTGGAAAAAGATATAGTGCTTGTCGGTGTTCTCGATCATTTTGAAATCTGGTCGTTGGAGAACTGGAATGAAGAAAAGCGCAGGCTGCGCGAAGAGGACATGAGAGATGAGGAGGTTTCCAACGAAATTGCCAGACTAGGGTTGTAAACCATGGCTTATAATCATATTCCCGTAATGCGCGAAGAGACGATGTATTACCTTAATTGTGCGCCGGGAAAGATTGTAGCCGACTGTACCCTGGGCGGTTGCGGCCATGCCGCGGCCATAGCTGAAAAGATACTTCCAGACGGTCTGTTAATAGGCATTGATCAGGACGCGGACGCAATAGAGAACGCAGAGCAAGAGCTTGCACCCTGGTCAGGCAACATACGTCTTGTTCATGACAATTTTGTAAACCTTCCTCATATACTCTCTTCGCTTAAAATCGATGCAATAGATGCGATTCTTGTTGATCTTGGTCTTTCCTATGACCAGATAGAGTTTTCGGGAAGGGGCTTTTCCTTTAAAAAGGACGAGCCGCTTGACATGCGTATGAACCCGCAGTCCCCCGAGACTGCGGCCGATATAGTAAATACCGCCGGGACAAAGTACCTGACAAGGATTTTAAGAGAATTCGGCGAGGAGCAGCGGGCCGGCAGAATTGCACGGAGAATCGAAAAACAGCGGAAAAACGCGCCAATTGAAACAAGCCGGCAGCTCGCCGAACTCATACGTGAAGCAGTGGGGCGCAAATCTGCTGCAAAAAGCAGAATTCATCCTGCAACCAGAGCGTTTATGGCGCTTCGCATAGCAGTCAACCGCGAACTTGAAGCTCTCGGCACGTTTCTAAAAGATGCAGTGGCGCACTTAAAGCCCGGAGGAAGGATATGCGTTATTTCGTTTCATTCCCTGGAGGACAGGATTGTGAAGCGGAGTTTCAATGAGTTTGCCGCCGGATGCCAGTGTCCGCCGGATTTTCCTGTATGCGCCTGCGGCAAAGAGCCTGTGTTAAGGGTCTTGACACGTAAGGTAAGGAAGCCTTCCGAGGCCGAGATCCGGGCGAATCCCATGTCCAGAAGCGCACGGCTCAGGGCTGCAGAGAAGCTGGAATAGAGTTAAAATCCTATGTTTTAGTAGGAGGCGCCGTGAAAACAAATAAAAAACTCGTCAGCCCGGTATTTACCCCCCGCAGAATGGCCGCGGTTTTGTTGCTGGTATTAATAATGGCTGCAGAGGTTTTTTTTGATACGTGGTGTGCGGTGCAGTGCAGAAGAACGGGCTATGAAATCGTTCAGGCCGAATCAAGGCAGAAAAAGCTTCTGGAAACCCGCAAGAAACTCACAATCGAGCAGAGTCGGCTAAAGTCGCCGCAGGTCCTGGGTGTCAGGGCCAGGGATGAACACGGGCTTATAACGCCTAAACCGGATCAGATAGTGATTGTGCCATGAACGGTAGCGAAAAAGAAAAAAAATGCATTGCCAGGCGCAACAGGCGTATTGTGTTTTTTTCCTTCTTTCTTGTGCTTTGCTATCTTGTTGTTGCCGGCAAGGCCTTTCACCTTCAGGTTTTTCAAGACGAACGCCTTTCGTTGCGGGCGTCCGGAGAATACAGCCGCCGCATTGAAATGCGGGAGAAAAGGGGCACAATATATGATGCAAACTCACGGGAGCTTGCTGTAAGTACGGGTGTTGTATCCATCGGGGCCCGTCCCGATCGTATCCAGGATAAAGCAAAGGCGGCTGCGGTACTGTCAAAGACTCTTGACTTAAAAAGGGAGAGGGTGCTTGGTAAACTTAATTCAGGAAAGCCGTTTGTCTGGATTCAGCGCAATGCCTCCCCTGCACGTGCAGAAACAGTAAACCGGGAAATCGACAGAGGTCTGGAGCTTATAAACACCTATTCCAGGGTTTACCCGCACAAGGATCTGGCCGCACAGGTGCTGGGTTTTTCGGGCGTGGACGGAAACGGCCTGGAAGGTATTGAATATTATTACGATGATTATCTGAGGGGAAATGTGCGTCAGTGGACGGTTGTAAAGGACGCTCTGGGCCGGATTTTTCACAGATCAGGTTCGGCAGAGCAGGGCGGGGAAGGAAAAAATCTGATCCTGACAATAGATGCCAATATCCAGTACACCACTGAAGAAGCCCTTAAAAAGTCGGTACTGAAATTTAACGCGGATTCGGGTATCGCAGTTGTTATGGAACCCGAAACCGGGGCGGTGCGAGCTATTGCCCATTATCCGAGCTTCAATCCAAATGCTTTTGCTCGTTTTCAAAAGGAGACCTGGCGCAACCGGGCTGTTACAGACGAGTTTGAGCCGGGTTCAACGCTGAAGATTTTTCTTGCCGCAGCAGCCATGGAGTCCGGGTTGTACGGGCCAAATACAATGGTTGACTGTGAGAACGGAGTGTATGCAATAGACACTTTCACCATCACTGATAGCAGGCCGCACGAGGAGTTGAGCCTGAGGGAAGTGATCAAATATTCAAGTAATATAGGCGCGGTAAAAATCGCCCGGGCCATTGGGCCAAAAACTCTGTATGACGCTTTGAGCGATTTTGGTTTTGGTGAAAAGACAGGCATTGGATTGCCCGGCGAAACACCGGGACGTTTAAGGCATTACAGGAACTGGCGGGAAGTTGACAATGCAACCATAGCCTTTGGCCAGGGCATCACCGTGTCGGCGGTCCAGTTGACCGCCGCGGTTTCGGCGATTGCCAACCAGGGGGCACTTATGAAGCCCAGGATTGTTGAGAAAGTAACCAATCCTGACGGGAGCCTGCATAAGCGTTTTGAGCCGGAGGTGCTGCGAAGGGTTGTTTCTTCGGATACCGCGGAAAAGTTAAAGCACATAATGCATGCAGCAACCGAGCCGGATGGCACAGGGGCCCGGGCCGCCCCGGAAGGATATAGGGTTTGCGGGAAAACTGGAACCGCACAGATTTTAAACAGTCGAGGCACCTATGAAGACAGTGAATATAATGCTGTGTTTGCCGGATTTGCACCCGTTGATTCCCCTGAGCTTGCGGTTCTTGTCGTGGTAAGAAACCCCAAGGTGGGGCATTACGGAGGAATGGTTGCAGCCCCCGCTTTTGCCGAGATTGTCAGCGGATCCTTCAATTACATGGATATCCCGCCGGTTGTTGCGGAACAGGGAGATATCAAAAGGGAAAAAGAGGGAGCATGAAGCTTTCCGGGCTTATAGAAAAAATTGAAGCCAACAATATCAAAAGGGTTGTTACCGCCCCCCGGCCTTCGGTTGATCCGCAGGTCACGGGGATTTATTACCGCTCTGATCAGGTCGGTGCGGGCGGTGTTTTTGCGGCTCTTGCCGGACAGAGGACCGACGGGCATGATTTTGCAAAAGATGCCGCAGCCCGCGGAGCTGCTGCGGTGATTTTACAAAAGCCCATAAATATAGACTGCACCGCGATTGAGGTGAAAGATACCCGCCGGGCGCTGGCGGATATGGCTTCGGCATTTTACGGGCATCCCTCGGAAAAAATGAGCCTTGTCGGGGTAACCGGAACCAACGGGAAGACAACCACGGCTTTTCTGCTAGACCACATTCTGCGGCGTGCCGGATACCGCTCCGGTGTAATAGGGACGGTTAATTATCGTTATGCAGGCAAAACCTTAAAAAGCGGTCTGACCACTCCGGAAGCCCCGGATCTGCAAGGCCTTTTGGCTGAAATGGCCGAAGCCGGGGTCACCCATGTTATCCTGGAGGTTTCCTCCCACGGGGTGGTTCTGGAGAGAATCAGGGGGTGCAGGTTTGCGGGAGGTGTTTTTACCAATTTCAGCCAGGACCATCTCGATTTCCACGGGGATATGGAGCAATACTGGGCCGCCAAGAAAAGGTTTTTTACGGATTATATCTCTGAATCAGCCGGCTGGGCGATAATTAATCTGGATGATAAAAAAGGGCTTAAACTTAAAGAAGTTCTCGGAGGCGTAAGGCAGGTCCGCGTAGGAATTTCGAATGAAGCCCGGGTCCGTGCCTCCGGGCTTCGCTTCAATCAGGGCGGCATTTCCGGGATGCTGCATTTGGGAGAGGATGTCTTTGCATTTCATTCACCCCTGGCGGGCCGGTTTAATCTTGAAAATATTCTGTGTGCCGCAGGCGCGGCTTTAGCTTTCGGCGTGGATAGCGAAATCATCTGTAAAGGGATTGAAACCTTTGTTTCGGTCCCGGGCCGCCTGGAAAGGGTTCCAAATACTTTAGACAGGCACGTTTTTGTTGATTTTTCCCATACTCCTGCGGCGCTGGAAAATGTATTGGCGACCTTAAGGGAGATAGTGGACGGAAGGATTATCTGCATTTTCGGCTGCGGCGGAGACCGGGACCGGGGCAAACGCCCCGAAATGGGGGAAATAGCTGCCAGATACTCTGATCTGGCGGTGGTTACCTCGGATAATCCCCGCACCGAGTCGCCGGAAAGAATTATAGAAGACATAGTAAAGGGAATTGTCGGGCATAGAAAAGTGGAGCCCGGGTTGCTGGGCCGGGAGTTTGATTCAGGGGTTTTTACAGTCGAATCTGATCGAAAAAAGGCCATAAGCTTGGGCATCAGGGCCTCAAGGTCCGGAGACGCGGTGGTTATAGCCGGCAAGGGCCATGAAACCTACCAGATAATAGGAGAGAAAACCGTGGCTTTCGACGATCACCTGGAGGCCGAGAAGGTGCTTTCAAGGGGGATAAATGACGCCGATACCATGGACGGTTGACGATATTGTCAAGGCGACAGGCGGGGAACTGCTTAGCGCTACCGACGTGTCCTCGTTTTCCGGCGTGGGAATTGATTCCCGCAGGATAAAGGAAGACGAGGTCTTTGTGGCCATTGCCGGACAGCGGTATGACGGGCACAGTTTTGCGGCCACGGTGACGGAAGCGGGTGTGCGGTGTGTAATCGTGCAAAGAGACAGGGTTAATTCGCTTCCGGTCTCCGAATGGAGAAGAAAGAAAGCCGGCTGCATTGCGGTGGACGATACCATCAGGGCGCTTGGAGACATGGCGGACTACCAGCGAAGGCGTGCCGGGATTTTGGTCTCCGCGATAACGGGCTCCAACGGCAAGACCACCACAAAGGAAATGACGGCAGCGGTTCTAAGTGGAAAATACAAGGTGCTTGCAACACCCGGCAATTTTAATAATGAAATAGGGCTCCCCCTGACGCTTCTGCAGTTAAGCCATGATCACCAGGCCGCCGTAGTGGAGCTGGGGATGAACCATCCCGGAGAAATTGCGAAGCTTTCGGCTATCTGTAGTCCTGATATCGGATTGATAACCAACATAGGTCCCGCCCACCTCGAAGGGCTCGGCAGCATCGAGGCCGTGGCAAAAGCCAAGGCCGAGCTTTTCGAAAATATAAAAACCGGAGGCACGGCAGTTCTCAATGCAGATGATGCTTATGGCCCCTGGCTTGCCTCGCGCACAGGCAGGCGTGTGCTTTTTTTCGGCTTTGACGAAAATGCCGACATCCGCGCAACCAATATGGAGCAAGGGGAAGGCGGCATATTTTTCACTCTTGTGACGCCTGAGGAGTCGGCAGACGTAAAACTTCGGCTGAGATGGCGATTTATGGCCCACAACGCCCTGGCCGCAGCAGCGATCGGATACCTTATGGACATTTCAGCAAAAGAACTCAGCGAGAGGCTGGCAGAATTCAAACCGGTTCCCGGCAGAATGGTAGTATACAGGACAGGGACCGGGGCCTATATAATAGACGACACCTACAATGCCAATCCGGGCTCCATGGAAGAGGCCATAAGGTCTCTTGTTTCGTTAAACGATCCGAAGCGCGGTATTCTGGTGGCGGGCGACATGCTGGAGCTGGGCAAGGCTGCTGCAAAACTTCATGAAGACATGGGGCGCCTTGCGGCCGGTGCCGGCATAAGCCGGCTATATCTGGCCGGTGAGTTTGCCTCGCGGGTGGCCCATGGAGCAAAATGCGCGGGAATGAACGGTGGGGATATTTTCGTCGGCACCAAGCAGGATATTATAAAAGACCTTGAAACCCGGTTGGAGCCGGGAGACTGGATCCTGGTCAAAGGGTCCCGCAGCACGGGAATGGATGAAATTGTTGCACGGCTTACCGGGGGTGCATGTATTCATGCAGCAGAGGGCGCCGGGCAGGAGGCGGATTTGTAATGATTTATCATCTGTTATACTCCCTGCATACAGAAATATCCTTTTTCAACGTGTTTCGCTACATTACGTTCAGGACCATTTATGCAGGGCTTACCGCTTTTCTGATCTGCTTTATACTCGGTCCCTGGGTGATTGAAAAACTACGGGAAAAGCAGATAGGGCAATACATCCGCCGTCTCGGGCCGGCCTCGCATCGCGATAAAGCGGGTACTCCCACCATGGGAGGTGTTCTGATGCTTCCGGCGATTCTGATTTCAACCCTGCTGTGGGTGGATCTGACCAATCATTATGCATGGGTGGTGGTTTTCATTATCGTGAGCTACTTCCTGATAGGCTTTACAGATGATTATTTAAAACAGATTCAGAAGCGAAACAGAGGCTTGCGGGCATGGCACAAGTTCTCCATGCAGATACTTGCCGCCGCGATTGCCGGGACAGTTCTGTATATGAATCCTGATTTTTCCGACACGGTCACTATACCGTTTTTTAAGACCGTCGATCCCGAGCTTGGTGCCGGCTATATCCTGTTTGCAGTGCTGGTGATAGTGGGGACTTCAAACGCGGTTAACCTTACAGACGGGCTTGACGGGCTTGCAATCGGGCCGGTGATTATAGCTGCCGCCACTTACATGCTTTTTGCATATGTCGCCGGTCACGTTCGGATAGCCGAGTATCTTCAGATAAATTATGTCACCGGCTGCGGGGAGGTGACCATATTATGCGGGGCAATTGCAGGGGCAGGCCTGGGTTTTCTGTGGTTTAACACCTATCCTGCCGAGGTCTTTATGGGAGATGTCGGCTCTTTGCCCCTGGGCGCGGCGCTGGGCTCTGTTGCCGTGATTACAAAGCAGGAAATTCTCATGATTATTGTAGGCGGAATTTTCGTGGTGGAAGCCTTGTCTGTAATTTTGCAGGTTGGATATTTCAAATTAAGCGGCGGCAGGCGGATTTTTAAAATGGCCCCGCTGCATCACCATTTTGAGCTCAAAGGATGGGCCGAACCAAAGGTGATCGTACGTTTCTGGCTGATTGCCATAATGCTGGCACTGGTGGCCATAAGTACCTTGAAACTGCGGTAAGCGGAAAAGTAAATGGAACTGAACGGAAAACATATTACAGTGGCCGGTCTTGGCAAAACAGGGCTGGCACTGGCGTATTTCCTGCTTCGCCGCGAAGCCGAGGTTACGGTTTCCGACAGCGCCCCTGAAAAGATTCTGCCCGAGGTTCAGGTTAAGCTTCGGCAGGCCGGGGCAAAACTTGAGCTGGGCAGACACGAGACGCCAACATTTGAACAGGCGGATCTTGTTGTTTTAAGTCCTGGTGTGCCTCACACGATCGCGCCGGTCGAGGCAGCCTGCAGGGCGGGGGTTCCGGTTATCGGGGAGATTGAGCTTACTGCGCGGTTTATAACAACCCCGGTGGTGGCCGTAACAGGAACCAACGGCAAATCAACGGTTACTCGCCTGATCGGGTTTATGCTTGAAAAATCCGGGCTGTCGGTTTTTGTGGGGGGGAATCTGGGCACCCCCCTGATATCCTATGCGGACGGCGCCCAGGAGGCCGACGTGGTGGTGGCAGAGATCAGCAGTTTTCAGCTCGACACCGCGGAAACTTTTCACCCGGCGGTCGGGGTGCTTTTAAATATCACAGCCGATCATCTCGACAGGTATCCGGACTTAAGATCATACGGCCAAGCCAAGGCAAAACTTTTTGAGCGGCAGACAGAAGACGACATTGCCGTGTTAAATGCCGAAGACAAGCTGATTATGGAGCTTACCAGAAATATAAGAGCCCGCAGGTGCCTGTTTAACATCAGCGCACCGGCGCAATGCGGTGCCATGATTAAGGACGAAGGAATAAACCTTTTTTTCACCGGCAGGGGCGGGGCAAGAATCGAATTCGGCGATAATTTCCCTCCCGGAAGGCACAATCTTGAAAACGCCGCGGCTGCCGCCCTTGCCGCCTTTTCTGCCGGGGCTTCTTTTGAGGGTATCGCCGCGGGACTCCGGGAATTTGTTCCCGACCCGCACCGGATGCAGTGGGTGGCATGTATAAATGGGGTTGATTATTATGACGATTCCAAGGCCACAAATGTGGATGCCGTGGCAAGAGCGGTTGAGGCTTTTCGCCCCCCGGTGATTTTGATTTTGGGCGGCAGGGACAAGGGCGGCGGCTACAAAGGTTTGACACAAGTAATTCAGCGCCGCGTAAAGGCCATGGTTTTAATGGGAGAAGCCGCGGATTGCATAGACCGTGAACTCGGGGGAATTGTTGAGACCCGGCGGGCCGCATCAATGGATGATGCCGTGGCACAGGCGGCCGGGCTTGCGCCGGCCGGAGGCACGGTTCTGCTTTCGCCGGCGTGTTCAAGTTTTGACATGTATGAAAACTATGCCAGCAGGGGCAAGGACTTTCAGCGGGCGGTCCACAGCCTGGGAAAAGACGGGGATGGAAAACAACAGGGAAACATATAATTACAAAACTGGATTTCCCGATCCGGTGCTGCTTTTTGCCGTGATGATGCTAACGGGCATTGGCCTGGCAATGGTTTACAGCGCCAGCAGCGAGATTGCCCTGCGCCATTACGGAAACGAATACTATTTTTTCTCAAGGCAGCTCTTACACGCAGCCCTTGGGTTTTCCGGCATGCTGGCCCTGGCCTTTATTCCGTACAGGGTGTTTAGGCAATTGAGTTATTTGATGCTTTTTATCGCGGCGGTTATGCTTTCCGCACTTCTGTTTACCAGCGCCGGGCATTCCGCGGGAGGGGCGACCCGCTGGCTGCGCATGATGGGGGTTTCTTTCCAGCCGGCCGAATTTGCAAGGCTGGCGTTAATCGTGTTTATGGCCTATTCGCTGACAAAGAAACAGGGAAGGATTTCGGATTTGTCCATAGGTTTTCTGCCCCATTTTCTGGTTCTTTGCATGTTTACTATCCTTATCCTGCTTCAGCCCGATTTCGGCACGGTGGCCCTGCTATGGATGCTGGCCTGGATCATAATGTTTGCCGGCAGGGTTCCTCTGCTGCATCTTACATCAGCCATGATTCTGATTTTGCCCGCGGCCTTATGGCTTCTGATTTCCGCGGATTACAGGCTCAAGCGCTACATGACATTTCTTGACCCGTGGAAATATCCACTGGAGGACGGATACCAGATTATTCATTCCCTGATGGCTTTCGGCTCGGGGGGCATTTTCGGCAAGGGTTTTGGCGAGGGGTATCAGAAACTGTTTTATTTGCCGGCACCTCACACGGATTTTATCTTTTCGGTTCTCGGCGAAGAAGGCGGACTGATCTGGGTGCTTCTGGTTATCGGGCTCTACATTGTCTTACTTTTAAGGGGTATGAGAATTGCCGCCACTGCCAGGGACTGCTTCGGCTCTTTGCTGGCATTCGGCATTACGGTCTCCATAGCCATGCAGGCTCTTGTAAACATGGGTGTGAACCTTAGCCTGTTGCCGACAAAGGGCCTGACTCTGCCGTTTTTGAGTTACGGAGGCTCTTCCCTGGTGTTTAACCTGGGGTGTATAGGCATACTTATGAACATAGGCACCACGAGGGGAAAATGAACATCAACGGCGACTCTGAATCCGGTAAAGCCGAAGTATGTGGTGCAAATGCACCGCCGGTGCGTCCCATGCACCTGGTGATTGCCGGTGCCGGAACAGGGGGGCATCTGTTTCCGGGAATTGCGGTTGCCGAAGAACTTATGCGTAGGTCCCCTGAATCCAGGGTGCTTTTTATTACGACAGGAAGGCCGGTGGAAAAGACCGTGCTTGAGGAAAAGCCGTTTGAAACAGCCGCAATCACGGCGGCAGGCTTTAAGGGAATGAGCCTGTGGCGTAAACTGGCGGCTTTCAAGGTATTGCCGAGGGGACTTTTCCAGTCCATGGGGCTGCTGCGCAAATTTTCACCTGATGCTGTGCTGGGCATGGGCGCCTATTCCTCGGCGCCGGTGGTTATTGGCGCCTGCTTGAAAGGCATTCCGCGGTTTATTCATGAACAGAACCGCATTGCCGGAATAACGAACAAGTGGCTGTCCGGGTTTGCCGACAAGGTGTTTGTATCGTTTGAGGACACGGATATGGGCTGCAGGGCAGATAAAATAGTTTATACCGGCAATCCGGTACGGGCCGGGATCCGCGGATGCTTGCGGGCCGGGATAAAAAGTCGGCAGAGAGGGAATGAAGAGCCTTTTACGATCCTGGTGCTCGGCGGAAGCCAGGGAGCCCACAGTATTAACACGGCTGTGACAGAGGCGTTTTCCCGCATTGAAAATACTCGGAATTTCAAGGTAATTCACCAGACCGGAGCAAAAGACGAGCAATATGTGCGGCGGGCATATGAGTCCATGGGCGTGAATGCAACCGTAGCATCGTTTTTCAATGATATGGCTTCTCTTTATGAATCAGCGGATCTTGCAGTATGCCGGGCCGGGGCCTCCACTGTGGCTGAAATCGCGGCCGTTGGGCTTCCGGCATTGTTTATACCGTTTCCTCATGCCGCAGACGATCACCAGGCGGCCAATGCAGAGGGGCTGGCGGCTGCCGGGGCAGCGGAAATAATAGATGAAAGAAACTTAAGCGGAGGCGTGCTTGCCGGGCGTTTTGAGGCATACCGGGCGGATCCGGCAGAATTTGAGAAACTGAAGGCTTCTGCCGCTGCCGCGGGGATGCCGGACTCCGCATCCGTTATACTGGATCAAATAACGGCCGCTGTTCCGGCAAAGAAATAGCAAGGGACGGTTGACGGGAGATTTAATGTATCGCAAGCAATATCACATACATTTTGTCGGCATAGGCGGGATAGGGATGAGCGGGATTGCCGAACTGCTGCTTAACCTTGGCTACAGAGTTTCAGGTTCCGACATTTCAGGCTCGGACTCAACCCGCCGCCTGCAGAGTCTTGGAGGAAAAATTTTTATCGGCCACAGTCCGGAAAATATCAAGGGTACGGATGTAGTGGTGACTTCATCAGCCGTAAAACATGATAATGTCGAAGTCAGTGCCGCACAGGCAGCATCAATTCCGGTTATTCCAAGAGCTGAGATGCTGGCCGAACTCATGCGCCTCAAATACAGCGTGGCGGTGGCGGGAGCCCATGGAAAAACTTCCACAACATCGATGCTGGCAGGCGTACTTGAAGCAGGCGGTCTTGATCCAACAGTTGTTATAGGTGGCAAGCTTAAAAGTATAGGCAGCAACGCGGTTTTGGGCAGGGGGGATTTTATAGTGGCAGAGGCTGATGAAAGCGACGGCTCGTTTTTAAAATTTTCCCCCACCATTTCAGTGATCACTAATATCGACCTTGAGCATCTGGATTTCTACAGGGATCTTGAGCAGATAAAACAAGTCTTCCTCGAGTTTATTGACCGGCTCCCCTTTTACGGCCTGGCTGTATTGTGCCTGGACAACGAGCATGTCCAGGACCTTATACCCGGCATAAAGAAAAGGTGCATTACCTACGGCCTGTCAGCCCAGGCCGATTTCCAGGCCGCGGCCGTGACTTTTAACGGGGAAAAAAGTCGGTTTTCAGTCTATTACAGGGGGCGGCGCCTGGGGGAGGTAACACTTAACCTGCCCGGCAGGCACAATATAGCCAATGCTCTTGGGGCGATTGCAGTGGGCCATGAGCTTGAGATTCCGTTTGATACAATGCGCGCGGCACTCGAGAATCTCGCGGGCGTGCAGCGTCGCCTGGAGGTCAAAGCCGAGATCAACGGGATCAAGATAGTCGACGACTACGGGCATCATCCCACCGAGATCAAAGCCACTCTGGAGGCAATCCAGACAAGCTGGCCAAACCGCCGCCTGGTGGTGGTTTTCCAGCCGCATCGCTACTCCCGGACAAAAGCGCTGTTTGACAGGTTTGCAAGGTCTTTTTATCAGTCTGACATCCTGGTGGTGATGCCGATATATGCAGCAAATGAGAATGAAATTCAGGGAGTTGACCATCATGCGCTTTGCGGCGCAATTCGTGCCCACGGGCATAAACGGGCCTATGCGGCAGATGACATGGAATCGGTGCTGGGGCGCCTTGAGCAGATCCTGGAAAAAGGAGATATAGTTCTGACCCTGGGCGCCGGAAACGTCTGGCAGGTGGGAGACGCTTTGAGCGACCGGCTTGGCCGGACAGAAGAACTTCCATAGAACGGAGTATACGCCGTGCTTACCAGCGGGTTTAAAAAAATGCTTGCCGAACTTCTGGGTGAAAGGGTCGGCTTTGACGTGCCAATGGCCGCGCACACCTCGTTTAAGGTTGGGGGGCCGGCCGATGCTTTGGCGGCTCCGGCAGATAGCCGGCAATTGATCGATCTTATGGTAATGCTTGAGGATTCGGGTGTTGACTGGTTTGTGCTGGGCGGCGGGACCAATCTGCTGGTCAAAGATTCCGGAATCCGGGGCGTGGTGATTTCTCTGAAGCAGGGTTTTTCAAAAATTAAAGCGGAAAAAACCGGGCGGGATTCCGTGCTTGTTCATGCGGGGGCCGGGGCCCGGCTGAGCGCATTGTGCAGGTATGCGCTTGAAAACAACCTGGCGGGCATGAATTTTGCGCTTGGAATTCCCGGCACCGTGGGAGGGGCTGTAATCATGAATGCAGGTACGGGACTGGGGACGATGGAGTCGGTCCTTGCGGGGATAGACGTGCTTTACGTGCCTGACAAACCGGGGACGGTCCATGGCAGCCGGGTTTGCTTCGACTACCGGGGCCTGGTATGGGATGATTCCATAATAACAGAAGGGGGGCGCGCGCCGATCATACTGGCGGGGAGGTTTGAACTTGAACCGGCCGGAGACCGGGATCAGAGCGCAGAAGCAGAATCCCTGCAGGCATGGCGCAGGCAAAGTCAGCCTACAGGGCTTTCGGCCGGATGCGTGTTTAAGAATCCTTCCCCGCAAATACCTGCGGGAAAACTAATAGATCAGGCCGGGCTGAAAGGTCTTCAGATAGGGGATGCACAGGTTTCCGAGGTGCACGCCAATTTTATCGTAAACCTTGGCAGGGCGAGCGCCTCGGATATATTGCGCCTCACGGATACGGTCAGACAGAAGGTGCTTAAGGCGCATGGGGTGGAACTTGAGCCGGAGATAAAAATCATTGGTGAATAATAAGGTGAGCAGCAAAAAATTTCGGGAGAATCGATACAGAAAAGCCGAGGGGCAGCCCCGGGCAACGACGGCCCGATGGCCCGTGGTGTTTTTGAAATTTTTTTCAGTTGCGACTGCCATCGCGGTAATGAGCCTGGTGTTTATCTTCGGTTATGACTGGATTACCCAGTGGGAATATTTCAGCGCAGAAAAGATTGAAGTTTCCGGTCTTAAAAGGCTTGACAGGGAGCAGGCTTTAAGGGCGGCAAAAATATCGGAGGGAATCAACATTCTTTCAGTTAATCTGGCTGCGGCCAGAAAGAGAATGCTTGCTCTTCCGTGGGTGGCCGGGGCCGAAATCAGAAGAGAGTTTCCCGATATCTTCAGGATAAAAATTTATGAGCATACGCCCGTGGCTGTTATCGAACTGGGCAGGAGTTTTCTGGTAAATGCGGAGGGTCAAATTTTCAAGGAAACCGACCGGGAACAGTTCCGGAATCTTCCGGTAATCTCCGGGGCAAAATACCAGCACTGGAAAGATGACGTCAACGGGAAAACGCGGATGTCCGAATCAGTGATGTTTGTGCTTAACCGCGGCATGAAGGACCATGCCGTCCTGCCTTATGAAAGCATCGTAGAGATACAGGCGGATCCCGAGCTTGGTCTTACAGTTATAACCGGGCAATATCCGGCCAGAAAAATTCATCTGGGTTTTGGGGAATATGAAAGCAAATACACACGTTTGTCAAAACTTTTTTCCTATCTGGAGCGTAGGGGAGTCGCCGGTTTTGAGGAAATCGACCTGAGATACAGGGATCGGATAGTGGCAAAACCGGCCAAGGATCAAGCAAACTTAACCAGACGGCAAAAGGAGGCCTGAGGTGAAAGACCAGGAAGAAATCGTCGTAGGCCTGGATATCGGGACCACTAAGATATGCACGGTGGTTGCCGAGGTCTCCGGCGGAAAAGTTAATATCATCGGCATCGGAAGTCACCCTTCCATAGGCTTGCGCAAAGGCGTTGTTGTAAACATAGATTCAACGGTGGATTCCATCAAAAAGGCGGTTCAGGACGCTGAACTTATGGCGGGGTGCGAAATTTCATCCGTGTATGCGGGCATTGCAGGGGGTCATATAACCGGGTTCAACAGTCACGGTGTGATAGCCATAAAAGGAAATGAAATCAGCCAGTCCGATGTAAACCGCGTCATAGAGGCAGCCCGTGCCGTGGCGATTCCCATGGACCGGGAAGTAATACATGTGCTGCCCCAGGAATTTATAATAGACGGCGAAGCTGGAATCCAGAACCCGGCGGGGATGGCCGGGGTACGGCTTGAGGCCAGGATTCACATAGTTACAGGCGCTGTGACATCTGCACAGAACATTGTCAAGTGCGCCAATCAGGCAGGACTGGACGTATGCGACATTATCCTTGAGCCCATTGCCTCCTGCGAATCGGTTCTTACGCCTGAGGAGCGGGAGGTGGGTACGGGACTTATCGACCTTGGCGGAGGGACTACCGACCTGGCGGTATTTTCCGGAAATACAATTCGCCACACCTTCGTACTTTCTCTTGGCGGCAACAACATGACAAACGATATTTCCGTCGGCCTGAGAGTGCCCATGGCAGAGGCCGAACGCATAAAAAAGGAGCACGGAACGTGTGCCTCGGACCGGGTCAAAAGCGGAGAGACCATTGACCTGCCCGATATAGGCAGCCGCAAGGGAAGAAAGCTTCCCAGGCAGATTCTGTCCGAAATCCTGGAGCCCAGGGTCGAGGAGATATTCGCCCTGATCAGGCGTGAAATAAACCGTTCCAACATGAATGAAGAGATAGCCTCGGGGATTGTACTTACCGGCGGCGCCTCTCTTCTCGACGGGATATGCGAGGTGGCTGAATCCGTATTTGAAGTCCCGGTCAGAAGGGGCGTACCTCATGGCATCAGCGGCCTGGTTGACGTGGTCAACAACCCCATGTATGCCACCGGGGTCGGGCTGGTGCTGTACGGGGCAAGAGACGAGGAACGCAAAAAGTTCAGGATAAGGGACACAAATATATTTCACAGGATCATAAACCGCATGAAACGGTGGTTTGATGAAGTGATATAAAAACGGGCTCGAACTTTTAATGAATAATAATAAGGAGGCAAAGATGGATTTTACCTATGTGGATAATGAAAAATCCGCAAAAATCAAAGTTATCGGAATCGGCGGCGGCGGGGGAAATGCCGTAAACAACATGATAGACTCCAATTTAAAAGGGGTGAAGTTCATCGTGGCCAACACCGACGCCCAGGCCCTGGCGCATGCCAAGGCAAACACGAAAATTCAGCTCGGCGAACAGTTGACCCAAGGTCTGGGCGCGGGTGCGGACCCGAACGTCGGCCGGGACGCAGCCCTTGAGTCCGCCGATCTCCTGCGGGAGGCCTTAAGAGACAGCCACATGGTTTTCATAGCAGCCGGGCTGGGCGGGGGCACCGGCACAGGCGCTGCACCGGTGATCGCCGAAATCTGCAAGGAGCTCGGGGCGCTCACTGTAGCCGTGGTTACAAAGCCGTTTAAGTTTGAGGCCAGAAAGCGAAGCAAACAGGCAGAAGACGGTGTCACCAAATTAAAGGAGGTGGCCGACACCGTGATTACCATTCCCAATGACCGGTTGCGGGGGCTTGCCAAAAAGAACGCCACCCTCATCGAAATGTTTAAAATGGCCGACGAAATCCTGCATCATTCTGTAAAGGGGATTACGGACCTTATAATGCATCCCGGGTTGATCAACCTTGATTTTGCCGATGTAAAGACCATAATGTCCAAGTCAGGCATGGCCATAATGGGCATAGGAATTTCCAGCGGGGACAACCGGGCCATTGAGGCGGCGGAAAAAGCCATATCTCATCCCCTTTTGGAGGACAATTCCATTTCCGGGGCCAAGGGCGTGCTCATGAATATCACCAGCAACTCTGAGCTGACAATGGAGGAGGCTATCGAGGCTTCGGAGCGGATCTATAATGAAATCGGAGACGACGATGTGGAGATCATCTGGGGCACGGCCATGGACGACAACCTTGGCGATGAAATGCGCATTACGGTCATAGCCACCGGAATCGGGGAGGAAGACGACGAAAACATGCAGCTTCCCGGAAAGTCCGTACGCCAACTAAAGGAGGTCAAGCGCGGCGTGGTCCGTGATTATACAAACGAGGACAGGGAATACGAGAAAAATCTTAACCAGCCGACCTTCTGGCGGGTTAAGCAGAAGCAGGCAGAGCAAAAGGAGTCAGAAGGTGACAAGGGCAAAAAAAAGACCGGCAGCAGCATGGATGATTATTTTGATCTTGATATGTTAGACGTGCCGACATTTCTCCGCAGAAAGGCCGATTAGCAGGGAAAAATGTTTTGTTTAAAATGCTTGACAAATCGGATCTTCCGTAATAAAGGCAGTAGTTTAAATTTCTGGTTAATTTATTCGGCAGTCAGCCAGACGGCTGGGGTGGCCGGCGGGACTGAATGCCGGGTCTAACTCGGAAAGCATGCCCTCTGAAAGGAAGCATCAGAATATGCCAGTGAAAAAAGAACTGAAATTCGCCGGTGCAGCAGCGCTGGTCTGTCTTATTGTCGGGGTTGTATCTTACGGCGTTATCCAGGCCAGGTCTCCGGAAGAGCCGGTTCGCGTATTTTACGAGTGTACCGGTGAAAACGTCCTTTTCAAACATATGACCCACAGCGAAAGCTACGGGCTAGAATGCATGGAATGCCATCACAAGATTGCATGGGAAGGGGGCGATAAAGAAGGGCAGGAGATCTCATGCGGCAGCTGCCATACAGGAGAAAGCTCCCGCAAGCCGGCGCTCGGTGAGAAAGGGATTTTTGATCATGATGTTCATGCAGAGTATTACGGGCTTTCCTGCACGGACTGCCATCACATGTATGACCAGAGCAGCGGAGCCGCTCCCCAGAACTGCAATGCCTGTCATGCCGATACCGGCGATGAGTATATGCCGAGCCTGGCGGATTCCTATCACCGGCAGTGCATAGGGTGCCACGAGGATTTTGGCACGGGTCCGGCAACCGAAGACTGCAATGCCTGCCACAAGCCGCGCAATCGCACTGATGCTTTCCATAACCAGTGTAGGCAATGCCATGAGTATATGGGAGCCGGGCCGACAGAGAATGATTGTCAAAGATGCCACGGATATTAATCATTACGGCCGCGCAGTTTTAACTGCCGCGAAATAAAATCCAAGCAAAGGTGGGTCCATGATTAAGAGGTCTTTTTTCGGAATCGCGAGACCGAAGCTCGAATACGACACCATTGAAGACGTACGGCCCGAACCCGTCTCTGTCAAGCCCGGGCGGCGCGTAACCCTTTTTATTGATGCGCCTTTTACCCGCGCGGGCAGAACAATGATAAAAAAAGGCGACTCAGTAGTCCCCGGACAGCGTCTGCAGCTTTATGAAGACAATCCGAAAGCATACACGATCAGCCCTGTGGCGGGACGGATAGCGGAAATCTCCTCTTTTTTGGGAATGATGGAAAAACAGATGACCGCCGTGATAATTGATATTGACCAGGAAGGCGGAGATTCGGCTGACACTCCTTTTAAGGAAGTGTCGCAAAACCCCTCGTTACAGGAAGCGGCCCGCTTTCTGGCCGCCTCTGCCGGGAAGCCCGACCTGGCTCAGTTTCAGGATCCCGACAGATCAGTTAAGACAATTGTGGTCCTTGGCGCAGACCGGGATCTTATGACAGTCACCAATCAATATGTAATCAAGACCGGTATTGCATCTGTCAAGACCGGCATAGATATACTCCGTAAAATCACGGGGGTGCAGAATGTGGTAATTACGGTTGCACAGCATCAGGTGCAGGTGGCCGGATCCACTGCCGCAGGGGTAAGAGCAGTGGGCAGCAAATATCCTTTGGCCCATCCGGAGATGATCCTTAGGTATTTGCTCCCCGAACAGACAGGGCAGGGGGGTATTGCCCTTTTTACGGCAGAGGCAGTGGCATCGATAGGAGAAGCCTTCAGCTCCGGCCTGATTCCCATGGAAAAGATCGTAACCACAGTCAAAAAGGACGGGACCCGCAAACTTGTCTCCGTGACCGTGGGAACGCCGATTACTGATATTCTTGCCGCCGTGGGCGAAAAGATCGAGCCCGGAGACAGGCTTATAGCAGGAGGTCCCATGACAGGGGCCGCGCTTTATTCACCAGATCATCCGGTGGAACCCGATACCGACGCCGTAATAATTCAGGGGAAAGAAACCATAGTTGAAGGAACCGATACCCCCTGCACCAATTGCGGGCAATGCGTCAGGATCTGCCCGGTTAACATACCGGTAAATGAATTGGTCAGATATATGGATGCGGGAGAATACGAACAGGCCGCAGAGCGTACGGCTTTGTTTTCCTGCATTGAATGCGGGCTTTGTGCCTATGTGTGCGAGTCCAGGATACCGGTCTTCCAGTTCATCAGGCTGGCCAAGCATGCTGTGGAACGCATGAATGCAGCGGAGGAAGCAAATGCCTAACAGAATCAAGCTAACAGTTTCACATGCCCCGTTCTGGCATGACGGGAGCAGTATAACAACCAAGCACTATAATATCATAGCAGCCACACTGATAGCGGTGATAGCCGGGCTGGTTCAGTATGGTTTACCGGCTCTGGCAGTGTTGACTCTTTCGGTTGGCTCTGCAATGGCTTGGGAATTCTTGATGAACCTGCTTATGCGCCGCCCGGTATCCATAGGCGACGGAAGTGCAGCCCTTATCGGATTGCTTTTCGGTATGCTGCTACCTGCAATGGTTCCGTGGTGGGTGGTTATTGTCGGGACCCTGGTGGCGGTGGTCATAGGAAAACAGATTTACGGCGGTATAGGCGGCAACCCGTTTAATCCCGTAGCTGTGGCCTACGCAATTCTTCTGATTTCATGGCCGTTATACCTTGATTTCAACGCTATGCTTGTAGACTACAGCTTTAATTTTAAAGCTGCCTATCCGCTGGTGCTCTATAAATTTCAGGGAACCGGCGCCCTGGATTTCGGAATGATGGATCTGCTGCTGGGCAGGCAGACAGGTGGCATAGGGGCTACTTTCGGGCTTGGATTGATTCTGGGCGGCATATATCTTATTATTAGGGGTTTTATCCGTTGGGAAATATCTGTTTCCTTCTTAGCCGGCATTTTTATCACGGCTCTTTGCTTTAATCTCTGTAACCCGGAGATCTATGCGTCGCCCGGTTTTCATTTACTGACCGGATTTTCACTGATCGGCGCATTTTTTCTGGCAACAGAAGATTCCTCTTCACCGGTGCACTTTTTCCCCATGCTTATTTACGGCGCGCTCGGCGGTTTTCTCACAGTCCTGATAAGGAATCTGGGTGCACATGTGGACGGAGTGATATACGCAATTCTGATTATTAATCTGATTCATCCGCTTATAGAAAAGATCAGACCCAAAGCAATGGGAAGGATTATGCATCATGCGTGAAATGGTGAAGATGATTGTTGTTTTGACGGTGTTAAGCTGTCTTTCAGGGGGAGTGCTTGCGGCCTTGAAAAACAGCACTCAGGATCGTATTGACAGCCAGATCCTTAAATTCGTTAAGGGCCCCGCAATTGAGAAAATTCTGCCTAAGGCTTCCAACGATCCGGTATCAGACCGTTTTGAAATTAAGATTGACGGGAAGGAAAAAAACTTTTTCGTCGGTATATATGAAGGCAAGCCCAAGGCCGTGGCCTTTGAAACAAAGGCAGGCGGTTATGGCGGCGAGATGGGGGTAATGGTTGCCTTTAATATAAATACCGATAAGATCAAGGGTGTCAGCGTTACGACCCATAACGAGACACCCGGCGTTGGGGCCAGAGTTGAAACAGCCGAAGATTTTAAGAATCAGTTTGCCGGATTGGATATATCTGCGGATCCCAAGGTGAAAAAGGACGGAGGCAGTATCATTCCGATTTCAGGGGCTACGTTTACATCACGGGGAGTTTGTGCTGCTGTTGGTAAGGCCGCGGAAACCTACAAGGAACTGCAATCCCAAATTAAGGAAAAGGTGAAAACCTTTACCAAGTAGGAGTGAACAGTTTATGGCAAAATCAATCAGTCAGGAATTTGTAAAGGGCCTGTGGGAGGAGATACCGCCCTTTAGGCTGGTACTTGGCCTTTGTCCGACCTTGGCGGTTACTAAAACAGTTGAAGACGGGCTGGGAATGGGTTTGGCAACCACCTTTGTACTGGTTTGCTCAAATCTGTTGGTATCGATCCTGCGCAACATTATACCGCCCAAAATCAGGATTGCGTGCTTTATAATTATCATAGCAACATTTGTCACAGTAGTAGAACTGGTATCTCAGGCATTTGCATACCGGCTTTATATGAGCCTTGGGATATTTATTCCCCTGATAGTTGTTAACTGCATCGTTTTGGGGCGGGCAGAAGCCTTTGCATCAAAAAATGGTCCCGTGCTTTCGGTCGCAGACGGCCTTGGCATTGGTATCGGCTTTACATTGTCACTTGGTGCGCTGGGCGCAATCCGTGAAGTACTGGGCAGCGGGACTTTTTGGGGCAATCCTGTTTTTGGTGCTTCCTTCGAGCCGTTTACATTTATGGTTGAGGCCCCGGGAGCCTTTGTCTGTCTGGGATTGATGTTGTGTATCATGAATATGCTGGGCAAGAAATAAGTAAAGGACAGGAAGAGAATATTATGGGCGAATATTTAGTGTTAATCATAAGCTGTATTTTTATAAATAACATCGTCCTGGCCCAGTATTTGGGAAACTGCCCGTTTCTGGGCACCTCAAAAAAAATGGACACTGCTGTAGGAATGGCCGGAGCAGTTATTTTTGTATTGACCATGGCAGGGATTATTACCTGGATTGTGGATCATTACTTCTTAAAAGCTCTTGATATTGAGTACCTGAGAACTATTGCATTTATTCTGGTGATTGCTTCGCTGGTTCAGTTCGTGGAAATGTTCATGAAGAAAATGATACCGGCCCTTTATTCAGGGCTTGGAATATTTTTGCCGTTGATCACTACAAACTGCGCGGTAATGGGTGTCTGCTTAATTAACATTAAGGAGGAATACATTTTTCTGGAGGCTCTTATCGCTTCCATAGCCTATGCGGCAGGATTCGGACTGGCCCTGATCCTTTTTGCAGGAGTAAGGGAGCGGATTATACTGGGGCGCGTACCAAGGCCGCTGCAGGATACATCCATCGGATTGGTTACTGCCGGAATGCTGGCCCTTGCGTTTTGGGGATTTAAGGGTATGGCATAGCCTGCGAACGATGTAGTTTAATTTTTGTTTATCTTCAAGAGGAACTGTCGTGATAGAAGCAATACTGTTTACACTTGGTCTTGGGGGCGCATGCGGAGCAGCATTAAGCGTGGCCTCCAGGATATTCTACGTATATGAGGATCCCCGGATTGCAAAGGTGGAAGACCTGCTTGCAGGTGCCAACTGTGGCGGATGCGGATATACCGGCTGCGGTGCGGCAGCCGAGGCCATAGTAAACGGACAGGCCCCTCCCAATGTCTGCATCCTGATCGGACCGGAAAATGTGGGCGAGATTGCGGCGATCATGGGGGCGGAAGCCGGCACAGCGGAGCCGCTTAAGTCCTACAATAATTGTCAGGGTGGAGACAGGGCTACCGACCGGTTTTTTTACCAGGGGTTAAACAGGTGCAGCGCGGTTAATGCGTTTTACGGGGGTAAAAGAGACTGCGAAATAGGATGCCTTGGATTTGGTGACTGTGTGAGGGCTTGCAAGTTCGATGCCCTGAGGATGGGCCCCAATGGTTATCCGGTTGTAGACAGGAATAAATGCGTGGGCTGCGGTGCCTGTGAAAAGGTGTGCCCGAAATCCATTATGGAAGTGCGTACGATGTCCCAGAGGCTCCTGCACTTAAATACCGAAGACGACGCGCTCTCACCGTGCCAGCAGACCTGCCCGGCGGAAATAGATATTCCCAGGTATATCGGTCAGATCAGGAATAAAGAATACGAATCCGCGGTTGATACAATCAGGGAGCGTAACCCGCTTCTTCTGGCATGCGGGCGTGTATGCCCTCACCCCTGCGAAGAATACTGCAGAAGAGCCATAGAAGACGAAGAGTCCGTTTCCATTAATCAGCTCAAGCGCTTTGTGGCGGATATGGAGATGAATTCCGGCAAGAGAATCCCCATCCCCTGCGCACCGGATACCGGCAAAAAGGTGGCGGTAATTGGCGGCGGGCCTGCAGGGCTAAGCTGCGCATATTTTCTGCGAAGGGTCGGTCACAGCGTCAACATTTTCGAAGCCATGCCCAAGATGGGCGGAATGCTCAGATACGGCATACCCGAGTACAGGCTTCCCAAGGCGGTGCTTGACTGGGAGATTCAGGGGATACTAAACCTTGGCATTCAATATCATACCAACGTAAAAATGGGGGTTGACTTTGATCTCGGCTCCCTTGTGGGTGCCGGCTTTGACGCCATTTTCATGGGTGTGGGTTCATGGAAGGACTACAGGCTCAACATCCCGGGAGAGGACTTAAACGGCTGCTACACCGGCATCGATTTTCTTTCACGCATAGGAAACCAGGAAAAGATACAGGCAGGAAAACGTGCCGCGGTAATAGGGGGCGGCAACACCGCGATTGACTGCGCCCGTACACTGGTGCGTCTCGGGGTTGAAAAAGTATACATTGTCTATCGCAGAACAAGAAAGGAAATGCCTGCCAATGAGGTGGAAATTGAGGCTGCAGCGCATGAGGGGATAGAGTCCATTTACTTGGCCGCCCCCAACCAGGTCTTAGGCGATGATGAGGGCAATGTGAAAGGCCTCGAGTATTTAAAGATGGAGCTTGGCGAGCCGGATGCAAGCGGACGCAGGCGCCCCGTACCCGTGGAGGGATCTGAAACCGTTCTTGACGTGGACATGATTATTACCGCGATCGGTCAGTCAACAGATACTGCGTTTTGCACAAAAGGCACCCGGATGGAGGAGCTTAACATTACAAGATGGGGGACAATTGATGTTGATCCTGACACATGCAGGTCTAATGTTCCCTATATTTTCGCTGCAGGAGACGGGGCTACCGGGCCGGCCCTGGTGGTGGACGCCATCGGAGGCGGCAGGCGTGCTGCAAGGGCCATAGATTTGTTTTTAAAGGGAAAGGAAGTAAAACCGGAGCCGAAGGCATTGCTGTCAAAGCGTCATATACAGGAATCCCTGTTTGATTCCATACCCGGGGTTAAAAAGAGCAAAAGGGCTCAAATGCCGGAAATCCCGGTAAAAGAGCGGATTACCAGTTTTATTGAAGTGGATCAGGTGCTTGCAGAGCCGGATGCCCTGGCCGAAGCCGTTCGATGCCTTAATTGCTGCCGGGTGTGCTATGACCCTGATAAGACTCAGAATGCTGCATAATAATTAACAATGTTTTACCCCCCCTCCCCTGTAAAGCGAAAGCCGCGGGCGATGATTCTGCCTGCGGCTTTCGCATTTTACGACCGTCCAAACCCCTTATGAGCCGGAGATTTCAGTGACCCTGTTCATGGGGCAGTCTTTGTAAATGCATCTTATGCATTCGTATTTGTAAAGGAAAATAAAGAGCACCGCCCAGGAAAGGGCGTAAATAATCAGCAGAAGGGGGCGGGCAAGCAGCCAGTATACAGGGAAAGCAACCGCAATAATAAATCCCGCAGATACCATTAATCTGTCAAAGAAACTTAAGGGGCCGGGCCGCGGGTCAAAATAGGCGGGTACTTTCCATAAAAATATGCATTTTGTGCTCTGGCCTGCGTTTTTGTAATGGGGGCAATGCGTGCAGAAAAATCTGTATATGATGCCTGCAAAACAGATTGCCATTACTATCAGGTATACAATGGTCCATAGGACAGAGGCCCGTGAAATGCCATAAATGGCCGTTAAAACGGGAATCAGCGTCAGAAGGGTCCATGATATGTAATCGGTGAAAGTATAAGTTTTCTTAAGATCGGCGTCCTGCAGCGTCATCGGTTTCCCTCCTTATATTTTTCAAGAATATCGGCTATCTGCCGGTCCTTTTCTTCCCAAAGTTCGTTTACCCAATTTTTGATCTGCTCCCTGAATTCCGGGTCCTGGTCGTAGCTGCGGCCAGTAAACTCTGAAGGGATTTCCAGCCTGCGTGCACGGAGAACCACCATGGGGATTTTCCCCTTTAAAAAATTCCAAAACGGCAGCGGAGGGCTGTTTTCAGGATACACTATTGTGACGTCAATAATCGCCTCCAGGGTTTCTCCCATAACAGAGAGCACAACCGCGGTTCCCCCGGCCCGGGGCTTTAACAGGTGGCGGTAGGGGGAACCATATTTTTGTCTTTTGGATTCGTCAAATCTTGTACCTTCAACAAAATTTATTACCGAGACAGGCGATCTTTTAAATTTTTCGCAGTATGTGCGGGTGGTCTCTATGTCTTTTCCCTTAAGTTCCGGATGTTTTTCTAAAAATTCTTTTGAATAACGTTTCATGAATGGAAAATCAAGAGCCCACCACGCAATGCCAAGAAGCGGCACCCAGATGAGTCCCCTTTTTATAAAGAATTTGAGAAAGGGTATCCGGTGTTTGAACAGGTGCTGCAGCATCACTATGTCCGCCCATGAGCGGTGGTTGCTGATAACAAGATACGATGATTTCGGGTTATAGCCCTCCAGTCCCTCGGTGTCAAACCGGATTTTCTGTGTTGCATACAGGATAAGGCTGTTAATATCAACCCATATCCAGGCGATGGCCGTAATCACGCGGGTGAGCTGATGGCGTGTTTCTTCGTGCGGGATGGCCACCTTGAGCACGATAAACGGTATCATGGTAAGCACCCCGCCCATGGTGTTTGCCGTGTAGAGAAGGAACGCGATCACAGCCCTTATCGGTCCGGGCAGAAACGAGAGCATACAGTTCTCCTTTCTTCAGACAGTGAAACCGGATGAACCAGACATTTTCCGGATATCACAGCCCGGACCTGAAAATCAACAGGATGATTGTTTTATTTACGCCATGTCCTGTGCGGGCCCCGGAGCTGATTTACCCCCGCCCTTGGCGCGCATTGTTTTGAGCACATCTATGCTTTGTTTCATCCCCTTGTAATGGCGTGCCATGTCAATAGCCATGCCGGTAATGCTTCCCACGGCCTGTACGAAATTCACATCCTCAAGTGTGAACTCCCAGGGTTCGGCCGTATAGACCCGAAGAACTCCTATGGAGCGTCCCTGGATCATTACTGGCACCGAAAGAATAGAGGCTATGCCTTCTTCCCGGGCTTCCATGGGATACTGGATCCTTGGATCGTCGGCTACGTCGTATATTGCCACCGGGCCTTGCTCCAGGGATTCGGAAATGGATTTAAGCGCGCTTAGCGGCCCCTTGTTTATGTAGTTGTTGCTCAGGCCGAACGAGGCGGCTATTTCGAGTTGCTTTGTTTCCCTGTTGACCAGAAACAGCGCAGCACCTTTTACATCAAGGGCCCTTGTAATGCTTTCCACCGCCAGCAGCACCACTTCCTCCGGATCCCTGGAATGGGAGATCGCATTTGCAACCTTCACCAGGGTATCGTAATTTAAAAGCTGTTTTTTCATTTTTCCGCCCCCCTTTTTTTGATGGTTTGGGAAAGGCCGCAATGTTGACATGCGGGTTTTTATTTAAATCCCCCTTATAATAGGGGGGAAGCGCGATATAGCTGCCGGCCGAAAAAGAGAAAAGTAAGGAGGAACAGGTGGTGAAAATAAAATGAACTTTTATAATTTTAAAATAATAACGCTTTGCCCCCGGGTCAAGCAGATGTATGGCGGCTATGCCGGGATGTTTAAAATCATATTGTACAAAAAAAGATTCATGCTTATTCTGAGAAATACATATGAACATCAAATGTGGAGGAAAGCGACATGTATAATCAGGTAGTGATGGATCATTTCAAAAACCCGAGAAACGTGGGCGTAATCGAGGACCCAGACGGAGTGGGCGAAGTAGGCAATCCCCTGTGCGGAGACATGATGACAATCTACCTTAAGGTGGATGAAGACGAGCGGATATCAGACATCAAGTTTCAGACCTTCGGGTGCGGCTCTGCCATAGCTGTATCGAGCATGCTCACTGAACTGGCAAAAGGAAAAACCATAGAAGAGGCCAGACACATTACAAACAAGGATGTGGCCGATGCCCTGGAAGGTTTGCCGAAAAACAAGATGCACTGCTCGAATCTTGGAGCCGATGCTCTTCACATGGCCATTCAGAATTACAAGGACAAAAAGACCGGGGTGGCCAGAAAGCCCGAGCAAAGGCAGGAGAAACACGAGCACGCAGATGGTGAAACATGCCACTGTCCTTACTGCGATGTTGAGATAAGCAGTGATGCGGAGTTCTGCGAAGCCTGCCAGAGGAAACTTACAGAAGAAGAGCATTAAAAGGGGGCAAAGATGAATTACATTAACCTTGACAACATATCTTTTACTCCGCTTCTGCCGGAAGTAAAGCAGGTCATGACAGAGGCGGTCAACAGCGATCTGCACAACCCGTCAAGCCAGCACAAGGCCGGTGAAAAATCAGCGGAAATTATTTCGGATGCACGGCAAGCAGTGGCCGGGCTTATCAACGCCGCAAACCCTAGGGAGACAGTTTTTACCTCCTGCGGAACGGAATCGGTCAATCACGCCATAAAGGGTGCGGCCCTGGCCAACCGGGAAAAGGGCAATCATATTATTACTACCAATATAGAGCACAACTCTGTACTACGAAGTATCAAAAGGTTTTCATCCCAGGGTTTCAAGGTGACATCTCTTCCGGTTGACGCATCGGGCCGCGTTGATCCAAAAGCGGTGCAAGACGCCATAACCGATCAGACCATTCTGGTTTCGGTAATGCACAGCAACAATGAGACCGGCACCATCCAGCCCGTAGAGGAAATTGGCCGGATAACCAGGAAAAACAAGGTCCTGTTCCACAGCGACGCAGTGGATTCGGTCGGCGTGGTGCCGGTTGATGTGGAAAAGCTAAACGTTGACCTGCTCAGTTTCGGATCCAATCAGTACGGCGGCCCCCCCGGGGCCGGCGGTTTATATATCCGCCGCGGTACCAGGATCTTCCCGCTGCTCGACGGCGGAGTTCAGGAGAATAACAAGCGCGCGGGAACCGAAAACCTCATCTGTATAACAGGAATGGCAAAAGCCGCGGAACTCGCGGCAAAGCACATGAAAGAGCGCCTTGTACGCCTCGGAGAAATCAAGGATTACCTGGTTGGAAAACTTCCCGGCTACATAGACGAATACATTGTAAATACCAACCTTGAGCACAGTCTTCCGAATCTGCTCAACATTTCCCTGAAATATATAGAGGGCGAGAGCGTAATGCTGATGCTCGATGAGGACAACATGGCTGTTTCCACCAAATCCGCGTGCGCCACCGGATCCCTGAGAGCCTCCCACGTGCTGCTTTCCCTGGGATTAAGCCATGCAGATGCCCAGGGCACGGTTGTGATATCCTGGAGCATAGACAATACCCTCGAGGATATTGATAAGTTTCTGGCTTCGCTCTCCGGGGTGGTAAAAACACTTCGCAGTATGTCGCCCCTTTACAACAAGCCGGGGACATAAAAAGGCCACTTAAATTTGAATATTGACATATTTTTTTTATAACAACATATTAAGGCTGAATATGGTAGGAAGAGGCTTTTTCTTTCAACAATCTGGTGTAAATGGAGGTCGGCTATGGCAAAGGTGGTTATTGATACCGACGAATGTGAAGGCTGTGAAAGCTGCGTGGAGCTCTGCCCCGAGGTTTTCGGCTTTGACGAGGACACGGAAAAGGCTTACGTGATCAAGCCCGAGGGAGGTCCTGAAGACGAAATCCAGGAGGCAATCGATTCGTGCCCGACGGAGTGCATCTCCTGGGAGGGATAAGCAGCTCCGATCAGGCAAAAAGAGGCCGGCAAATATGCCGGCCTCTTTTTGCATTCCTCTCCTGCCCGGTAATCTGAATACAGATAAGGTTCGATCATGGATAAGTTTTTTAACCCCGCCTCTGTTGCGGTTGTGGGCGCCGGCGAGAAAAACCTGGGAGGATCGGTTGTAAAAAACCTTCTGTCAGGATTTGACGGCGGCATATATCCTGTAAACCCGAATTACAAACAACTCCACGGGATTAAGTGCTATCCTTCGGTTGCCGAAATCCCCGGAAAAGTCGATCTTGCCGTGATACTGGTTGCGGCAAACGCAGTTCCCCCTGTTCTTGAGGCATGCGCTGGAAAAGGGGTAAAAAGGGTTATAATCGAAAGCGCCGGATTCTCCGAGACCGGTGATGAAGGGATCGCCCTTCAAAAAAAATGCTTACAAATTGCCCGGAAAGCAGGCATGCGTTTGTGGGGGCCTAACTGCATGGGCCTGGTGGACGTGCACAGGCCGTATTTTTTTACTTTTATGAACCCGGAGGTTCGCGAAGAACTGCTTTCCGGAAGAATTTCGCTTATAGTGCAAAGCGGCATGATGTCCGCAATTTTTCTGGCCGAACTGGGAAGACGCGGAATCGGGGTTGCCAAGGCCTGCTCGATAGGCAACCGTGCGGATGTGGATGAATGCGATATAATTGAATATCTCCAGGATGATCATGATACCGATGTTATAGCCCTTTACCTGGAATCCATTCCGCGCGGAAGGCGTTTTGCGGAGCTTGCGCGAAAGTCTGACAAGCCCCTTGTGCTGTTAAAGGGCGGAGAAAGCAGGGCCGGAGCAAAGGCTGCGGTAAGTCATACCTACAGCCTTTCCGGGGATTCCAGGCTGCTTAACAGTATCCTTGATTTTTCCGGGGTCATAAAGGCAAACAGTATGTTCCAGATGATGGACATGGCCCATGCCCTGACCGGGATTTCGAATATAAATCCCGCCTGCAGGGCGGCAATACTTACGTTCAGCGGAGGTGCCGGGATACTTGCCTGCGATGCCCTTGAAAAAAGCGGTGTCACGGTAGCCGAACTCTCGAAGCAGACCAGGAGGGCGGTTGCAGAAATTTTTCCTTCCTGGATGCCGGTATCAAATCCGGTGGACCTGTTTCCCGCGGTGTCGGTAAAGGGGCGCAAAATAGCTTTCAAAGGGGGGGTTGATGCAGTTGTCAGAGATCCCGGGGTTGATGTGGTGGTGATCCATTTTGTTGCCGGCATAGGCGATGAGGCCCCGGATCTTTACTCCTTAAAGCAGCAGGCAGATGAAAACGGAAAGATTCTTGTTTTCTGGCTGATGGGGCGCAGACTGGGCAGCCTGCAGTTTAAGGAGGAAGCGGAAAGGGCCGGTATCCTTGTATATGAAGATGCCACCCGCCTTGCCGAATGTATCAGTTCGGCTGCCAGGTTTTCGGCCCATAGGGAGGAAAGGGGGCAAAACCCGGGCAACCCTGAGGTGGTAAAGGATAAATCTGCGGCAGAACCTTTGCCTGAAACGGGAAAATCATGGGATGAACATGACAGCAAGAAATTTCTTGCAGGCTTTGATATCCCTGTTGTTGATGAGAAAATTGTCAGCAGCGCCGACGAGGCCCGCGCCTGGGCGGAACATGCCGGCATGCCGGTTGTTTTAAAAGGACTGGTGCCGGAAAAAGGGCATAAAACAGACTGCGGTCTTGTAAAGCTTTCGCTTTCAGACCGCCTTTCCATTGAATCGGCATTTAAAGATCTTTCGGACAAAGTTAAGGGGTCAGGAAGAATCCTGATCCAGAAGCAGGTGCATGTTGACTATGAGCTGATAGCCGGTTTTATGAGGGATCCGGCTTTCGGGGCGTGCGTGATGTTCGGTCTGGGCGGAATTCTTGCGGAGCTGGAGCCGGATGTTGTATTCGAACTGGCGCCTGTTGACAGGCAAAGGGCTTTGAAGATGATCCGTTCCGTGCGCAACAGAAAGCTTTTCCAGGGTTTTCGCGGAAGGCCTCCCCTTGATGAAGAGGCGGCCGCGCAGATCCTCGTTGATCTGGGGCGGGCGGGCACGGCCCATCCGCAGATCTCCCAGATCGATATAAATCCTCTTGCAGTAAACAGGGGCAGTCCGGTCGCGGTTGATGCCGGAGTGGTGCTCACATAAGTAAAGGCCCGGGTTTTGGCACGGAAATTACAATTCCCAGGCGGCCAGGGCCCCTTCTTCGACCGCCTCCATAATCCGGCGCACCTGTTTCGCATCCCCTACAACGCTGCAGGCAATGTTTCGGTCTTTTAGCTCCTGCTCAAGTCCGTTTCTCGGCTTCATCCCGACTGCAACAACTACCTGGTCGAACCCTTCCAGATCCAGTTCCTCCCCGTGTGCCTCCACCGCGACTGAATTTTTGCCGATTTTTTTTACCTTTGCCCCGAAGCGCATTTCGCATTGGTTTTCGCGCAGGTACTTGTGCAGGGTATATCCGTGAGAGGTGTATTTGGGCACGGGCGGGGTTTCAAGCTGCTCTGCCAGGGTCACGGAGCTTTTTTTGGAAGCCAGGAAACAAGCAGTTTCCATTCCCACCAGGCCTCCCCCTATTACCAGGACGTTTTTGCCCGGAGCGGTGCTTTCCCCCAGTATCTGCCAGGCATCATGTACGTGCGGCAGGTCTATGCCGGGTATCTGCGGTATGATTTTTTCTCCTCCGGTTGCAAGGATAACGGCGTCAGGGTTTTGTTCCGCGGCCATTTCGGCGGTAAGCCTGGTGCTTGTGCGAATTCGGACCCCGGCTTTTTCCGTCTGACGGATCTGCCATTTTATCCAGTCATGGTAAATCTCCTTGTGCGGGGCCTTGCATGCATACAGAATATTGCCGCCTGCTTCGGCCTCATTTTCAAAAATGGTTACATCATGGCCGAGCCGTTTTGCCTCGTATGCGGCAATAAGGCCCGCAGGTCCCGTACCCGCGATCCAGACCTTTTTGGGCTGTTTTGCGGGTTTTCGCGGATAAACCAGCTCCTGGCCGGTTTCCGGGTTTATGGCGCACCGCACGGATTTTCCTTCAAACATTTCGCGCTCAATACAGCCCTGGTTGCAGGCAATGCACATGCGGATTTCCTCATACCGGTTCTGCCCGGCTTTCTGAAGAAAATCCGGGTCGCATAAAATCTGGCGGCCGAATGCCACAAAATCGGCATCCCCGTTTGCAATCACCTCGCTGGCGGGTCTCGGATCGGTGAATCTGCCCACCGCTATAACCGGCATGCCGGCTGTCTCTTTAATCCTTCTTGCCCTCCATACGTTAAAACCTGTTTCAAATGAGGGCGGGGCGCTGGTCACACCTGCCGGGCTTCCGTGGGTGCCCACAGAGGCATGAATTACATCCAGGCCGGCTTCCTTGAGTTCCGGCAGAATGCCCGTGATATCATCCACCGTGTAGCCGTTTTTTATGTATTCCTCGGCTGAAATTCTGAGCATTACCGGGAAATCGTCCCCCACCGATTTTCTGACCTCCCGGGTCACTTCAATAACGAATCTGGCGCGGTTTTTAAAACTGCCGCCGTATTCGTCGGTGCGATGATTTGATATTGCGGACAGAAACTGGGTAAGAAGATATCCGTGGGCGCCGTGTATTTCCAAGGCGTCAAAGCCGGCCTTCCTGGCTCTTGCCGCAGCAGCGCCGAATGAGAAAACAATTTCCGCAATGTCATCTTTTGTCATTTCCCTTGGTGCCTGGCCGTAGATCAGGCTCGGCACTGCTGAGGGGCCGATTGCCTTTTGTTTTTTTATCATATAGGCGCTTTCCCTGCCTGCGTGATGAAGCTGCATGGCAGCCCTGCCGCCAAAGGAGCGCATGGCTTCTGCCAGTTTTTCAAGGCCGGGGATAAATTCGTCATCCCATGCCCCGAGCTGTCTGGGAGCCACCATGCCGGTGGGATGGACCGCTGTAATTTCAGAAATCAAAAGTCCTGCGCCGCTTTCGGCCCGGCGTTTTATATAGGCCAGAAGCGCGTCATTTACCTTCCCTCCTTTTTCGCACAGGGCGGTTCCCATGGGCGGGATTACCGCGCGGTTGGGTATTTTCATGTTTCTTACGGTAATCGGTGAAAAAAGGGCGCCTAGTTCGCTCATTTCTACCTCTTTTGTGTTTATTTTGGTTTAAGACTGCAGTCATATTCGGAAACAGGTTTTGATCATAACATACACGGTTTCAGACTGCCAAATAAGTTTTTTTTAGAACCTCAATTCCCGGCGAATCTTTCATTATTCTGCTTGCCTCTGGACATCGGGTCTCCTTGGGAAAATCCGCAGTCCGGTTATCGGGATGCTCTCCAAGGCGGGGCGGTCTTTTCGTCCGCTGCATTCGGGCCTGGCAGATGCCTGTGTGCTCCGCCGCGCCCGGCGAACTCGCGCACTCACGTGCGCTCAGACAAGCGCCGGCCACTATGGCTTCGCACGCCGGCATCTGCTTAACCGGCCCTCCTGCAATGCTCCCTCAAAGACCGCCCCGCCTTGTCCGCATGGCCACAGCCTGCGGCATGGAAATTTACTCCATAACTCAAATGCTGAAGCTTAACTTTTAACTCCAGGGGTTACAATGTGTCTTGAAATTAAAAAACCTTCAAGCTTGCATGGCCGCTGGGCTGGAATCTACGGTAGCCGGGTTGAATTTTTGCAGGCACTTTTCTCTCGGGCATTTCGGGTTTTTGGTTTTGTATCCGTCCGGAGTATGTTATGCTATTTAATTAAATTGCGGTTCCGCCCGTGTTATTTTCGCCGTGGAATGCTTTTTTTGCCTCACGGGTGTCCTTGGTTGTTTAATTTGCTTTTTTTCGGAGTGGTGTGTCATGAAAGCTGCTGTGCTTAGAGGTCCTGAAACTATAAAAACGGAAACAGTCGATTATCCCGAAGTACCGGATGACGGCATCGTGATCCACGTAAAGGCCTGCGGTGTATGCGGCTCGGATTTGCACGTCTACAAGGAGGGCAAGCCTGAGGGGACCATATTCGGGCATGAATTCAGCGGTGACGTTGCGCAAGTAGGCAGAAACGTAAAAGACATCCGGGTCGGTGAGCGGGTCACTGCAGCGGGATTCCGTCCCTGCGGGCAGTGCTTTTGGTGCGGGCAGGGCAAGTTTCACCGCTGCGCGAATCCGGAGCTCACCGGGTATCAGCTTCCCGGAGCCATGGCGGAATATGTTTCCATTCCAATAGCCATTGCCGGACAAACCGTATTTAAGCTCCCAGATGAGCTTTCCTACGAAGACGGCGCATCAGTGGAGCCGCTTTCCATCTCGTTTTTTTCCGTTAAACGCGGCAAACCGAAGGAGGGCGATACAGCTGCTGTTTTGGGCCTGGGGGTTATAGGCATAAATGCGGTGCAGGCTTTAAAAGCCCTGGGAGTCTCAAGGGTGCTTGCAAGCGGAAGAAGAGCCTCCAGGCTTGAGGCGGCAAAAAAATCCGGCGCAGATTTGGTGATTGACGCAGCCAGGCAAGACGTCATGGCCGCGGTTATGGATGCCACCTCGGGTATGGGTGTTGATATGGTTGTTGAGTGCGCCGGTTCTTCCGCCACCTTCAGCCAGGCAACCGAAATGGTCAGGGGCGGGGGCAGGGTCCTGCTGGTCGGAATTTTTGAGCAACCCCTTGCATGGGATCCCATGGCGGTTATTCGGAAAAATATCTCCCTGGTGGGATGTTTGGGGGGAAATTTCCCCGGAGCCATAGATCTCATACAGTCTGGAAAGGCGGCCACCGGTCATCTTATAACCCACAGATTTTCCCTGGATGAGGCCGCCGATGCCTTCAGGGTGCAGCTTCGGGAGCGCGACGCGGTCAAGGTTATGATAATTCCCTGAAAATTATTCTGTACGGGAGCCGATATTTTGTACTATATAATATATTGATGCACTCGAAAAAAGTCTGATTTTAGATGGCGCCGTAAAAAGTTCAAGATCAAGGCTTGCGCAATTTCGAAGAATGCAGCGTACTTAGCCGTACGTGAAATTCTGAGAAATTGCGCGTAACGCAGATATTGGACTTTTTACGGTGCCA
>JAIPDS010000079.1 GCA_021737565.1 Desulfobacteraceae bacterium | reverse complement strand
CCCCAGTGTAGCCCTATCCTCCGAGCAGGCAGAATAAATTTATTATACAAGTAGGCTATGGCGCAAGAAACAATTTTTAATCAACCGGACATTTCACTTGCTATGAAAACCGGACATTTCTAAATGCTATTGACACGGGTTTGAGAAGTTGTTGCCGCCGGAGTACTTTATGTATATACTGGGTATTGCGATTTGATTTTGAGGTGCAACCGAATTATTATTTTTTGTAAAAGCAATTGGGGCCAGAATTAAGAAGTGACCGGTGAAAATAAACAGGAGGAAAGATATGGGCAGGAATGTAGTAGTAGCGGTTGACGGGTCTGAAAATTCCATGAGGGCGCTGGATTACATCTCCATGATGTTTAAAGAAGCTAATCTTGAAGTTGATTTGCTTTATATCATGCCGGCCCTGCCGCCGCTGTTTGATGATCCAAAGGTCCGCCGCGAGGCAAAAAAGCAGCTTGAAGCCATTGAGAAAAGAAACCAGGAAAAGGGCGAGGCGATTCTCTCGGAGGCAAAGCAGCGGCTGGAAAAACTGGGGCTTGACAAGGGCAGGATAAGAACCAATCTTGAGGCCAAGCAAAAGGGAGCAGCCCGGGATACCTGCCATTTTACTATAATGAACCACGGCCATGCCATTGTTGTGGGGGCGCGCGGAAGAAGCCGACTTGAGAAGTTTTTTACCGGCAGCGTCTCCGGAAACATAGTTCAGTGCAGCAGGGAGACCCCGGTATGGCTGGTAAACGGTAAGGTGGGTTCAAAAAAGGTGCTCCTTTCTTTGGATCCCTCAGAGAATGCAATGAGGGCGGTTGAGCATGCGGCATTAATGCTTGCAGACACCCAGTCCGAACTCAGGCTGTTTTATACCAAGAGGGATTTAAGCAGATTTATCCCGCCCGACGTGATAGAGGCTGCCCCTGATATCCAGGAATTCTGGCAGACAAAAGCAGGGGAACAGATAGCCCCGTTCATACAAAAAGCCGTTGAAAAACTTAAATCCGCGGGTATTTCCGAAGACCGGATTTCCACTGAAATTATTCCCGGAACCCGCAATCCCGCAGATGATATTGCAACCTACGCCCGTAAAAACTGGTACGGCACAGTGGTAATGGGCAGGCACGGCCAGTCAGACAAAAAGAATGAATATCCAATGGGAGGCGTTACAGGCAGGGTAATCCAGGATTCGGCAAACCTGGCCGTTTGGGTGGTCTGAAAAACAATCCGGGGAATCCGCAATGACCTCTGTTCAGCCTTATCTGCTTCTTGCCATAGGTTTTGTGCTTCTGGTCAAGGGCGCGGATTTTCTGGTGGAAGGGGCGGGTTCCATTGCCAGGCGGTACAACATCTCTGACCTGGTAATAGGTCTTACCGTTGTTGCATTCGGAACATCCGCCCCGGAGCTGTTTGTAAATATCGTGGCCAGCGCCCAGGGTAACACGGCCATTGCCATAGGCAACGTGCTTGGCAGCAATATTGCCAATATTCTTCTTATCCTGGGCATATCCGCACTGGTCTATCCCCTGGCTGTAACCAGGGATACTGTATGGAGGGAGATTCCGTTCAGCCTGGTGGCTGCGGTAGTCCTGTGCATTGCAGCCAATGACCGAATTTTTGACGGATGGGCATACTCGGACATCTCCAGGTCGGACGGCCTTATCTTCCTGATGTTCTTTGCGATTTTCCTGTATTATTTAGCAAGTATCACCCGCAATTTTACCGGAGACGCCCAGGGCATGCCCATGCGCAGACGCGGAATGCCCGCGGCTGCTGCAATGACCGCTGCGGGTGTTATCGGCCTGGCAACGGGCGGAAAGCTTATAGTGGACGGGGCCGTACACATTGCTGCATCCATGGGCATGAGCGAGGCCGCCGTGGGACTGACAATAGTTGCAGTTGGCACATCGCTTCCCGAGCTTGCAACATCTGTCATGGCGGCCTGGCGCAAGAATGTTGAGATAGCGGTGGGCAACGTGGTGGGCTCCAATATTTTCAACATTTTTTTCGTGCTGGGCGCAAGTGCGGTTATCAGGCCTCTTCCCTTTTATAAAGGCGGCAACCTCGATATGGCAATGGTAATCGCCGCCAGCCTGATTTTATTTGTCACGATGTTTACGGGCAAACGCCGTTCTCTTGAGCGGTGGGAGGGCGCCCTGCTGCTGGTCTTTTATGCAGTCTACCTGGTATATCTGATGGGAAGAGGGTAAAACACAAGGATTGCCTTTTATGTAAGGGGTCAAACCTTGAATTTTGTCCTTAATTCAATCCTGATTCTTTAAGACAAAAATCAAGGTTTGACCCCATTTAGGCCCCATTTACTCTATCTCCGCGCCGAGACTGCGGGCCCTTTCTGCCAGGTTTTCCGCTATGACGGACAGCTTTGCCGCTTTTCTGCCTGAGGCCACGGCCTCGTTTTTGGCTTCCCTGACCTCTTTGTCAAGCTGCCGTGTTTTTTCTTCATCCTCTCCTGATTCCACGGCCCGGCGCCAGGCATCAATGGCCTTTTCCAGATCGGCTGATGCTTTTTCGGCCGCCTTTTCAGCATCTTTTGCCCTTTTAAGGGCGTCGTTATACCTGTCAACAGCTTCTGCGATTTCGCCGGCAGGACCCTGTTCCGGCTCGGCTGACAGATCTATGTCTTTTGCGGCAAGCACCGCCGCAGTAACCGGCAGCCGGCACAGCAGGGGGGAGAGTTCATCGGCGAAAGGGTCGCGCGGCAGATCCTTTATCAACCGGAAGGGCAGAAAAACCAGCGCAGCATCCTGAGAGTATGCAGCCACTGCATCAGCACCCGCCGAAGCCACTATTTCCGGCTCCGCCTGAATCCGGATCTCGGAAAGGGTTTCCTCAAGGTCTGCCACGGTTTTCCCTGATTTCATAACGCCCGCGCTGATATCAAGGACCCTGATTTTCGCGTCATGCCAGGGCCTGTTCTGGCGTATCATGTGGGCAAACAGGATCATGAGCCGGCTTGTTGCATCCCCTCTCCACCATACGTCAATGCGCCGCTTTTCAGCGGGTATTTCCTGCAGTTTCTGCCAGGCTTTTTCTTCTGCTGAAAAAAGCACAATGTTATAACCCTGCCGGAAAGCAGTGCTCAGGTATATGCCGAACCTTTTGGCCCTGTATTGCGAGGGGGGATCATCTGAGCGCCCGATCCAGTTTGTCATCATGGTGTTGCCCTTTAAAGGGCCTACTCCGAAGGACTGGACAAGGGAAAGAAGCGATAGCCTTATGTTCGGGCCGTTTATTACCAGCGGGAACATGTCTGCTTCCAGCTCGCGGATATCTTTTGCTATCTCGCTCCTTGCCTCCTCTTTTAGTTTCCTGACCTTTGCCCCCTCGCCCTGTATGATTCTGACAACCGTTGCAAAGCCGCTGTCTCCCTGAAGCCAGTCAGCAAACTTGAGCAGGGGTTTGCGCCGTTCGGGATCATCAGAGAACACAAGCAGGTTGGGTCTCCAGTCCCTGGGGTGTTCGGGTGCCTCCGCAGCCTGCAGCAGATGGCTTCTTATCTGCTGGAAACGGTAGGACCGCCTGCTGTCAGCCCACCTGGCCGGGCCCGAGGTCCTGGAAAGATACTGGTAAATGGCAAACAAAAACACCAGGGCGATGACTCCGGCCGCAATGTCGATTGCAAGCATCGTCCCCAGGCAGGCAAGTGCTCCCGCAAGGCTTAAGTGCTTGTTGTAGAACCTGAAGCTGGGCCTGAATGACGGACTTGCCGTTCTTGCCTCGAAAAAGGTGGCATAATTTAAAAGTCCGTATGAGATAAGAAAGAACATGGACACGATAGGTGCGATCACGTTTAAATTGCCAAGGGCAATGGTAAAAAGCGCGATCGCCCCTGAAAGCAGCACCCCGCGTCTGGGATTGTTGGCAGGGCCGGCGCCCTTTGCAAATAAAAGCAGAAAAGGAAATATCCTGTCTGCTGAAAGCGACTGAAGAATCCTGGGCGCTCCCATAAACGAGGCCATGCCCGAGGAAAGAGTGGCTGCTATCACACCGGCAAGAACCAGTGAGTCGATGGCGGCCACGCGTTTCATGGCGTTGTAGTCCGCCGCCAGGATGTCTCCGGGAAGAGAGCCGGCAAACACCACGGCAGAGACAAAATATATCACGATGGAAATCCCCACCGCCGCAAAAGTGCCGTTGGGAAGGCTTTTCCCGGGATCTTTAAGATCCCCTGACATGCTCACCCCCTGGGTGAATCCTGTTACCGCAGGGAAAAATATGGCAAATATGATCCAGAACGAAGGAGCGTTTTCAGGCATGGTAAGGTTATTTGCCAGCAGGGCCGTATTCCAGCGAAGGGCTCCTCCGACAAAAAAAGAAACAATTGCCGCAAACAGCACCGCCATGACCACGAACTGGAACCTTGAAGCCCAGTCCGCTCCGAGCCAGGCAAAAACAAACAAAAGCAGCACCGCGCCCGCCGCGATCATCTGGGCCAGACCCTTCATGGAAAAAGGTACCAGGTAAGCCAGAACTTCGCCGAAGCCTATGCAGTAAAACGCCACTGATACTGACTGGGCAAGAAACAGGACAATGCCGATCGCACCGCCGAACTCCAGTCCCAGGGTGCGCGAAATCAGATAATAGTCCCCGCCGCCCTTGACCTTAAGGTTTGTCGCAACGGCTGCAAGAGACACCGAAGTGAGCACCGAGATCAGGTTTGCAAGCCCGATAATAACCAGGGCCATTAGCAGCCCGGCATTTCCCACCACGTATCCCAGCCGCAGAAACAGGATTATGCCGAGTATTGTCAGTATGCTCGGAGTAAAAACCCCGGCAAACGTTCCCAGCCTGGGGTCAAGCCTGGGGTCAAACCTTGATTTTGTCATTTAATTTGCCTTACCTGTCCAGTGAGATAAAAAAACTTTATTATTCTTATCCAACGGACACAAAAATGCAAGGCAGGAACAAAGGGATCATGAAAAGATCAGTGCTTTTTCCCGCGCCTTGAAACAGGAAACCTTTTATGCCGCCTGTTCCTGGTACATATGGACGTCGCGCTGCGGAAACGGAATAGAAATTCCGTTTGCGTCAAACTGTTTTTTGACGCCTTCCATCATGTCAAAATAAAAGGTCCAGTAGTCAGAAGCATTGACCCAGGGCCGGCAGGCAATATTAACGCTGCTGTCTGCAAGCTCGAGCACAACCACCATCGGAGCAGGGTCTGGCAGGATGCGGCTGTCGTTTTTCAAAAGCTCGTGCAGGATTTGCTTTGCCTTATCAATATCCGAGTCATACGAAATTCCAAACACCATGTCCACCCGTCTGGTTCCCTGGGCCGCGTAATTGACGATCTTGTCCCCCGTCATTTTAGCGTTGGGAACGATAACGGTTTTGTTGTCAGGGGTCAGAAGGATTGTATTAAAAATCTGGATTTCCTTTACCGTGCCGGCAGTTGATCCTCCTTCTATATAATCTCCGACTTTAAAGGGCTTGAAAAGAAGCATGAGCACGCCCGCCGCAAAATTGGCAAGTGAGCCCTGAAGAGCCAGGCCGATTGCCAGGCCGGCAGCGCCGAGAATAGCGATAAACGAGGTGGTCTGGATTCCCAGCTGTGCCAGGGCTGCGATTATTACAAAGGCAAACAGGGCGATGTAGGCAAGATTTGCCGTAAAAGAGATCAGGGTTTCATCCACATCTGTGCGCCGCATGGATTTTTCAAGAAAATTGCGCAGCACCATGGCCACCCAGCGTCCCAATACCAGTACCACAATTGCGGCCAGAAGTTTTACCCCGAAAACCGTGCCCAAATCCACCAGCCTGGCAAATATCTGCTCCATGTTGCTGACTGAAAACTGGTCCATAGATATTTCTCCCTTTTTGGTTATGTTGTGATTAAAAAGCAGGGCTTTGCGTGAAAGTTTATCAAAGGCCTACTGCATTATAGTTTAATAGTTTATAGCCTTTGGGGTCAAACCTTGAATTTTGTCCTTAAGGATTGACAAATAAATTTAAACAAGGCAGATTCTGCCTATGGCCAGGCAACTGAGAATAGAATTCAGCGGCGCGTATTATCATGTTTTTTCCCGCGGGAACAACCGCGCTGATATTTTCTGTTCAGACAAGGACAGACGTGTTTTTTTAGACCTGCTGGAAATCCTGTCTGAACGCTTTGCCGTTGAGATACATGCCTATGTGCTCATGGACAATCATTATCATTTACTTCTCCGCACCCTGGAGCCAAATCTCTCAAATGCAATGCAATGGCTGGGCACAACCTATACATTGCACTGTAACACCAAAAATTCAAAAACCGGACATCTTTTCCAGGGAAGGTTTAAAAGTATTCTTGTTGAAAATGATCAGTACCTGACGCAGCTTTCCTTCTACATTCACCGCAACCCCCTGCGGGCAGGCCTGGCCGGCAGCCTGGCGGAATTTAAATGGAGCAGTTATCATTATTACGTTTATCCGAAAACACCTCCCCCATGGCTGAAAACAGATTTGATCTTATCCATGTTTCACTCGCATAAGGACCCTCATAAGGCATACAGAAGTGCAATCAAACAATATGCTGAGCAACAAAGCAGTCCGGTAGAAGAAATCAGACACGGCTTTATTTACGGCTCAGAAAAATTTGCAGACTTTATAAAAGACAGATACCTGGCCCCGCAGCAGCAGGATACAGATCTGCCTCATCTTAACCGGGTTTTAAGATCTGAGGCGCCTGACTCGCTGGCAGAAAAACTGGCAGATCTGTTAAATTGCGATATTCAAGATTTCAAAAACAGGGCACGCCTTGCCGGACAAGACCGTGACAAACGTGATGTTATGATATACGCCTTATGGGAAACCAGCAGGTACAGCAATCCTAAAATAGGTGAACTTGTCGGCCTGAGCTATTCAGCAGTCAGCAAAAGGATTCATGACGCACGCTCCAAAGTGAAAAGCAGCGGCGAAAATCGCGTCAAACAAATTTATGAAGAATTAATGACAAGAATCAAGATTTGACCCCAATGAAACACCAAAAAACATTCAGATCAGTAACAGATACCCGGAATTTTCAGTTTAAAAAATGGATATAGAAGACCTGTTTTCCTGCGTTGCGCCCGAACGCCTGGAATATCACAGAAACGCAGCCGCCCTGCTGCCGGATTACGGCGACTCTGATCCCGGCACAGCGGTTCTGACAATTGACGGTAAAACCGGGGAGCGGTGGCTGCAATGCAATTGCGGCGCTTCGGCCGGAAAACGGAAATGCCCTCATGCTGCACAGTTTGCCAAATGTATCAGGCAGTGCACTCAGCTTTCAGATGCTCAGTGGATAGATGCCGGGTTCCGCAAAAGCCCGTGGTACCGTCTGGCCGCCGCCCTTCATCGCGACTGCCCGGTGGAGCGCGAAAGCCTTGCCATAGGATACAGCCGGGGCGGGTCTTCCGCGTCCGCAGCCGAAATTCGCCTACTGAGGCCCGACCAAACATTGCTTCTTTCCTGCCGCCTGGCTGTGACAGATTCTGATACGGAGATCAATGAAGCAGATCTCCTGCTGGAAAGAACAGGCCTTACCTCTCCTGACGAAAACCTGTTTCACCGCGGCCGTATCCTTGACATGCTTGCGAAAATGACCCTGACGGAATCCGAGCGCGTCATGGAAGCCCGGGGCATGAAAAACCGCAGGCAGGCTTTAGAAGAAAGCTTCTGGTACAGGCTTTTCTATCATTTCCGAAATATCACTACAAACAACGGGGCATCACTGGACACGTATATCGACGAGCCCACGGGAACGTTCATGATAAGATGCGAAGACGGCCTGTCCCGCCGCCTTGAAATTGCAGTGCCCTCAAATGCCGCCATGAGCGTGCGCCAGGAACTTGAGCCTGATTTTCAAAACCGTGAACAGACATCTGTATGGCCCGAGTCCCTGGAATCGATCGTTAAGGTAACCGCGGACAAATCAAACAACCTGAAGCTTTCCCTTTTTCTGTTGCTTTACCTGCCGGACGGCTCCACAGAGGCCATCGAGCGAAGCCGCCTTAAAAAATACTGGTTCAAAGATGCGGTTTATGTGCCGGAGAAAAAGGTGTTTGCCACCTGGAAAACTCCGGACAGATACGGACATTTATTTGGCAGCCAGTATACGAAAAAAATAAAACAGCAGAAACTCCCGGAAGTTATTGAAAAACTCGGCGACATCTTTGCCCCGCCCAACATTATTGATCCCTCCGCAGACCGGTTAAAAATTTACCGGGAATGCAGCAGGGTGGAAATAGATCCCTCCGCCCTGGAGCGCGACTGGTGCTGGCTTTCGGTTTACTACGGTTTCGGGGAAAACGTATCTGTCAGTCTTTCAGACATCTACAGGGCCCGCATGTCAGGAGAGCGCTATCTGCCGGTTGCAGACGGGCTGGTTGATACACGGGCCGCAGACCTCTGGGCCCTTACAGGACAGCCGGGTAGCGGCATTTCCGGACAACTGGCAGACGGCAGAAAGACCCTCAAAATGAGCAGGACGGATCTGCTGTGGTTTCAGGCCGCATTTAACGGAAATGTACAGATAAAAGGCCGGAAACAGGAGATTTCCGAAAAGATGCAGGCCATACTGGAAATGAGGCCTCGCTGTCTTTCTGAGCCGGGCGAGGGCTTGTCAAGCCCCTTGCGCGAATACCAAAAAAACGGCACCTGCTGGCTGGGGTTTCTCCATGAGAACAGGTTCGGAGGCCTGCTCTGCGACGAGATGGGGCTTGGCAAAACCCACCAGGTAATGGCCCTGATGAGCTGGCTGGCAGTTCACGGTGAAAATCCCGCCCCTTTTCTGGTTGTATGCCCCACAACTGTGATTTCCCACTGGGAAAGAAAAATCCGCGAACATGCCCCAGGCCTGCAGCCGCTTGTATATCACGGAGTTGACCGGCAACTAGACGGCCGGCCGGAGCCCGCCGCAGTGCTTATCACGTCTTACGGCATTCTGTTGCGGGATGCAGAATTGCTGAAAAAATACCGGTTCAGCGTAGCCGCCTTTGACGAGGCTCATTATATCAAAAACCCTGATACCAAGTCCTATGCCGCAGCCGAAGCGATAAAGGCTGACCTGAAAATCGCCGTCACAGGCACGCCTGTTGAAAATCGCCTTACAGATCTCAAGGCTTTAATGGATCTGGTTCTTCCGGGCTATCTCGGATCAGATGATGAGTTCCGGCAGCGCTATGAAACAGGAGATCAGCGCAGGCGCAGGGAACTGCGGCGACTGGTACGGCCGTTTGCCCTGCGGAGGACCAAGGCCGCTGTTTTGGAGGAGTTGCCGGAAAAAATCGAAGACATCCGCTACTGCCGCCTCTCAGACGCCCAGGTTCGCCTTTACCGGGACGCTGTCGCCCGCAGGGGCAGCAACCTTCGTCAGCAGCTTATGCAGGCGGACAAAGACATTCCGTATATCCACATATTTGCTCTTCTCACGCTTCTCAAACAAATCTGCAACCATCCGGCCACGGTTGCCGAAAACACCGGGGAAAGCCTGAGCAAAGCCTCTCTTTCTGAAATGAACTCCGGGAAATGGGAACTTTTTGTGGAACTTCTGGACACCTGCCTGGAAAACAACCGGAAAGTGGTGGTGTTTTCCCAGTTTGTCGCCATGGTGAACCTGATTCTGAAATATCTTGAAAACCGGGAAATTAAAACCGCAAGCATTACCGGCAGTACCCGGAACCGGGGGCAGGAAATTGAAAGATTCAACAATGATCCGGACTGCCTGGTATTTATAGGCAGTCTTAAAGCAGGCGGAAGCGGCATAGATCTTACCGGCGGCTCGGTAGTTATTCATTACGACCGGTGGTGGAACGCAGCAAAGGAAGACCAGGCAACCGACCGGGTCCACCGCATCGGACAAAGCCGCGGAGTGCAGGTATTCAAGCTTGTAACCGATGGGACGCTCGAGGAAAAAATTTCCGCCATCGTGGAGCGCAAAAAGAATCTTTTAAACAACGTAATCGCAGAAGACGACCCGGGCCTGCTCAAAACATTTACCCGCGACGAACTCCTCGAACTCATGGAAGAACCGGATGGGGTCACCCATTGATTTTTGTCTTTAGCCTTTTCCCGGGCCTTATGACAATAATCAAGGTCTGACCCCCTGACCCCCAAAACGAAATTATCGCATTACTAAAAGTCGATCCGGCCTGCCTGCTAAAGACATGGAAGTCCATTCTTCCCAGAAAAGCGGCGCATCACTGAAGCTCAATCCTATACAACCCTTAGTGCCAGGAGTATTTCCGTTCGGATGGATTCCTAAGCCATGACGGTTGCATGCAAAAAGCGGCTCGATCGGGATGAAAAAGCAAACACCCCCTGCGCAATATGAATTGCCCAGGCCATCCACCACTACATGGTAAACTTTTACTCGGTAGTTTCCTGCCGGCAATTTCCCATTACCGCTTGGTCCGCTCACTGCATTAAATGTTTTTCCATTAAAAGACAAAGAAGCTGCAGCAATTCTATAAATCATACGTTCCCCTCTTATTGAATCCCGATTTCAGAAAACTTTATGTTTTCTTCCCGTATGACCTGTAAGAATAAACTTTCATTTTCAGCATAGATATCCTTAATTTGTTGCTCTAAAATTTCCAAATCCGCTCCGTCAGCGTATTGATATCCTGATAAAAGTTTTTTTAGGGCTTCCCTATCGTTTTTTGCGTAAATAGCTAAAAGATTTTGAAGGGGTGATGAAATACTGATATAATTTGTTTTATTTCTTATAATATCAATAAGTTGATTTTGTTTTTCCCCAGAGGGATACAGCGCAATAAAATTGTCTATGTATTTTCTTTCTTGAGTGCGTTTCGATAAAACATACAAAATAAAAAGTTTTCTGGTGGGATCGTTTTCCTTTTCGTACGCACCCTCAATCTTCTGGATTATTTCTGGTTTTAAAGCAAGATTAGACAACAATAAAAGCGCAGTAAACGACTCAGTTTCTGAGGAAGACATAGCAACACTTGCTAATTGTTTTTGAATATCTGGATTAATCCCCTGAGAGCTTGAGCAGCAAATTAATATAAAACAAATAAAAACACTTACGATAATAAGCTTTAATTTTAAAAACCGTTTTCGGTACATATTCTTCTCCGCTAAATGGTCTGTGGTCTGTTTATTTTGCCTTAATTGCAGAAATTATTTCTTCAGCAACTTTTGTTTCAAAATTTTTAAACCCTAAAAATAAAAGTACATTCTTTTCCTCTTTAAGGACTGCATGCACTTCAATATCAAAATGAGATTCCGGACTGTTTTTGACTACATACATTTGTAGTCCTCTTTCGTTGCGTTCTGCAATATTATCGGCTGCGGCATAAAGCTCGCGAATTTTAATCAATTCAGGGCAACTCATTTTACTGAAACGATCAGGCTCTGCAGATGTTCCGGATGGTCCGAAAACAAAACGGGCATAATCTAAGGCATTAAGCTCAGGGTCCTCTTTAATAGGGAGATGATCTTTTTCGGCTCTGCCTATATCGATTTCTTTTCCGCCGTCGTATCGAATTACCGCCCCGTCACGGGCAATAAATAGATTTGCCGGGTTTTTGGGCACATTCAGAAAAATTCCGCTGTATATTACTTTAATATGACCATGTTCCTCTACAGCGCCTTTCTGCAAAGGCATTCTCTGTCCCCCGACAGTCGGGCCGGAAAGAAGTAAAAGAACTAAAATTGAAAGCAACAAAAATTTTCTCTTCAAGTTATAATCTCCTGTTAAAATAAAAAATTAATATTTTAATATTCCAATATATACTAAATAAAGATTAATATGTCAACATAAATAGAGCAATATGCTCAATTAGAAGCTTTTTGCCCCAGGCGGGCCTATAATAGCATGAAATTATGTCGTCAGGCATGTCAGAAGAAAAGAAAACGGCCCGAATCGCTTATGTAAAAACAGAAATAGCAGCAGGGAAAGAGCGGCGCCCATTTGGATGCGGAGATGCAAAAAAGCAAATCACGATTAATATTAAAAAAGACCCGAAGGATATTGTCCCAGCTTTTCTTTTTTTGGGCCGGCAAACCAATAACTAAAATCAGGGTCTGACCCACTGGTTTAATTAATCAGGGATTATCACGGGAACAAAAAAACCCTAAATCATTTTTTGAAAATGTACTTCTCAAAGGACTCAACCCCTTGTATTAAAAGGAAAAATGATTTTCCTGGCAAGTGGGCCCAGACAAATTTTTTGTATTTATTTT
>JAIPDS010000078.1 GCA_021737565.1 Desulfobacteraceae bacterium | reverse complement strand
ATGTGCTCGTTTGTGGCGGTGTCAAAAAACCTCGACACCGCCATAGGCCTTGGGTTTGCGGTAATTTTCGTGCTCACCGTGACCACGCCCGTAAACTGGCTGATATTTCACGGGCTGCTGGCGCCCGGCGCCCTTGCCTGGGCGGGTCTGCCCGGGGTTGATCTTTCATTTTTAAAGCTCATCGTCTTTATTTCAGTGATTGCCGCCATGGTCCAGGCCATAGAGATGATCATAGACAGGTTTTCTGCCGCCCTGTATGCGGGCCTGGGCATATTTCTGCCGCTTATAGCCGTAAACTGCGCCATTCTGGGGGGCTCGCTTTTCATGGTGGAACGCAGCATGACCTTTATTGAATCAGTCGTTTTCGGCTTCGGCGCCGGCGTGGGATGGATGCTTGCCATTGTGGCGATGGCTGCAGCGCGCATCAAGCTGCGCTACGCTGATCTTCCCAGCGGGCTGGAAGGATTTGCCATTACGATGATAGTCACGGGTCTTATGGCAATGGCGTTTATGCTGTTTTCAGGGATTACGATGTAAGAAAATAGGTGCAAGGCTCAAGGTGCAAGGGGCTGAATTTGACGATCAGCGTAAAATTGGGAGGCTTTATTTGATATATCTGGTCAGCATCGGGACATTTTCGGGAGTGATCCTTGCGCTGGTTATAATGCTGATGTTTGTGGAATCCCGGGTGGCCCAAAAGGGTGAGAGTGAAATAGTTATAAACGGCGATGAAGACAATGCTCTTGCCGTGCACACCGGCACCAATCTGCTTTCAGCCCTTAATGCAAACGAAATTTATCTGCCCTCTGCCTGCGGGGGCAGCGGCTCCTGCGGCCAATGCAGATGCAAAGTTTCAAAAGGCGGCGGAGATATCCTGCCCACGGAACTGCCCCACCTTTCACGGCCGGAAAAAAAGGGAAACATCCGCCTGGCCTGCCAGTTAAAAATCCGCGATGACATGGAAATAGAAATTCCGCCGGAAATCTTTTCCATTGAAAAATACAGGGCAACAGTTGTATCCAACCACAGCATAGGCACGTTCATAAAAGAACTTGCAGTGGAGATAGAAGGCGACCGTGAGTTTTTATTTGAACCCGGCCAGTACATGCAGATTGATATTCCGGAATACAGAGTTTCTTTTTCCGAGTTCGACATACCAGAGCCTTTTAAACAGACCTGGGATGAATTCGGCCTTTTTGATATAGAAGCTGAAAATCTCGAGCCTGTCTATCGGGCCTATTCCCTGGCAAATCCGCCCTCGGAGCCAGTTCCGCTTATGTTTACAGTCAGGATAGCCCCGCCTCCGACCGATCAGCCCGGCGCCCCGTCCGGCAGCGGTTCATCATATATCTTTAGCCTGAAGCCGGGCGACAGCCTGAGCCTGAGCGGGCCCTTCGGTGACTTTCTGGTAAAAGAAACAGAGCGGGAAATGTGTTTCATAGGGGGCGGAGCAGGCATGGCGCCCATACGCAGTCAGGTAAGAGAGCAGCTTCTTGCCAAAAAAACAAATCGCAGGGCAAGCTTCTGGTACGGGGCCAGAAACCGCCAGGAGATGCTCTATAACGAAGAATTCCGGAAACTGGACGCTGATTTTGAAAATTTTTCCTATAACGTAGCCTTATCCGACCCCCTGCCCGAAGACAACTGGGACGGTATGACGGGCTTTATCCACCAGGGCCTGGAAAAACACTTCCTGGAGCCACATCCCGACCCTTCAGAAGTGGAATACTACCTGTGCGGCCCGCCCATGATGCTTCAGGCCTGCCTGCAGAGCCTGGACAGCTACGGCGTGGAACCCGAAATGATAGCCTATGACGAGTTCTAAACGGTCGTGGCTCCTGCATCCGGACAAGAGCCATACCTATACCCGAACAATCACCTGTAATAAAAATGTTTTCCGGCATATGAACCTTCCCGGAAATAAAACTGAAGACACAGTTTAACTTCTGTGTGCAAATACAAAAATATTGACATGCCGGGCTTATATGTCCTAAATATCATAAAAGTACTGATTTTTTGATTATTCTGCTCCAGTATCACCTTTCCGGAAGCTGCAGTGCGTGCAGATATAAAATCCAGGCATACATATGAGACAATCGCACAGCGGAGAATTGCATATTGGCCACAGAAAAGGAACTGTCCTCCACTGAAAAACTCCTGAAAATAATCCGCAGCAGTGACAACGGGCAGGAAGTTTCTTCCGCTGATTCCGCAGACTCCGGTTTCAGCAAGCGGATAAAGCGGGGCTGGATCCCTTCCGTGTCCCGGGATCTGGTGGGAGTGGAGATATTTCGAGACACGCTCAACCTGGTCAGGATGACCAAAGCCAGAAACACCTGGAAAGCAGTTTTTGCAGCCTCTGTGTCCATTCCCGAAGGGCTCAGCATTGATCACGCCGATTTCCCTAAATTTTTGAAATACCACCTGCAGAGCGCTGACATAAAACAAAAAACAGATATCTGGGCATGCCTCCCGCCTTCCAGGGGTGAGACCTGGAATGTTTTCGTGCCCAAGGTCAAAAAAGGGCTAACCAATGCGGTTTACTGGTCTGCCAGAAAAGAAAAAACCTTTGATGAAAATGAATACTATTTTGACTACCGGATCAAAGAAGAAACAAATGATAAAGGGATCCAGAAACTGTCAGCGGAAGTATGCATTGCTTCAGCCCGGGATATCAACCTTTACAAAAAGATTTTTTCCGAAACCGGCTATCCCTTAAAGGGCATTACCCTGCCCGCATATGCTCTGGAAAACCTGTTTGAGCACAAGTGGATTGATCCCGGAGACGATGCATACGCAGTGCTCTATATAGGGGAAGACTCCTCCTATATTGAAATCCACGGCCGGCACACAACCCTTTTCAGCCGGGTCATCAAAACCGGAAGAGACAGCATACTGGATTCAGTGAGCATGGAATCCAAAAGGCAAAGCCCTGCTCAGGAAAGCAGCATGGAAAGTGACGGGGATTCGCCTGAAATACCGCCGGAAGAACAGGACTTAACAGGACGCCAGCAGGCAGCACAGATTTTAAAACAGCAGGGAGGCGACCTTTCAGACGAAAACCTGTTTGACATGATCCGGCCGGCTCTGGAAAGACTGGCACGGCAGCTTGAGAGAACAATAGACCATTGCGTCAATGTTTTAAACAACCCCGCTCCTGCACGCATCTACATCTGCGGGGGCATCTCTTTTCTGCCCGGACTCCAGGACTTTTTCAGCGAACAGCTTGGCATCCCCGCCGAGCTGCTTGATATACCGGAGCAGGAATCCGAATCCGGAAAAATCTTTCCCGACAGCGATCAGCGCCTTTCCCTTGTTTCAACCGCGGCACTGGCCATGCCCTCCGTACAAACCATTAATTTTCTGCATACCGCCATAGACAAAGACAGGGAAAAAAAGGCGCTGCGAAACACCAATTTCGTGGCTGCGCTGTGTGCACTTTTGTTTGTCCTGACCGCCTGCTGGTGGTGGTCGGCCAGACATGAACTGGAGCAGACCCGCACTGAAACAGCAGAGCTTGAACAGCAACTGGAGCAATACTTGCCGAGACTCCGGGCCGAAGACCTCGCCACCCTGGCCGGAGAACTGAAGGGAAACAGAAACCGGCTGCGCCGGTACAGCCGCAAACTTTACCCCGCGGCCGTGTTAAAGGAAATAAACCAGCTTACACCCGGGAGCGTCAGCCTGCTGACCGTAAGGATCGGAAAAGAGACGGGGGGGAAAGATTCAGGTCGGAAAAACACGCCTGCACTAATGGTGGAGGGTTTTATCAACTCCGATCCTTCCCTCTACGAAACGAACCTGACCGGATATCTTCTGCAGCTTCGCCGTTCACCGCTTTTCAGCGATACAACCATAGTCAAAAGCACCCCGGAAACTTTGAGCAACGGGGACAACGTCTACAGTTTTACGCTCAACATCGACCTCGAGCAGGTATAAAATGATTCAATGGCATGAAATCAGTGCAAACAGGCGCGCCCTGGCTTATATCATTTTCAGCGCGGTAGTGCTTGGTACAATGTTTATGCTCGGCATTCTGCCCGCCCTGCAGCAAATCGGGGAAACCGAAAAAAAAGCCCGGCATCTTGAAGCCGAAATCGAAAAGCAGAAAATTTTCAAGCCATTGTACCGGAGCCTGCAGCAAAAGAAAAAAGATGAAATTCTACCTAAATACATAACCGGGGAAACCGGCCTGAAAACCCAGTCCCTGACCATTGAAAATGTTTCCGGAAGCCTTTACGCCATGGCTGAATCAGCCGGCATTAAAACTTCCTCTTTTTCCCCCGTGCCTGACTCCATGACAAAGGACTCGGACAAACTGCTTGTAAACGGCCGCCTGCAGGGAGAATATCAGGCTTTCAAGGATTTTTTGATCAGCCTGACTACTTCGCGGGCTTTTTGGGACTTTGAGCTGCTGGAAGTAAAAAGCGCAGCCGGGCATCCAGAGTATCGTATGCAAATGTGGGTCACTGTTGAATAAGGGCAAAGAATAACAGATGGGCAAAAGAGAAAAAATTATAGTGGCCATAATGATTGTCGCCCTGTTATACGGGGCCTTTGAACTTCTTGTTCCCTCTGGTGACAAAACTGTCTCCAAAATCCCGGAAGCAGACATCGAGGCGGCCCGGCAGACCGCCCGGAAAATAAGCGGTGAAATGGAAGATGCCGAGCTGAGCCCGGAGCAAACCAGTATTTTAAAACTTGCGGGCCGGCAGTGGAAAAACGATCCGTTTTACCGGCTTCCCGAACAGCAGAAAGAAAACGACGCAGAGAAACCATCAGGCAACGGCCACGCGGAAAAACTGCAATATACCGGTTATCTGGAAATAGGCGAAACGAAAATGGCCATTATAAACGGCGCGGAATATTTCTCAGGAGACAGGCTGGAACAGGGAGACGCTCTAGTGCATAACATCACATCCGAAAAGGTGGTGTTAAAATCCTTAAATACCGGCGAAAAAATGTCAGTGCCCTACAGGGAGGAAAAGCAAGAAAACGATTAAAAATCAATGTTTGACTGCAGATCGAGGAGACTTTCTTATATGTATCGCAATAAAAGCCAGCTTTTTTGCAGCAGAAAAAGATATAGAAATATTTTTTTTCTTTTTCTGCTGACCGCCCTTGCAGGCCTTTACCTGGCCGGCTGCGCCTCTTCCGGAAAAGACAGTAATGAAGCATTTGTGGAAAAATGGCTTGAGAAGGCCGAAAAATCCCAGCCCCGCTCCCAGGAAATAAAAGAAAGAAAAACCGTGGAAATTGACGAAGTAACTCCTGATGCTGCAAAAGAAGCTGCACGCGCGCCCCAAAAGCCTCTGCCCGATCAAAAGGTGACCCTCCATCTGCGCGATGCCCCGGTTCCGGCCGTGCTGCGGGCCATGGCAAGGGCTGCCGGGCAAAACATACTGGTAAACGAGACTGTAAGCGGAACAATGAGCGTAAATATCGAAAATGTCCCGTGGAACCACGCATTTAAAAGCATACTGGAGTCACAGGGCCTTATCTATAACTGGCAAGACGACATTATCCGCATTAAAAGCATGCAGGACCTGAAACGCGAAATTGAAATGTCTGGCCTGCAGCAGGAAGTAAACCAACAGAAAATCGCTGCCCGAAAAACAGGACCGCTGGTAAGCAGCATCATTAAAATCAATTACGCGGATGCGGAAAAGTTAAGCCAGGTCCTGGCCAGGTTTTTAAGCAAAGGCCCTGAAGGCGAAACCCGGGGTGAGATAGCAGTGGACAAGGAAACCAACTCTCTTATTGTTCAGGCGGGCCGCGACGATTTAACACGGATGAAAAAATTGATCACACATCTGGACAAGCCAAGATCCCAGATCCTGATCGAGGCAAATATCGTGGAGGCGACCCAGGAAACGGCAAAAGAGCTTGGCATGCGCTGGAGCGGACGCTACGTGACTTCAAGCGGCTCATTTGATGATTTCGGCATAGCGGGCGAACCCCGGCAGCCGGTGGAGTCATTTATCGGCCCGGACGGCCTTTCCATGGAAATAGTGGCCGGGCGTATTGCAGGAAATGTTCTTTACGCTCATCTCCAGGCTCTGCAGAAAGACGGCAAGCTCCACATCCTGTCAAGCCCTTCCATTACGACCATGGACAACCAGATGGCTTATACGGAACACGGGGAAAAAGTACCCTTCGAGACCACCGATGATGAGGGCAACCCGGAAGTGGAATTCGAAGACGCGGTGCTGCGCCTGGAGGTGGTTCCCCATATTATAGACGAAAAGCACATGAAGATGGAAATAAAGGTCAAAAAGGACCAGGTGGATTTCACCCAGACGGTTGACGGCAACCCGCTTATCAGGACCAAGGAGACAGAAACCAACCTGGTGGTCCAGCACGGAGAAACCATTGTGATTTCAGGCCTGTCCAAACAGACCGTTTCAGAAACGGATCAAGGCTTGCCCGGCCTCAAAAATATCCCCGGGCTGGGCTGGCTTTTCAAGGGCCTGGAGACAAACAAGGAAATGGAAGAATTCATGATTTTTTTAACCCCCACAATACTGGGAACAAAAACTCAGTAAAATCCTGATGCCGGCAGATCGAACATGGACTACTACAAACTGTTCAATCTGGAAAAAGAGCCCTTCTCCAACACCCCGGACCCGGACTTTTTCTACAGCTCCTCCAGGCATGCCGAATGTCTGCAGAAGCTGGAAATAGCTATCCGGCTGCGCCGGGGCCTGTGCATTGTGCGCGGCGAGGTAGGCACCGGCAAAACCACCCTTTGCAGGCAACTGATACAAACCCTCTCTAATGACGAATCAATGGAGGTTCACCTGGTACTGGACCCGGGCTTTGAACAAACCGGGGATTTTGCCGCAGCCGTAAACGAAATGCTGACCGGGCGGGAAAAGGCGCGTTCGTGTTCCACTTTTGCCCAGCACAAGGAAATGATAAAAAATCATCTGTTTGCGGCGGGAGTCGATCAAGGCAAAACCATTGTACTCATCCTGGACGAAGGCCAGAAACTCCCTTCCGGGTGTGTGGAATTTCTGCGCGAACTGCTCAATTATGAAACCAACGATTACAAACTTCTCCAGATAGTTATTTTCGCCCAGAACGAAATCATGGACCTGCTTTACGCCCACTCCAATTTTGCGGACAGGGCAGCCCTATACCACCACCTCCAGCCCCTGAACCGGAAAGAAACCGCGCAGCTTATCTCCCATCGCCTGCAAAAAGCCGGCAAACAGCCGGACAACAGATCGGGGCCTCATTTTACCCGCCGCGCCCTGGCCCGGATTTACCGGATCAGCAGGGGATATCCAAGGTCAATCATCCACCTGGGCCACAACATTTTGCTGCTGCTGCTCATAAAGGGAGGCACCAGGGTAAGCCCGGCAGTTGTGGCCCGGGCAGCGGCAGGCCTTCCTGCTGTAAAAAAAACACCTCCTGCCGGGAGCGGGCACCGGGCCGTCTGGATTTCTGCTGCGGGACTGCTGCTGGCTGCTGCAGTTGTAACTGCATACGCCCAATGGCCGGTATCAGGTGAATCCGAAAACAAAAACAAAGCCTCTGCAGAAAAACCCGCCCCCACTGCGGTTACCCAGAAAACAGCGGCGGCAAACCATAAAATCAAAAGAGAATCAGATCCGCCACAGCCGGAGAAACCGGCAAATCTGGGACAGGTGCGCATAAACCAAAACGAAAAGCTCTGGAATATGCTAAACAGGATCTATGGCATCTGCAGCCCGGAGCTGGTGGAAAAAATACAGAAAGCCAATCCGGATCTCGACAACCCGGACCGGATAAGCCCCGGCCAGAAAATAATTCTGCCGGTGATAAAAAGCAGGCCCGTAGAATCCGGCCAGCAGTACTGGATCGCCTGGAAAAAATCCGGAGACTTAAACCGGGTTTACCAGTTTATCTTTGACAACGGATCCAAAAAACTGCGGGTGCTAAGTTACTGGGATCCATCTTCGGGCCTGGAGCATGCTGCCGTGGACGGCCGCTGCTATGCCCGATACGCAGATGCTAAAAAAGCCCTGGCCGCGGCCGGAAAAGCGTCTTTGCCAAGGCCGGTCATTGTGGACTTAAGCGGCGATGAAATCCGCCTCTTCAGCGGATTTCAAAACAGCTGAAAAATTGAAAGGATCATATTTTGCGGAAAAAAAAGCGCCTCGGCGAGATGCTGGTGGAAGAAGGACTTCTTACAGAAGAGCAGCTCCAGACCGCCCTGCAGGAGCAGAAAGCCGCGGGCCAAAAACTTGGCCAATTTCTCGTGCACAGAAATATCTGCCGCGAAGACGACATTGTAAACATGCTCAGCCGACAGCTCCGCATTGACAGATACGATCCATCCAGATATCCGCTCGACATGGAACTGGCTGAAATCATCGACGCGGATACGGCGAAAAAAAGGGCGTGATCCCGGTGAAGAAAACCGGCAACGTACTTAATGTAGCCACAACCGACCCCCTGGATATCGACGCACTCGATTCTCTGGAAGTGATAACAAACATGGAAATAGAGCCCGTGGCCTGCACGGAAGCCGATTTTGAGCAGGCATACAACTCCCTGTACGGGCTTTACAGGGGCATGGACGATGTCATGAAAAGCGTGGATGAAGACATCACCGCAGTACGGGAGGAAGAAGAAGGCGGAATGCCCGCGGACCAGGACGTGCACGTACTGGAAAGCCAGGCCGACCAGGCGCCCGTGATCAAGCTGGTCAACTCCATTATCGCCCAGGCTGTGGATCAAAAGGCAAGCGACGTGCATATCAGCCCGGAAAAAAACAGGGTGCAGGTCAGGTTCCGGGTCGACGGCAGGTTAAGGGAAGTGCCCGCCCCGCCCAAAAAACTAATGCCCGCACTGGTCTCCAGGATCAAAATTCTTTCCAGCATGGACATATCAGTTACCCGCATGCCGCAGGACGGCCGGTTTACCGTAAACATGAACCGCAGGGAAATAAATATCCGCTCCTCGTGCATTCCCACTATTTACGGAGAAAACGTGGTAATGCGTCTTCTGGATATGAGCGCAAGCGCCTACACGCTCGATGATCTCGGCATGAACAGCGATGACCTGGAAAAGATGGAAGACGCTATAACCAAGCCCTACGGCATGATCCTGTCCACCGGACCGACCGGCAGCGGCAAAAGCACAAGCCTGTATGCCATTTTACGGCGGATCAACCGCCCGGACATTAATATCATAACCCTGGAAGATCCTGTGGAATACCGGATGGGAGGCATAAGACAGGTACAGCTTAATACCCGCGCGGGCATGACCTTTGCCTCTGGCCTGCGTTCCATGCTGCGCCAGGACCCTGACGTAATAATGATCGGCGAAATGCGCGATGCAGAAACCGCCCGTATAGGGGTGCAATCGGCCATGACCGGGCACCGGGTCCTGTCCACGGTGCATACCAATGATGCAGCCGGTGTAATTGCCAGGCTCATTGACATGGGAGTCGAGCCGTTTCTGATCTCATCGACCCTGCTGGTTTCTTTTGCACAGAGACTTCTGCGCCGTGTTTGCACACATTGCGCCGAGCTATACACTCCCCCGGCGCCGGGAATCCGCTCACTTGGGCTGGAAGAAGCAACAGGCTGCAGTTTCTATAAGGGAAAAGGGTGCCATCTATGCGCAAACACCGGCTACCACGGGCGCACCGCGGTTTTCGAGGTGCTCCGGATAGACGAAGAAGTACAGGACATGATAATGAGAAGGGCATCAGCGGCTGAAATCAACCGGGCGCTGATCCAGGCGGGCAAGCTCAGAACCCTGCGCGAAGACGCCGCCCAGAAGGTATGCCGGGGAGAAACCACCGTGGAAGAAGCAATATCAGTGGTCATGGTGTAGGAGAGATCACAAATGCAATATGCCTACAAGGCCATAACCGAATTCGGCACAAAAACCTCGGGGGTCATCCAGGCAGACAGCCCTGAAGAGGCAAAAAACCAGCTTGCCGGCCAGGGCCTTATTCCTGTCAGCCTGGCAAACGGCACCGCAGGCTCCCGGTCAAATATCACCGAACAGATAAACCTGCGGCTGGCCAGGATCAAACTACCCGACCTGATCATTTTTTCCAAGCAGTTCAAGACCCTTTTTGAAGCCGGCATTCCAATGACCCGGGTAATGGAGGTTCTCGAGCAGCAGACCGAAAACCCGAAGCTGAAAAAAACAACCGCGGCGATCAGCCGGGACATACAGTCCGGAATGTCTCTGACAGAAGCATTCAGGGAGCACCCGCGCATTTTTTCTACAATGTATTGCTCCATGATCGAGGCGGGAGAATCCAGCGGCCGCCTGGGCGATGTCCTGGAACGGCTGATTTATCTTCTTCAGCACGAACACAAGGTCAAATCAGACATCAAAAGCGCCATGCAGTATCCCCTGCTGGTGGTGGTGACATTATTTGTTGCTTTCCTGTTTCTTCTCACCTTTGTTGTCCCCAGGTTTGTCGATATTTTCAGGCAGGCCGGCATAGATCTGCCGCTTCCCACCAGGATCTGCCTGGGGCTTTATAAGGGGCTCGTGGTTTACTGGCCTGTAAGCCTGGGGATTCTGGCAGCAGTGATTGCAGGAATCTATCTTTACCTTAAAACCGAGCACGGCCAATATTACAAGGATTATTTCCTCCTGAAAATGCCGATTCTGGGCCCTGTGTTTGAAAAAGGGGCCATGTCCCGGTTTGCGGCGATTTTTGCCGTTCTCCAGACCAGCGGGGTTTCCATTCTAAGCGCCTTTGATGTGCTTTCCGGCACCATTGGCAATAAGGCGGTCTCAAAAGAATTCGAGCAGATCCAGGAACAGTTAAAAGAGGGGCGTGGAATATCCGGCCCCCTGAGCAGGGCAAAATTTTTCACCCCCATGGTGGTCCACATGGTCGCAATCGGCGAGGAATCCGGCAACCTGGACGACATGTTAAGGGAGGTCTCAGCCCATTACGACGATGAGGTCGAATACGCTGTCGGCCGCATGGCAGAGGCCATCGGACCGGTACTTATAATAGCCCTAGCGGCAGTGGTCGGATTTTTTGCCCTGGCAATTTTTCTGCCCATGTGGGATCTTACAAAAATGGTATAGCCGGAAAAACTGTTGACAACCGCCTTATTTCTTTATTATTCTAAAAGAATGATTAAATTATAAAATTAAAGGATTTATATATTTTAATTTAACCATTAACGCAATACGGAGGAAATCATGAAAAACAAAACCACGCTGGGCAACCAAAGCGGTTTTACTTTAATCGAAATCATTGCCGTGCTTATCATTCTCGGCATCCTGGCCGCGGTCGCGGTGCCCAAGTATTTTGAGTTGACTACTGATGCTGAGGAAAAGGCCATCGCAGCAGCCGGTGCAGAAGTCCAGGCAAGGCTTAATCAGCATTTTGCAAATGAGCTGCTAAGCAACAACGGATCTTGCAGCGGGGCCCTTGGAGCATTAAGTTCTGGCGCGCTTGATTTAAACACTCTGGGCGACTTTACAGCAAGTATTCCCGGTAGCTTTGATACATCGTCAGGCGGCCAGACAGGCCTTTCTCTGACTGCAACTGACGCCGGATATACCGGATCATACACTATTACAACTCCTGTATGCGAGTAAACCTTTTTGCTGCACCCACAGGCGGGCCTGCAAAAGCAAGCAGGCCCGCTTTTTTCTATTTAAAAAGCACTTTATTCAGGTGTATTGCATTTAAGGAATTTATCCGCTCTTTTTGAGACCGCCTCCTGTAAAACCGGACGTATGGCATCAACATCAGGCTTGTATACGTTGAGCAGATTTTCATCGCTGTATTTATCTTCAATAATTCCGCAAATATTCTTGTCCCTGGAAAGACAGAAAAAATCTTCTGCCAACTCGTTAAGCTTTTGCGTATCATCTGATTCTGAATACATCTCAATAAGCGCAAGATGGGCCCCCTCGCTGTCTGGACGATTTTCAAGGTACCGCCTCCAGTATCTTTCTGCCATGCCAGGCCGCCCCTGAGCCATAAAAGACTGTGCCAATACCGGAAGGACGGACGAATAACCCGGATCTTTTTGCAATACTCTTTCTGCAATATCAATGGCCTGCTCGGCCTGCCCTGATTGATACATCACTATGGCATAAGTTTTTAACAATTCAACACTCCTGACCTCAGAAAGATCCCTGACCCTGCCCCTGATCTCTTTAAATGCTTTTTCCAGCATGCCTTTTTGCAGATAAAGCTGGCACAAAAGCGCCAGTGTTTCTTCCTTGCCCGGATTTACTTCAAGAGCTCTTTGAAGATAGCGCAGAGAAGATTTATCATCCCCCTCCTGGAAACTTGCCAGCCCGGCGTTGTGCAAAAGCACCGCCAGACCCTTTTCCCGCATGACCCTGTTTGCACTTAACGCTTTTCGAAAATGTTTTACAGCTTCACCCGGGAATCCTGCATCAGAATA
>JAIPDS010000001.1 GCA_021737565.1 Desulfobacteraceae bacterium | reverse complement strand
CGAATATCAGAGTGATCAACCGTCGCAAAAAGGTTCCGCCTCTTTAAATGCCTTGGAATAAATCCGCGACAAGGACCGCTGAAAAAAAGTTGGATGGAAGGCTTATTTTTCTCTTGACAATTGTCAACCATATCAGTGCTCCCTGCATAACTGATACCTCGGTTCTTTAATCCGCAATTGCTCTTATTACCTGGCACCTTTTTGAAAAAGCACCACTTTTACGGTCTGGAAAATGGTGGCCAGGTCCATGCCGATTGAAAGATTCTTTATATAATAAAGGTCGTATTCAAGCTTATGGAGTGAGTCTTTTTCTGATGCGCCGTATGGGTAATAAATCTGGGCCCACCCCGTAATTCCGGGTTTTACCATATGCCGAATGGAATAAAAAGGAATTTTTTCAGCCAGTTCAGATACAAAAACAGGCCGCTCAGGACGCGGGCCGACAAAACTCATATCACCGCCAAGCACATTTATAAGCTGTGGCAGCTCATCAATCCGGGTTTTACGTATAAAGGCCCCGCACCTGGTAATCCTGTTGTCTTTTTCAGCGGCCCAAACCGGCCCGTCTTTTTCAGCATCCGCATACATGGAGCGAAACTTGATAATGTTAAACACGCGGCCGTTTTCCCCAACCCTTTCCTGGCGGTAAAAGACTCCGCCGGGTGATTCAAAGCTTATGACAAGTGCGCTTAGAAGAAAAACCGGCGATGACACCAGAAGCATGCCTGATGCGGCGGTTATATCAATTAAGCGTTTTAACATCCGCTTCAGGCGGCCCACATAAAAGCCCTCTGAAAAAAGCATCCATGAAGGATTGACTTTTTCAACCATGATTTTGCCGGTCAGCTTTTCATAAAACCCGACAGCATCCAGGATCTCAATCCCCATGAACTTATACTGGATAAGGTCGCCCATGGGCAGCATGCCGCGTCTTTCATCAAGTGCCAGCACGATTTTTTCCACAGCTCCCTTTTCACAAAGATCGCGCAGCCCCTTTACATTTTCAAATACCGGAAGCCCGTTTCGCACGGCAGGCGATTTTTTGTCCCCCACAAATGCCACGATTTTGTGGCCCGAATCTTTTCTGTCATCTATTGCCGAAACTACCTGCGCTGCAAACGGACCAGTACCCACAAGCGCCACAGGCTGGTCAAACATCCTGCGCTCAAGCAGCCTGAAATATGTAAACCGCCAGGACAGAACCACCGCGCCCACTGCAAACAGGCCTGACCAGAATACCCGCGTGGAGATCGTAAGAGAGGGGATCATGTAATAAACAAAAGCAAGTACAATGCAGCCGAATCCGAAAGTCTGGAGCACCTTTAGCATGTGGTCCGAAAACATAGGGATCACAGTGTGGTCATAGAGATCAAAATAATAAAAACACAACTGGAAAACAAAAGTGACCACAATTGCACGGAAAATATAAAGGGAGAAAAATTCCCTGAATTCATCCGCTCCTGCCCACGAAATAAACACGCAGTTTATAATCACAAAAATAAGAGTCCCTTCGCTTAAAACAAACAAAAGGTTGCGCCAGGGATAATATTTTTTCAAAATGTAGGGCATGGCAGCTCCGCTGCAGAAACTAGAAACCAGAAACTGGAAACTAGAATTAAGGATTATCTCCTTATCATAATTTAAAAAGATTTCTGCCGATTAAATTTGCTCAATGATTCTTGATGGTTGCTTAACGGCTCCTATGCTGAATAATTGTAATAGCCGTAGCCGTAGCCGAGTTTTCTTTCCAGGAAGGCCTCGACAGCGTTTTCCGGGTATGCGTTAAAGACCACGCCGAGTATTTTATCCAGCCCCAGGGTATCGGCAAATCTTTTTACTTCCTCTTTTGCTGATGCGCCGTACCGGATCACAAGGATTACCCCGTCAACCTGTTTTGCCAGAGTGGCTGTCTCGGATGCTATAACCCCCGGCGGACTGTCAAAAAGAATACTGCGATCAGGATAGCGTTCCGCCATTTCGTTGATGAGTCCCGTCATTTTTGCTGATTCTAGAATCTCAGCGGGGTTTGCCGGCGCCTGTCCGGCCGGAAGCAGCGAAAGTTTGGACTGGCCTGTTTTGCGGATCAGCAGGGAAAGATCAGCATTGTCCTGCAGGTAGTCCACAAGGCCAACATCTCCGGAAACCCCGAAAAGTTGTGCGAGTGAAGGATGCCTCAGGTCGCAGTCCACCATCATGGCATGATTTTCCATTCCCCTGGCCAGGGCTACTCCCAGATTGGCGCATACAAAGCCCTTGCCTTCATGCGGAACCGTGCTTGTAATAAGAAGTGTTTTCGGCCTGCTGCCTGATGAAGGATACAGAACAGATGCACGCAGCCTGCGGAAGCTTTCAAAAAAAAGAGAGCTTGGATCCGTTGACTTCTTAAGCCGCCTGTCCCAGCGCTCCTGTGAAAGTCCGGCATCCAGATCCCTGGGGGCTGCTGCCGTATGTCCGGTTTTTTTGGTATCCGGGTGCTGCCGGGATTCCGGCAGGGGTTTTACGCGCGGTGTTTCCCGGTTGGCCGTTTGTGGCGATTTTTCAAAAGCTTTTGATAACTTTCCCATATAAAAACCTTTTTAAATTATAATATCACCCTGTTGCCAGAAATAAACCGCCGCTGTTATCAAAACCGCCACCCAAACCGTAAAAAACGAAAACCAGGCAATGCTTTTTATCCTTGCACGCCTTTGTTCGGTTTCCGTGACTATCAGGGGAAGGGCGCATGTCACAGGAAGCTGCAGAAAGTTTTCAACTTCTTTTGCATCCTTAAAAGAGGTATTCATAAAATCGAGTCCAAAGGCTATGCCACCGCCTGCTGCAAGGCCGGCTGCAATGGAGGCAAGAAGAATTTTTAAAAAAGTCCCCTTGATCGGTGTCTTTGGCATAAAAGCCGGGTCCACAACTTTGAACTGGCTTCCCTTCTGCCTCACTTCAAGGCTTTCAGCAGCCTCTGCTGCAAGGCTCTGGGAAAGCAGCTCATCGTGATAATCTCTTAATTCTTCGTAATCGCGCGTCAGGGCTGCCCATTCAGCCTCCCTGATCGGGGCTGCTTCAACCCATTGCTGATAGTTGCGTATCTGCTCCAGGATATTGTCACTTTCCTTGCGCAAGGTCTTTAAATTCACATCAATTTCTCTTATCCTGGCGGCAAGCTCCCCGATCCTGGTGTCCTGTTGGCTTAAAAACTCCGCATCCCGCTCTCCAACCAATGTTTCCTCCGTATCGCGGACTCCGGGCAGTTCACGCTCCTCCACCTCCGCCTGCCGTTGCCGGCGTTCTGTTTCAAGCCTTTCCTCGATTCTGCGGATACGCTGTTCCTGCCGCTTTACCTCCGGATGTTCAGACTTATATCTGTCAAGAAGATCATTAAGAGCGCTTCGGGCCTCGGCAAGCTCCTGCGCTGTAGTGCTTCCCCCTTCTTCGCCCGCGCCCGAAGCTGCGGCTGTTTCCTCATCCCGAAGACTCCTTCTGATCTCGAGCTGTTCTGACATAAGAAGCCGGGTCTGCTCCAGGTTGTATATATTGGTCTGAAGCGCCTGGAACTGCTCCTGAAGGGCGTTTAACCTGCCCATATTGGCCTCTCTCTGCTCCGGCATCTCATTGTAGTGCTTCAGCTTATAATCCCTCATTTCGGCTTCTTTTTTGTTAAGCCGCTGCTTTGCCATTCGAAGCTCGTCGTGTATATAGGAGGAGGTCTCCCTTGCGCGCTCTTCTCTTACCCGCAGGTTTTCCTCTATAAATTTTGAGGCAAGCCAGTTGGTTACATCCATAACCGTTGAAGGATCCTTTCCCTGAAAGGATACGGAAAAAACGTTTCCCCTGTCGCGCGCCATTGTTACATCAATATTGTCCCGCGCCCTTGCGATGAGCCCCGCCATGGACGGTTCTTTTTCCGGGTTCTGGTAAAGGTTGTAGCTTCCTATCATATTTTCAAGATTGCCCCTGCTCATAACCTGCTGGGCCACTGTATTTACCATTTCCCGCATCTGCCGGGTCTCGTCAGGGGAAAACCTGGAAGGATTGATCCGCTGTTCCTGATAAATTATGGAAGCACTGGATTCATATATCTTGGGCTGGGAAAGATAAAACAGAAGACCCGCTGTAACCGCCACCAGGATGCACACGGCAATCAGTCTGCTGCGTTTTACCAGCAGGTTCATGTAATTTTTTAATACGTCTAATTGGGACTGTTCTTTTTGCGATCCTACCATCGGAAAAAATCCCTTTCGGCTGAAATTCCTGCAAAAAAGCGGTGATCCACGTATTTGTCTTCCTCTATGTCCGCATCGTGGTCAACAAAAACATATCTGCAGAAAATCTCGTACCACCGGGAAAAAGACCATGAAAGCCCGGCAGAGGCTTCAAAAAGCTGTTCATCGACCCTTGGCTCGCGCTCCAGGTAATCGTCATAGCGATAGGAAAAATCCGCCGACCCCTCAACGCCTCGCAACAGGGTGCGGCTAAAGCCTGTACCAACGCTCCAGTATCGGGACAGGCCCAGGTCATCGTCTGCCCCTGAAAACTCGTGTGCATCCAGGCCGCTTTCCCCGTTTAGGTACCATGAAGTTCTTTGCCAGGTTTTATCAATGCCTGCGCGCATGTAAAATGCGCTGGTATCAGAAAAATTTTCACGCTCAACAAGGGAAGAACCGGCTTCGAACTCAAGGTCCAATGTGGGCGAATACCTGTGCTCAACACCTGATGCGGCGGTATAAACCTGGTAGTCGTCTATGCCCTCCTCGTAATCGGTCCGCGAATATCCGAGATGGCCGAAAATCCGGGTAAAAGGGGTAATCCGGTAATACAGGTAAAAATCACCCGTGTTTGAAGTCAGATCCTCTGATTCCTCGGATTCCTCTACAAAGTCCCCCATTACAAAACCATATTCAAGCCGTACGTCCCACTGGTGGTTGACCCGATGGCTTACCGTGGCAAAAGGGGAATGCCGGACATAATCAAAATAATCTTCCTCCTGATCTCTTAGCACATAATTCCGATATCCCATTTCCAGAACTCTCTCCATTCCGTACGTATAAGCAGCACTGGCTTCAAACCTGTTGGTCCAGTATCTGCGCCGGCCCCTTCTGTCTGACAGATCAATGCCCCCTTCAATATCTTCGGGATCTTCATAAGGGTCTTCTGTCTTTACAAACGTGTCTGAAAAATCCACATGCAAATTCCGTGTCAACTCAAAACCGTATTCTGCATCAGCAAAATGGTCAATGCGAATGTCATCAGTGCGGCAGATGTAGACAAACCCTGGCACATAGCGCAATGAGAACAAACTGTGTCTGGCAGCCCTCGTATAATCAAGGATCGGGGACACCGTGGTGGTCCATTCAGACACCTCGTTTTCAGGCTCCCTGTAAATATTGGAATCATAGCCTTGCTCAACAGAGAGCCCGCCTCCTAGAATGCTTTGCGCACCGGCAGCAGATGCAGAAAAAAACAAAACCAGGGCGATAACCGGCAAGAAACGTACTGTTTTCAAGGGAATCAACGTCAGACCTCTTTTCCTTTTAAGGGATTACAATGGTATCGCCCGGCTGGATTAAAACATTGCCTCCTCCGGCACCGTCCTTTAAGAACCTGTCATAATTAAAATATGAAACTTTACCTTCTTTCGCATCTCCGCCCGGGCCGCCCACGATCATGATGCGGTCTTTTTGGGCCCATTCAAGAAATCCCCCGGCCTGGGCTATGGCCTGAAGCACGGTGACCGGCCGTGTAATCGGATATTCGCCCGGGCTTTCCACCTGGCCGAGTATATAGTAAACTTTGCTTCTGCTTTCTGCCAAAATCACCGTCACATTGGGATCTTCCAGGAAGCGCTCCAGTTTCCCGGTGACTTTTTCGGCGAGCATGGCCGGCGTTATTCCCGCAGCAGACACCTCTCCCGCCAGGGGCAGGGAAATCTTGCCGTCAATTCTTATAAAAACAGTGTGCGAAATCTCGGGCTCACCATAAACCATTATATCCACGACATCACCGGCCCCGAGTATGTATTGTTCTGAGGCAGCCGGCATTTGACTTCCGGCCTGCTGGGCGAAAACCGGCATTGCAGTTGAAAAAACCAGAAACGAAAGTAAAAAAATCAGTTTTGTGCGATGCGGTGATAAGTTCATATGAAGCCTTCCTTTCTTATGCATCAAACTTGACGGCTTCGTAAAAAGTCCAATATCGGCGTTGCGCTTTATCCCTCGGAATTTCACGTACGATGAGTACGCTGCATTCCTCGGGATTTTGCGCGCCTTGATCTTGAACTTTTTACTTTGCCGTCTGGAATCGACTTTTTACGAGTCCATCAAATTTGGCATTATTTCTGCAGAGAATATTTTAAAGTAAATTTTTCACAAAAGTTAACTGCTGTTTCGTTAATCTCCAATTATTTTTCAACAGGGGCGATTTTAAAATGAAAATTTTTCTTAATGCTTTACAGTTTGCAGCGGCAATTATTATTTCATTCATGCTCCTTTGCGGATGCAGCACCCCGGAGGAAAAAAAATCGGATCATTTCAGAAAAGGCCTTAAATACGAAAAAACCGATGAATATAAAGCCGCGATCATAGAATATCGAAACGCTGTCCAGATCGACCCGGAATTTGCGGATGCCCGCTACAGGCTGGGGCTTGCTTATTTAAAGACAGGCGAGCCTGCAAAGGCATTCAGACACCTGAAGCAGGCATCAGCCCTTGATCCGGAAAATACCGATGCCCTTCTTAAAACCGCTGAAATGTATATGCAGGCAGGGCACCTGGAAGAAAGCCGCAAAACTGCTTTACAGATTTTAGAGGCAAACGGAAATTTTCCCGATGCATGGGCGCTGCTTGCCAGGATTGAACTTTCAGAAAAAAACATAAACGCCGCCAAACAGGCAATCTCAAAAGCCCTTGAGATAAACCCTGCCGAGGCCCGCTATTATATTATCAAGGCGCGCGTTTTAAAAGCCCTTGACAGCCCAGATGAAGCAGGCCGGGCGCTTGAAAAAGCCCTGGAAATAAGCCCTGAACCCCTTGTTTTCAAAGAACTCGCCGCCTTTTATCTCAATCAGGGCGACCATGATATGGCAGAAAACATCTTGCAAAGACTGAGCCAAAACTTTCCTGATTCGCCACAAACCTATACTCTTACCGGCAATTTCTACCGCGGCATCAATGAGCGTGAAAAAGCCGGGCAGGCATACCTGCAGGCAATTGAAAAAGCAGTAAAACCCGAAGACGAAATGGCAAACCTTGCTGATTTCTACTATGAGACAGGTAAAAACAGGCAGGCCGCAGAACTGGTTGAAAAGATACTTGCCTCTCAGCCGGATCATCCCCTGGCCGGCCTTGTCCGGGCAGGACTGCTTATACGCAAAGGCCAAAGCCGACGTGCCCTGCAGATAACAGACAGGCTCGTACAGGATTATCCAAGATGGGCCGAAGCCCATTACATGAAAGCATCTGCTCATCTAAACACCGGGGAGACACAGCTTTCTTTAAAATCAACGAATCAGGCGCTCAGGCTTTCACCGGAACACGCAGGGGCGCGTTCTCTTATGGCCTATAACATGCTGCTTAAAAGAGATTTTAAAAACGCCAAAAAAGAGGCGGGCAAAGCCCTGCAAACCGACCCGGGGAACCTGCGCGCGGCAGTTATCCTGGGAAAGGCCCTTATCGCATCCCGGGAAACAGAAAAGGCAGTAAGCCTTTTTGAAAAAGTGAAAAAGCAGGCACCGGAAAATACCGAGGTCTTGTATAACCTCTCGGCCGCCTATCTGGCACACGGCGAGCCGGATCGGGCTATTCAGACCCTTGAAGAACTCCTTCTGCTAAAACCGGGGGCCACCTCCGGCCTTGAGATGCTCGCAGGGATACACATCCGGGAAAACCGCACAGATACGGCAGTTTCCAGGGTAAGAAAACAGGTGGGCATAGTCCCGGAAAATTCCGACAATATGGTTCTGCTGGCAAGGCTGACAGACAGATTTGAAAAATCTCCTGACAAGGCCCTTGCGCTTCTTGAAAAAGCCCTGGAAACCGATCCTGAAAATCCCAAAATTTACGCTGCCAGCGCAGACATACTCACCCGCACAGGAAAAACAAAAGAGGCAATCAAAAGATTCAGGGAGGCCACGGAAAAAAATCCGGATTTCATCGGAGGCTACATGGCCATAGGCACCCTGCTGCAGGAAGCCGGAGATATTGAAGGTGCAAAAAAAGCCTACCAGGACGCATTAAAGCAAAGACCAAAATTTGCCGCAGCCGCCAACAACCTTGCATGGCTGATGGCAAACGAAAGCAAACCCGATCTCGCAGAGGCCTTACAGCTTGCAATGACGGCCAAGGAAGCCTTTCCGTACGACCCTTACATTACAGACACCCTGGGATGGGTGCATTATAAAAGGGGGGCTTACGGACTTGCACTGACCCAGTTCAGCGCGGCAGTGGAAAAACGCCCGGACCTTCCGACCCTGCGATACCATCTGGCCCTGGCAATGTATAAAGACGGACAAACAGAGGCGGCCGAAAAGGAGCTTGAAGCTTGCCTTGCATCAGAACAGGATTTCCCGGAATACGAGGAGGCCAGGGAACTGCTTAAAAGTATTCGAAGCAAAGTGAATAAAAAACCATCAACAAAAAAATTAAGCGCCATGCCTGTCAAGTAGTTTCTGCAGCAAGGGAACTAACGGCGGCAAATCGTCCTGAATAGTATTCCATACAATTTTTTCATTTATACCGAAATACTCATGTGCAAGTATATTTCGCATATCCCTCATATCCCCCCATGGTATCTCGGGATGTTCCATGGAAATTTCCTCTGGGATATGTGAGGCGGCCTCTCCAACAATCTCAAAATTCCTCACAACAGCATCAATTGTTTTAGTATCGGTCTTAAATTGTTCAAAATCCATATCCTGAGTGTACTCAAAGATCCTTTTAATGGATTCCAGGATATCACTTATCCGCAGACTCCATTTTCTATGCGGCATGAACAGCTTCCTTCAAAATATCGTCCCTTAGATCCTTGTGCAAAGATTCGCGAGTGGCCAGATCAACCTCGCAGGCCAATCTTTCACTCAACTCTCTTCGAAGCCTTGCAAATTGAAACATTCCTACACGGGCACCGGGCTCATACTCCACTAAAAGATCAACATCACTGCCTTCTTTATCTTCCCCCCGGGCAACTGATCCAAAGATATAGAAGTTTTTTACCGAATACCGATGCTTAATATCGTGACTGTTTGCAAGCATAGTCAAAATCTTTTCTCGCTTCATACCTCTGCGCCTTTTAATAAACTGATATTACATAATATGTACGGAAACATAGAAATTATATATCAAACCGGAAAAATTTGCAATGTTTGTAAATTTTACCTTTCCAAACCACTACCCTGAAAACCCCCGGCCCGAAATATCAAGCTCTTTTGCGCATTCCCGGATGATACGTTTTGATATGCGTTTTTGCGAAAAAACATAGCCGGTAAGAAGAGCCCGGTCGCAGATAATGTTTATAAGCCGGGGACAGCCCCCGGAAAATTTATAAATTTCTTTTATACAACTTTTCTCAAATATCTCCCTCGCTCCCCCGGCCACTGCAAGGCGATGTTTTACATATTTTTCGGTTTCTTTTAGGGACAGGGGCTCTATATTGTAATTTACTGTTATTCTCTGGCGCATGGCTCTGTTTTCCGGGCGAAGCAGAAGATCGTTTAACTCGAGCTGCCCGACCAGAAATACGTTTATCAGCTTTTTGCCCTTTTTTTCCAGGTTTGAAAAAAGCCTTATCTCACTTAACAAGGAATCGCTTATAAGCTGGCATTCGTCAATTATAAGCAGCACCCGCCTGCCCTGATAGTGACATCGGGTTATAAACCCGATAAACTCAATAAGAAATTCCCCCTTTGTATTAAAGGGCCCGTCAAGCCCGAATGACTTTGCAATAAAATTAAAAAAATCAAGCCTGTCCAGCCCGGGATCATGTACTGCAACAGCTATATCGCCCGGATCAAGACCTGCTAAAAGCGCATTTACCACGGTGGTTTTCCCCACTCCCACGTCACCGGTCAAAAGCAGAAACCCCTTGCTCTCAAGAATTCCGTACCTGAGAGTGGATAGAGCCTCGCGATGTTTTTCCCCGTACCAGAAAAACTCCGGATCAGTGTTTATCTCAAAAGGCTTTCTGGCAAGCCCATAATAACGAAGGTACATGTTTGCTCTTTCCTATCCGTAAACCGCCACCCGGTTTCTCCCTTTTGTTTTTGCCGTATAAAGCGCACTGTCAGCCATCCGGATAAGGGAATCAGCGCTTGTCGCCCCGGCAAGAAAAGTTCCGGCAATCCCGATGCTAATCGTTACTTTCAGGTCCCGGCCCCGGTAATGCGTAACATTTGACTCAATGTCCATGCGAATCTTTTCTGCCAGACGCTTTGCCTCGTCCAAAGGCTTCTCAGGACATATAACGGCGAATTCCTCGCCCCCGTAACGGCTGACAAGATCCCTGTCAGGAGAATTTGTCTGAATTATTCCTGCAACCTGTCTTAAAACCTCGTCTCCGGCCTGATGGCCGTATGTGTCGTTAAAGTCCTTGAACAGGTCAATGTCCAGCATAAACAGCCAAACCGGATGGCTCTCCCCCGAAGCCCTTCTGAGTTCTTTTTCCAGGGAATAGCGAAAATACCTGTGATTAACAAGTCCTGTAAGTCCGTCGCGCCTGGCCATTTCGAAAAGTTTTGCATTTTCAATCGCTATTGCAGACTGGGCCGACAATAGTATAAGAAGATCAAGACGCTGGTTTGAAAAAGCCCCTGGTGCAAGGTTGTTTTCCACGTAAAACAGACCGCTTAGCTCTTTGCCGCGGCGGATCGGCGCGCAGAGGACCGACTTGACGCTGTTTTCCAGGATATACGGATCCCGGCAAAATCTTTCATCCGATGATGCGTTGTCTATTACAATGTTTTCCATGGTCTTGTGCACATATGAGACTATAGCCGCCGGAATGCGTGAATAATTTTCAACCGGAACAGACTCCAACACTTTGACATTGCCGGACGAATTTGTCTCGGCTTCAACATACAACCGCCCCTCGTCTTCTAAAAGAAGCACACCCCTCTGCCCTCCAGCATTTTCCAGGCCAATTCGCATGAGCTTTTCCAAAAGGCGCTCCAGAATAATTTCTCCTGATATGGCCTGATAGGCCTTTATCACGGTGGAGAGATCAAGCCCCGGACGCCGCTCCACACCTGAAATCCGATCAATCTCCGGTCCTTCAGAAAGTCTTATAACCGGACCCCTCAGCAGTTCGGCCCTGTTTTTTTCCAACTGCTCCGCCTTTGCAGAAGCGCCCCATTTTTTGTAGCACTCATAGGCCCTTACCATGAAAAGCGAGGCAAAATCGCGCATACCTCTTTGCAGATAGAAAAGTGCGGCCAGTTCGCAGGCAAGGGCTTCAACCTGTATAAAACCGTTTTCCCGCGCCCGGTCCGCGGCCCTGTGATACAGGTTCTCCGCATTTAACGGCTCCCCCCTGACCCGGGCCATCTCTGCTTCCACCAGGTCCAATTTATGACCATGATTACAGGGGCCATAGGCCGCCCACAGCCTCAGCCTTGAAGCCGCTTTTTCTATCTTTCTCCATTCCTCCTTTTTTCGTGAATCCGGCAGGCGGCCAAAAACAGCAAGCTGATTTAACGCCCGGTAGAAATAAAACACCGCAAACATGTAAAGCCCCACCCCTGCATCAAGATATGTCTTGGCTTTTTCCGCGTTTTGTTCCGCCTTTTCATGCTCGCCGAAAATAAAGCAGATCATGAGCCTGTAGGTATATACAAGAAAAAGCCCGGCTCTTTCCCCGGCTCTTATCATGTCCGGGATCAGGGCCTCATCGCTGTGCGCCTGGCCTTCCGGGGCTTCAAAATTCTCCGGATCCCCTCTTAACTTACCGATTACCTGCTGGAGAATCAGTATCAGATGAAGGGGGACCATCTGGCCGTAGCGTCTTATCACGCTGCCGTAGCTCTCTGTTTCCCTCGCCAGAACATCCAGTCTGCGGCCGGCGCCAAAAGCCAGGTGACAATACTGGCCTGCTGAATAGGCGCTGTAGTCAACATCACCGAACTCCAGTGCCCGGCGATAATTTTCCAGGATGTCCCTGCAGCATTCAGCCAGAGGATCACGCCAGTGCCTGGTCTGGGCATACACCAGATACCTTATCTGTATCTCCCTGGAGCCGAGCCGCTTTGCCATTTCCAGGGCCAGATCTCCAAACCTGCGCGCCTCGTCCAGCCTGTTCATGGCAAAAAGCATCCCTGAATATGATGCCAGCCAGTGAGGCGTCTGGGCGCACACCCCTTTTGAAAAGCAGATGCGCACCATCCGCAGAATAAGAATGGTCATATCTGTTGTATACCCTCCTATGTAAAATGCTATCAAAGCGCTGGTAGCGATCCGCACTGCGGCCTTTGCGTAGGGATCGTCCATCGGCCGGTAATTAACTATTTCATAATCCGACTTGCCCCGCAAAACCATACGCACGCCAAGCAGCTCCCATATTCTTCTTGCACTTGAGGCCCGGTGAGGCAACCTGACACCTAAAGATTCGAGCACAGCATATGCAAGACCCACTGCTTCGGCGATTTTACGCCGGGCAAGATAAGCCTGGATCTGTATTTCCCTGGCATCGATCATATCGAGCACTGTCCTGGCATTATGAACGATCTGCCTGACACGCTCCTCCATTTCATCAAAATCGGCATTCAGGTAAGCCGCCCTTGCCTCTTCTGTATACAATTTCAGGGCCAGTGTGTAGTCCTGCTGCCAGGCGTCATTGTCTAAGAGGCTGATCCCGATACGCAGGCATGCAAGGGCTGACTGGTATGCCGCTGTGTCACGTGATTTCTCACCCGCAAGAAGGTTTAAACGGGCAAGCTCCTTTCGCTCCCACTCGCTGGTGATGCTGTCCCTGCCCGCATTTAGATGGTTTATTATGAAAAAAATATTCTTGTAGAGCTCCTCCTGATTCTCCATGCCTCTGTATACGTACCATCCGATATCATGATGCAAACGGGAACGCTCCTGTGCGGAAATCAGGGCATAGGCCGCCTCCCACAGCCTGTCGTGGACAAAACGGCACATCTCCCCCGTATAATGCAGATATCCGGATTTTAAGGCGGGCTCCACCGCATCCGTCACTTCATCCATAGACATCCCGCGCACAGCGGCAAGGGTCTCCAGGTCAAACCTGTTGCCTATGCAGGCCCCGGTTTTTAATATATCCCGGGTTTCTCCGGGCAGGCCCGAGAGTTTGCCGGTCATAAGCTCCACAACGTTGTCCGTGACCTCAAGGCCGAGGATCTGCTCTTCGTCCCAGAGCCATCCCCGGGACGGGTCAAAATTCAGACAGTCTTTTTCATAAAGGTTTTTTAAAAACTGGCTTACAAAAAAAGGACTGCCGCCTGTCTTTTCATGCACCACAGCGGCAAGGGGAGCCGCGGCATCAACACCGTTTTTAAGCATACCGGAAATCATTGAGCAGACAGCCTCACGGTCCAGGGTCCCGAGATCCACCCTGACCACATTTTCCACGGTATTTTCAATTTCCCCGATTGTACGGACAAGCAGATCAGTTACGCCTGATTCGGTGTTCCGATACGCAAGGACCAGCCACATACACCCCTTATCCATTCCCTCAACAAGTCTTGCCAGAAATCCGAGGCTCTCCCGGTCGGCCCACTGGAGATCGTCCAAAAACAGAATAAGCGGGTGGGCGGAACTTGCAAATGTCTGCACGAAATTTGTGAAAACATGAACAAAACGGTTCCTTGCCGCCCCCGGCCCCAGTTCCGGCACCTCGGGCTGCTGCCCCACGATAAGCTCAAGGTTGGGAATCACCTCCGTTATAACCCTTCCGCTTGAGCCAAGGGCCTCTGAAATCCTTTTTCTCCAGCTTTCAATCCGCTCGGGGCCCTCTGCCAGAAGTCTGGAGACAAGCGACATAAAGGCCTGTATTATAGCGCTGTACGGGACCTCCCTCCTGAATTGGTCGTATCTGCCGGCAATAAAATAGCCGCTTTCAAGTGCCACCGAGCTGCAAACCGTTTCCGCCAGGGCGGACTTGCCGATGCCTTCCGGCCCTGTAAGAATCGAGACCCCGGGCTTTCGAAATTCCATCACGCGGTCAAAACATTTTTTAAGGGAGGCTGTCTCATTTTCCCGCCCCACAAGACGGCCCGGGGAATCAAAATCCAGAAACATGTCTCTGCGGGCGAGTTCAAAAGGTTCTACCCTCCCTTTTTCAGCAAGCATGCGCCTGCAGTGCTCCAGGTCGGCAAGAAGACCGTAGGCGCTCTGGTAGCGATCTTCAGGGGCCTTGAGCAAAAGCTTCATTACCACGTCTGAAAGTGCGCCGGGGATGCCGTGTTTTACCTCTGAAGGGGCGGCGGGAATCCTTGCTATATGGCAATGAATTATCTCCATGGGGTCATCGGATACAAACACGGCAACGCCTGTCAGCATCTCGTAGAACACTGCTCCAAGGCAGTACAAATCCGTGCGCCGGTCAACCCTCCGATTCATCCGGCCGGTCTGCTCCGGGGCCATGTAGGGCAGGGTTCCGGAAATCACCCCGGGGGCGTATATATCTTCATTCTCCTTTGTAATTATGCTCAGGGCTCCGAAGTCGGTTATCCTGCACGAGTCCGGCATCTCATTTATAAGGATGTTTGAGGGCTTTAAGGCCTTGTGCACCAGCCCTTTTTCATGTATCCGGCCCAGGATTCCGGCCAGGCGAATCGCAATATCAAGTGCTTGCCCAACGTCCATGCCCGCCGGACCAATTCGGGACTTAAGGGAACCACCCCTGAAATCCTCCATGACAATTGCAAAGCCGTCCTCATGTTCAATAAGCTCATACAGCCTGACAATGCCCTCGATTTCCAGGTTTGCTATATTTCCAAACCCCTTTCTAAACCTGGCCGCTTCTGCTGCCGACAGCGCAGGCGCGCGCAGAAACCGGATAACAACCCTTAGGCCGTCATTTCTGCGCTCGGCTCTGAAAAGCTCGGAAAGTCTGCTTTCGCTGATCTTTTCAGTCAACCTGTAGCCGCCGATAATTTCCATATCCTGGCCCCGAAAATTTTTAAAGACTGCTAATCTCCGCCGGAGACAAGCTCCTCTATAACACCGCCCACTGCGGCGCACTCAAGTCCGAACGGAAGATATCCGGCATAGCCGAGCAGAGGCATCTCAAATATTTGGAAGCCGTGGACAAACGGGACGCTGTATTCCCACCTGGCCATGCTGTAAAAATTCCACATCTCCCAGAAAAACCCGCATACCAGGGCGGCTGCTGCAAAACATAGAAGCCGGCTCCAGTCACCGTGCCTGACAGGAGAAAATATATGCCGCCTTCCGTCTATTACCTGGAAGCACACTATTATCAACAGCGGAGAAACCCACAGCAGCGGGAAAAGAAAATTCGGAAAAATCCCCAGGAAAAAAAGCCCCACTGCCCCGATGCCGAGCAGCGCCGAAGCAACAAGACGCGGGTTGCCCGGCCTTACAACGAAAAAGTTTCTGTATGCCTTTTTAAAAAAAGAAAAAGACTCCAGCAATTCAGCCGTACTCCACACAGCCGGCAGAACAGTGGAAAAACATACAGTGGCATACACTATATACTGTGCCGGGCCGGGCATTTCCACCCCGACATAATACCAGTTTCCCACAAACCGGTTAAGATACTCAAAAAACCACCAGAAAACAGCACTCGCGGGAAACAGCAAAAGGAAAAATGCCGGCTTCCGCCGCATAAGGCATGCGCCTGTTCTCTTGCAGCAAAAGGCGTTTACCACCAGGATGTAGCCCAGCCACATAAATGGAAAAGGATAAGCCTGGAACCCGGCAAACCATTCAAACCGTGTCCAGTCAAGAAACCAGGCTGCCGCGCAGATAAGTATCCCCGCCCATCCCCAGACAGGGAAGGCTTCGGCATAACCGCCCTGCCGGCTTTGCTCCTGTTTGAAAAACCGGATTCCTCTCACCGCAAACGGCGCCAGGCAGACCAGGATCAGAATTGCAAGCCCTGTAAACACCGGCCATGAAAAAGGAGCATGCCCGACCAGGCCGAACTTTGGCGGGAAATCAAAGTAAACCGAAAGCCGCCGGTCCGTAAAAATCCATACCCCGGCAAGCGGAAGCCCCAGGAGCATAATAAGCAGAATAAAAAACCTGTTGGCCGCCCTGTACATATAAACACCTCAAGCTAAAAATTCCGGGTGCTAAAACCCGCAACAGACCTGATAAATCTTATCATATTTATATACATATTATCTATTTTATTACAGCGCTCCGGTCAAGCAGGCAAATCTTTGGGTCATGTTTTTGGGATATAGAGCCCCATATTTTCCTTGACACCGGTTTTTGCAGAATATATTAATTAACCAACCATTCAGTTAATTAATTGTCTTAACGTGCGCCCCCCTCCTTAAAGACCCTCCCCCGCGAAACTGCCGGGGAGGGTCTTATTTCCGGAGTTCCGGGAAAAAAAGGGCCGGGCGGCAGGCTTGCGGAAAAAGCCATGGAGAATAAAATTTCCGATACCGCAAAACAAAGGCAAAACGCCAGGATCAGAAAACCCGAAATAATTAAAAGCTTCTATGAGACCATCCTTGAACACGGCTTTGAAGGCGCATCAATAGCCCGGGTAGCCGCAAGAATCAACATACATCCCAGCCTGATTCTCCATTACTTTGGAACCAAGGAAAACCTTACCCTTGATCTTGTCGACTACGTTATTGAAGAATACGCGGAACTTTTTAAAAGCTTAACTCTCAAGGATTTTTCACCCGGGGACCGCCTGGAACGTCTGCTTGACGTACTGTGGGGAAAACAGTATTATAAAAAAATCCATATTGCCGGATCATTTGCCATAATCGGCGCAAGCTTCCGCAATCCTCTTATTCATCAAAAAATCAGATGGCTATATGACGGTTTTTTGCATTTTCTGGCCAAAGAAATCAAAAACGGGGCGGATGCCGGCATTATTTCCTCCCCGGACCCCATGCGCACAGCAACGGCTCTTATAACGCTTGTGGAAGGAGCAAGGCACTTCCGGCACTTTTTTGTCCGGGAACGCGGGTTTGACCAATACAGCCGGGATATGAAGGAGGCGGCCAGAAGGATACTGAAAATGAAATAATATTTAAAACAGGTTTTACGGCGAAAGGAGGTTTAGTTGAAAATCGAGGATATCTCTACGGTTCTTATTATCGGTTCTGGCACCATGGGCCAGCAGATCGGTTTTCAGTGCGCGGCAGGCGGCTACGAAGTCATCATGCACGATGTTAACGATGATGTGCTAAAATCAGCAATGGAGCGAATGGGCAGACTGGCGCAGAAACACATCAGAGGCGGCGGGGCGGGCCAAAAGGAAGCAGAAGCAGCCATGGAGCGCATAAAAACCGAAACAGATCCTGAAAAAGCAGGCAAAAACGCCGATTTTTTAAGCGAATCCATCCCCGAGGATCCGGAGCTTAAAGGCAGGGTGTTTGCCGAATTCAACACCATATGCCCCGAACATACAATATTTACAACAAATACATCCTCCCTTCTGCCCTCCATGTTCGCCGGGGCCACAGGCCGGCCGGACCGGTTTGCCGCCTTTCACTTCCACGATACCAAATACAATAAAATCGTGGACATAATGCCTCATCCCGGCACGTCCGGACAGACCGTGGAACTTATAGAATCTTTTGCAAGACGCATAGGCATGATTCCCATTGTACTTAAAAAAGAAAATACCGGATACGTTTTTAACGCCATGCTTATGCAGTTGCTGGAATCAGCCCAGAGTCTTGCGGCAAACGGGGTTGCATCTGTCGAAGACATAGACCGGGCCTGGATGGGGGTCATGGGGATGAGCATAGGGCCGTTCGGCCTGATTGACAACATCGGTATTGACACAGTCTGGAAGGTAACCGATTACTGGGCCGGGCAGATCAATGATTTGCAGGCAAAGAAAAACGCCGACTTTTTAAAGAAATACGTTGATAAAGGATATCTTGGAACAAAGACCGGCAAAGGTTTCTACACCTATCCAAACCCGTCCTTTGCAAGACCCGGCTTTATAGAAGGGAAAACCGAAAAGGAAGAACAGTAAAAAATGGAAAAATACAAAGTATCCGTAGTCAGATATGAAAAAGCGTATGAATCCGTTAAAAAGGCGGTTGAATTATGCGGCGGCCTTGATCATCTGCCTGATAAGGCCAGGGTATTTATCAAGCCCAATATCGTGTTCTGGACACGAGCCTGCAAATTTCCCAAATGGGGAGTGATAACCACCTCAAGGGTGATAGAGGACGTGGTCCGGCTTTTAAAGGAGCACGGAATAGAAGACATAACCATAGGCGAGGGCATCGTGGCGGATCCCAGGGACAAGCAGACCCCCGCCCATGCATTTGAAACCCTGGGCTACAAAAGGCTGGAGGAAAAATACGGGGTAAAAACCCTGGCTGTAATGGAACGCCCATTTGAAAAGGTTGACCTGGGAGACGGCATAACCCTTAAGTTTAACACGGATATAATAAACAGCGATTTCGTGGTCAACCTTCCGGCCATGAAGACTCACAATCAGACCATTGTCAGCCTGGGAATCAAGAACCTCAAGGGGATCATAGACATACCATCCCGCAAAAAATGCCACAGCGCGGATCCTGAAAAGGATTTGCACTACCATATAGCAAGGCTTGCGGACAAAATGCCCCCCATGCTTACCCTGGTTGACGGAATATACACCGTGGAGCGCGGCCCGGGATTTGACGGCAAAATGCACAGAAGCAACCTGCTTGCGGCATCTGCGGACGTTTTGTCCGCAGATATGGCGGCCGCCCGCCTGCTGGGCCATGACCCCCGGAACGTGCCTTATCTTGCCCATGCCGCGGCAAACCGGGGACGGCCGGCGGATCTCTCAGATGTTGAAATCTTGGGAGAGAATATAGAAAACGCGGCTATGCACCATGAATGGGATTTTGCCTACAGCAGGGAAAAAACCCGCGAATTGCCGCTGCCGCTGGCAAAGCAGGGCGTTGAGGGTCTTTTTTACAGAAAGTTTGACAGCACAATGTGCACCTACTGCACCGGCTTAAACGGCCTGGTTCTCACTGCTATCCGCCATGCATGGAAAGGCGAGCCCTGGGACAATGTGGAGGTTCTTACCGGAAAATCCATGGAGCCGACCCCAGGGATGAATGCAACGATCCTGCTGGGCCAGTGCATGTACAAAAAGAACAAAGATCATCCGAATATAGGCAGGATGATCGCGGTAAAGGGCTGCCCCCCGGATCCGAAAAAGGTGGTAAAAGCCCTTCACGAGGCCGGAATAGAGGCCGACCCCAACCTGTTTGAACAGGCCGAGTCTCTGCCGGGATTTTTCATGTCCCGCTACAAGGACCGGCCGGAATTCGAGGAATCCTTTTTCAGGGTGGAATAAAAAAATGCCGCCTTTGCGCGGGGCTCACCCGGCAGAGGCAAACCGGCCGCCGGCTTTATCATCCGGCCAGGTTACCACGATAGATGTGCCCGCACCCCGGCGGCTCCGGATATAAAACGCTCCGCCGGAAAGCTCGGCACGCTCCTGCATGCCGGCCAGGCCAAAGCCGCCGCCTTCTTTTGAGTCGGGCATTGTTTTTGGATCAAACCCTTTTCCGTCATCTATAACCTCAAAACGTATGCCGCGGTTTGCCTCTGAAAGAAAAACATTTACACTGCCGGCCCCGCTGTGCCTGCCTATATTGTTTAAAGCCTCCTGAAGCAGGCGAAAAATCGTCGCCTTAACCTCTTCGGGAAGCCTGTCATCCCGGACTTCCAGTTTCTTTCTTATGCGGATATCGGGATAAAAGCTGTTGAATTCCCGGCACAGCGAATCTATAGTCGCGTTTATACCGCTGTCCAGGGCCGGCGGCCGCAGGTTCATTATTATCCGCCGGACCTCCTGGATGGCCTCTTTGCACATGGAAACGATCTTTTCCAGCGCGGCCTTATCCTTGCTGTCAAGCCGGCCGCTTAAGTTGCTTGATATATTTTCCACGGAAAGCTTTATTGCTGAAAGCGACTGGCTGATGCTGTCATGCAGGTCCCTGGCAATGCGTCTTCGTTCCTTCTGCTCTGCAGTGACCAATTGGCCGGAAAGATAACGAAGTTCCCGGTTGCTTTCCTCCAGCTCCCTGGTGCGTTCTGCAACGCAGCTTTCAAGGCTGTGGGAATAGCGCTCCAGTTCGCTTTTGCTGGCTGAAAGCTCACGGAACATGCTCTTATAAGGCGCCCGCAAGCCGTGAACTACAATAGCCCTGTATACCAGGTAGGAGGAAATAATTTTAAACAGGTGACCGATCATGTTGGCCGGTCCGTAGACGCTGATATAACTGGTAAATGCAATCTCGGAGGCCACCGTAAATCCTATTGAGGCAAGCAGCAGCTTAAACATGATTCCGTCAACCGCATCCCTGCGAAAATAAAGCGCAATTCCGGCGGCAATCAGAATAACACATATTATATATTCGCTGATTATTTTAAACGGAGTCAACCCGGTGCCGCCGACATAGCAGTCCGGGAAAACCTTAAAAGCAAAAATCATCAGAAACAGCGCGCCGGAAACCGTAAAATATATGGCAAACACCATGCGATGATCTATCCGTCTCTTGAAAAGAAAGGGCACCGCAAGCAGAGAGAGGCTTTCCACATACCTGGCTGCAATCCAGGCCTGGGTGGCATGATTGGCCCCGTCAACCGCAATAACCGCCATACCCTTATAGGCGAGCATATGGCTTAAATCCAGACAGCCTGCAAAAAGATATGCAATGCCGAGTACTATCAGGTAGCGCTCCCTGGTAAAGCCCAGCGTATTCCAGGCAAACAGAAATATGGAAAAAGAGACTAGCATGCTGAAAACCTCTGCCAGGCTGTGGAACAACAGATAGCTGTGCATACTGCTCAAAACAAGCCCGAAAAGCAGCAGCAAACCGAAACACCATGAAAACAGATGGCCAGAATTTATTTCATAATATTTTTTCATTTTGACATCCGGCTTCTGATGAATATTTTATTATAATTGATGGCACCGTAAAAAGTCCAATATCTGCGTTACGCACAATTTCTCATAATTTCACGTACGCTAAGTACGCTGTATTCTTCGAAATTGTGCAAGCCTTGATCTTGAACTTTTTTCGGCGCCATCTGAAATCAGACTTTTTATGAGTGCATCAAATTAATATTACCAAAAGGAGGTTTTTATCATGCCCAACGGCGCAGAAGGCCAAAATATCGATTTCACAGTAAACAAAGACAACCTTTACCGGGAAGAATCCGTTACGGATCTCAAGGTTGCTTCAATACGTAAAATGGTGCCCATCAAGCCCGACGGCTCCGAGGACCCGGAACGCTCCCCGGTTTTTTTCGGAAGCACACAGCTTATGACCCCTGAAGGTCCGCTGCCCATCCAGTCCCAGCTCTCTGCAGCCACCCTGGATGAAGCAATGAACGAATTTCCTTCTGCAATGCGAAAGGCCCTGGATCAGACCATCGACCGCTTAAAAAAAATGCAGCAGGAGGAGCAGCAGCAGGGACAGCAGCAGCAAGGAGGCTCCCGCATTTATACACCATACTAATAAAAATTCTAAATCCGGTTTCGGATTTTATCCGTTATCTTCACAGGCCTCCATTGGCGAGGCCTGCGGTTCCACCCGCCAGGTGACAAGCGGCGAGCCTAGGTAGAGCAGCATCTGGAGCAATACCAGATAGCCGAAATACGGAGTAAATACAAAAATCAGCATAAGGACCAGGTTGGTCCAGGTAAACCAGGGATTTCTGTCCATGAACCTGCCGATATGAATATAATGTATCCGGTAAAGGTTCATCAATAGCCCCGCAACAATCATAACACCGATGCACACCCAGGCAACCGGCGACACCCACTGAACCCCCGCATTGTTTAAATGCTGAAGAACCAGCAAAGGTGCGATAACGAACAGTGCGGCCGCGGGTGTCGGCAGCCCCTTGAAAAAACCCGGTAGGGGCGAGCGATCAAGGGTGAAATAGATCAGCCTGGCAAATCCGGCCAGAATATATATACCGGCTGCAATAAGAATAAGCAAGCTGCTGACAGTCGTATCCGGCTGTCCCGACAAGTATATATAGAAAATCCATCCCGGTGCGATACAAAAACTTACTGCATCTGCAACATCATCCATAACGCCGCCGAATGTCACCCTGCCCTGAACAATTCCGGGCACCGGTTCGGTCAGCCCCAGTTTTCTGGCCATGGCGCCGTCGAGCTTGTCAAAAACCGCTGCTCCTATCAAAAACAGGTAGGCCTCGGTCATTTTTCCCTGATAAGCAAAAAAAACCCCCATCAGCCCCATCATGGCGTTCATCACCGTCAGGCCGTTGGGAAGAATTGATAAAATCTTTCGCCTGAGACGGATATCGCCGAAACACAGGACATCGAGGCAATAAGTGCCGTACTTGCGGCAATAGACCGCAATAGAACCGAAATTGATGATCAGAAACACGATTTCAATTACAAACAGATGACGTACCGGCAGACTGGCAAGCCAGGAAGCCCCCCGGTAAAGAAAAAAAGCGGTTTCCGGGGCCGGGATGTGGAAAGCATGAACATAGAGCAGCAACCCCAAAGGAGCCGCCACCCCGGTTCGCAGCCGCGTAAGCTCCTGCAACTCAGGCTCGCGATCCTGCCGAATGGCAAAACCCCGCATGAAATGGGCAAAATTATCCCGGATAAGAACGGTAACACAAACTATAAGCACAAATACTGCATGCAGAAGCTCCAGCCGAGCGGGCTCCTGTATAACATAGTGCAGCCGCCACATGCTGCCCACAGCAACCAGGGGAAAAACAATGGAGTAGACAAGCCGGTCCATAACCCGCTCTGCCAGCTCGGCAAAGTTTATTTCTGTGGCGAATCTTGCCGAAAACCAGCCGTCTGCAAGATCCAAAACCATGGAGGCGAAAAAAAGTATTGTTCCCGCAAGGTAAAGCATGGGACTGCGGTTTAACATCACCGCAATCGCGCACAACAGGCCCGCAAAAACCAGCAGCGGCCGGCCGTATACCAGGACCGGGGTAATCTTTGTCAGCAAACCCTCTTTGCCAAGCATTATTTTCTTCAAATATTATACCCTTCACGCTGGCGTACTATCTGGATCTTAATATGAGACAAATATATTCCTGCTTATGCCTTTTCCTGAATATATTCCAGCATTCCGCGGATGCTGTTGCCTATATAATACATCTCCCTTTCCCGGATCTGTGCGGGTAAATCATCTATACGCGCGAAAACAGGATCATTTGCCTTAAGATCAGCCAGGATCGCCTTCATGTTGGAAGCTGCTGAATGACTGCGCGCCACTTCCAACCAGAGCCGGAGCTGGGTTCGCGCAAGCTCGTATATGCGCTCCCCGTCTTCGTGCATGCCGTAATGGGCAAAACATACTTTCCTGCCCGTCTCCGGGGCCAGGCGTTCCATTGACTCTAAAAATTCCTCGAACACGAACTTTGGTGGGGTTGCGGGCCGCAGGTAGAAATCTCCGTCAAGTTCAAGGAAAACCCCGAAGACTTCCCCGCAGAACAAAAACTCATCAAACACGAAGCTCTGGTGATGAGGAGCATGGCCGGGTGTCGGAATCACGCGGATTCCATCGCCGAAAGACACAAAATCCGTTGTAATTATACGCTCTTCTGGTACGGGCTTTATTTCCCCGTAGGTTTCAGCCAATTCTCCGAGCACTTCTTTGGAGCCTCCCCACAGGCGGCTCGGGTCTATTAAGTGGGAGACCGCCCGCTGATGACACACTATGCCGGCCTCCGGGAAATGCCGGCTGACATGGCCGATTCCTCCGGCGTGATCAAGGTGAATATGGGTAAGAAGTATCCAGTCAAGCCGTTCAACGCCGTTTTCCTCCAGGGCATCCAAAAGTTTGTCCACCGTGCATGCCGGCCCCGTATCCACCAAAAAAGCCCCCTGCGGCCCTTTATACAGCCATGCTGAAATAAATTTTTCATACCCCAGCGACTCGATATCAAGATCTATTAGTTTGAGCATAAACACCTCGCTGTGGTGATCCGTGAACTGCAAACCATATTTACAAAATCTTATACCATATTTTTTCCCGCCGTACAAAACCGGGTTGCGAAAAATTTAAGCGTGCTCTATAACAATTAACTCTTGCCAAAGAGCTAAACACTGTAAAGGAAATCTTGCATAATGGCTCGATTTAACAATCCAATGGAAATATTTAAGCTGACAGACGGCTCCAACTGCCGGGCCTGCAATGAGAAAACCTGCATGGCCTTTGCCGTGGGTGTATTCAAGGGCAAAAAGACCCTGGATCAGTGCCCAAGGATTCCGCAAGAGATTCCGGAAAAATACGGCGCAGAGGTGGAAACTCCTGACACAATTGACGAATTCATGGAAGAGGCAATAGAAGGCCTTGCCCGCAAAATCCCGGAAATCGACTTAAAGGAGGCCGCCTTGCGTACCGGCGGGCATTTCGACGGCAGCAGGCTTACAGTCCGGATTATGGGAAAAGCCTTTTCCGTGGACACGCATGGCAATCTCTCGACAGATATCCATGTCAATGCCTGGGTTGCGGTTCCGTTCCTAAACTATGTCATTTACGCCAAAGGCGCACCCGTAACAGGAAAATGGATCACTTTCAGAGAAATCAAAGGCGGGCCCGAGCGGCTCAATCACTTCATGCAAACCGGTGAAAAGCCTTTAAAACGCCTTGCGGACGCTTATCCCGACCTGTTTTCGGACATGCTGGAACTCTTTAACGGAAGACGGGCCGAGACTCATGTAGATGCAGACATCTCGGTGGTTCTCCATCCCCTGCCTCTTCTTCCGGTTATGTTTTGCTACTGGGAGCCGGAAGAAGGCATGGGATCGAGCCTGCACATATTCTTTGACCGCAGCGCGGATGAAAATCTTGATGCTGAATCCATATACACTCTGATTACCGGCATGGTAAAGATGTTTGAAAAAATCGCCGACCGCAGCCGCTCAAAACAGGCCTGAGTCGCCTCCTTCTGCTACCTGCTTGCCGGCGGCCTGAGCCGCGAACCTCAGATACGGAATAATCTTTCTGTTCTTATCCCCGCCCGTGCCGTCATAGGTTATGGACACCACGGGCACCCCGGTTTTTCGCTCAATTAATGCATCCATGGCCTCAGTGATAAGCGAGGGGCAGCAAAATGCCGGGCTGGTCTGGACAAACAGGGATACGTCGGGATGGTGCCTGCAGATGTAATAAATCTTAAGGATATTGTCCATGGACTCGCCGGTGTTTTCAGGGATCATGCCGAAGCTGGCAAGGATCTGCGCGGGCGGCACGTCATAGACCGGCTCGGGTTCTTTGAGCACTTTCTCAAAATACCTGTAATAGGTCTTTTCGCGGTGGACCATTGCGGCCAGCAAACCGCGGCTGACCGCCAGGTTAAAAAACTTGCCCTCGGTGAACCATTTTTTATAATACGCGGGGGCGATCATCTTTGCATAATCTGTATACGGAGTTGTAAGGGCCTCGCCGCCGCATTCCTCGATAAAGGCTATTAGGTCCTGGTTGAACACGGGGTTGTCCCTGGCGTAAAGATCCCCGAATATTGCGACCTTGGGACGATTGACCGGCACGGTTTCAATCCGCCGGAAAAGTTCTGTGGTTTCGGCAACCGCGGATTCCTTGTCCCTGAGACCGTCAAAAGCTTCTTCCAGTATTTGTATGCCGGTTTCCACGGACCGGTCGGTTTCCCCGGGTTTTTTTTCATACGGCCTGACCCTGCAACCCATGCGGCGCAGCAACCCGCCGAACATGAATGCAAAATATGTATTCACCGCTGCTCTCAGCGAGACATCTGTAAAGGACACATTGCCCGTATACACTTCGGCCTTTTCCATGCCCCCGCCAAAAGAGGCTATCATCTGTTTGAGCTTATATGGATAAAGACGAATATTGCACGGCACCTCTGAATATCCCATCCACAGCAGTGTGTTTGCCGGCTCCAGGTCATGTTCTCTTACATGCTCCACAAACTCCTGCACCATGGCGTTTATGGGAATGCACTGGCCAGTATTCAGCCTCATGCTGCGCTTGATCGCCCCCGGGGTCTCGGTTATAACCCGGGCATCTATGCCTTCGCGCCTCAGGTTGGCCGCAAGAAAACGGCATGTTATCGGATCCCAGCTCGGCATGACCACTGTTTTTCCGCTCATCTGCCTGATTTTTACCGGGTTGATACGGCCGGGGTTTGTCTCGGCCTGCCCGCTTTTTGCTGCGTGATTTCGAAACGCGCGCACCGCGGACTCTATCCTTGTTTCATAGCCGACGCTTGATCCGTGTTCGTCTAACTCCAGGATCAAATAGGGCTTGTCCGCGCCTTCCATAAGGGACTGGAATGCATCGCGTATAAAAGAATCAGGCGAACACTTAAACGAGGTCATAAGCACGGGATATATTCCGGGTTCCTCTGAGACCAGTTTTGCAGCCTTTATTATGTCTGCCGCGTAATTCCAGTGCAGTTCCTCCAGAAAAGGCCTGATCCCGGATACATCCGTGTTGTCAAGATCAAGCATGTCCTGGAAGAACCCTTTTACTCCCTGGGCTGAAAAAATCTGCGCAATGTTTTTGTTCATTGCAGGATCAAGCACTGTATAAGGACGCCCCAGAAACATTACGCTTATATCGTCTGCTTCCGTATAATTTTCCTTATAGGCCCTGCGCCACTGCGCCGCGCTCTCCCTGGAATTTGCTTTTGCCCGCTCCCATGCGGAAATGATCTCGAAAAAACCGACGCCGGGATTCATCTTGCGCACGGCGCGGTACAACTCCAGGCGCACGTGAAAATTGCTGTAGAGAAACCTTATTACAGGGCAAACAAGCCGGTCTTTTACCAAAGGGTCAATGCCTGATACCAGAGACGGCACGTACTGGGAATAATAGCAGTACTGGCGCCGGGCATCGCCGTCTTTTTCCCTGTTGTCCAGGTAATAGGGCAGGAATATGAAGTCCGCCTCCTCGCGCAAAGCATCAACATGGCCGTGTATCGAGGTTATCGGTGCGCAGAATTCGGCCCCCATGCAGGCCTTGCCTCTTTTTACAGCATCTTCAAGGCCCTGATGCACAACGGTTTTCATGCCCAGCCTGTGGAAAAAATCAACCCACATGGAAACATCTTCGTAAAGATAAAGGGCTGCGGGTATTCCCACGGTGATTTGCGGCTTTTGCGGGGCCGGCTCACGCGGTTTAAAAACTCTGCGGTGTGTCTTTACAAGATCGAATCCCGCCCGGTTGTTGTCCACATAATGCCTTGTCCCATAGTCCCGCCCGCAAAGAAATCCGTATGCAACAGGGCCATCATCCATTTCAGCCACTGTAATCTTGCAGTGGTTGGTGCAGAAACGGCAGACTTCCGTGCGAACCGGAATATCGGCCTTATAAAGACTCAGCCCGCGAAACCGGCTTTGTGCAACAGTCTTGTCAGCCAGGTGCAGGGCGACTCCCAGGGCACCCGTTAAATGGCAGTACCTGGAAACCTGTATAGGAAGGTTTAACCTTTGTTCAAATGCAGCCACCAGGCTTCGGTTTTTTGCCGTGGCTCCCTGGAAACAGACCGTGCTGCCTATATTTGCCTCCACTGCCACCTTGGTCAGATAATTTTCCCTTACAGAGTGAAGGGCCGCGGCAAGAACCTCATTAACGCTGTAGCCCCGGCTCAGGTAATAATTTATGTCCCTTTCCATGAATACAGTGCACCGGTCGCTTGCAATCGGGGCGGCAACATTGTCGGTGCGCTCGGCATACCCCTCGAGTCCGACCCCCAGTTTTTCTGCCTGCTCCTCGAGAAAGGAGCCGGTACCTGCAGCACACACTGTGTTCATGATCGAAAATGTAACCATTCCGTCCTTAAGGGTAGTAAATTTTGAATCCTGTCCCCCTATTTCTATTATGGTATCAACTTTCGGATTCAGTTCTGCGGCAGCCCTGGCATGGGCGGTTATTTCATCGATAATTATGTCCGCTCCGGCAAGCTTTCCCACAAATTTCCTGCCCGAACCCGTTGCCCCTGCCCCAAAAATCCGAAGATCAATGCTTAGGCCCCTGACAAGGTCGTCCATGGCCTCGAAAAGCGAACACATGGCTCCCACCGGCCTGCCGGCGGTCCTTGTGTAAAACCCGGCAATCACCCGCCTGTCAGGCGCCATCCATACAGCCTTGGTGCTTGTGGAGCCGATGTCTATGCCAAGATATGCGGGCACCCGGGCGGCCCGCTCCGGCAGTTCGTATATGTCCACCTCCACAGGACTGCCGTGCTCCACGGTTTTGGCCTTGTACTCATAGCTTTTTTCAGAGGCAAAATCCGGGTAGTCAGACAAACTAAGGGCAAGAGGCGGATTGCCGTATTCCCGCGAAGTTTGCACCGACTGAACAACCGGCCGCGGGACGCGCCGGAAACAGGCTGCAGAGTTTTTTTCCTCTATCAGGTTAAGCGCCGCACCCACGGCACCGTATAAAGGCGCCATGTCGTCTACCACCAGCGCTGTGCCGATTATTTGGCTTAGATGGGAAATAACTGCCTTGTTGCGCGCCACCCCGCCGCAGAAAACCACCGGAATATGCGGTTTTTCATGCTTGAATACGGTGTCTGCGATGTTTCTGGCCAGCCCGCAGCACAACCCATCGCAAATCTGGGCCAGGCTGTAGCCTTCCTGCTGTGCATGTATAAGATCGGTCTTGGCAAAAACAGCGCACCTGGAAGCTATCTCCGGCAATTCATCGGTATTCGCCGCGGCAATTTCGGCAAGCTCCGTTATACCGGATAAATTCAACCTGCCTGCCTGCTGGTCCAAAAAACTGCCGGTTCCTGCCGCACACGACGTGTTGGTTTTCAAACCAGCGTAACTGCCGTTTTCATCAAAAAGCAGCAAAGAAAATTTCTCTCCCCCCACGTGGAGCACCGCTCCGGGTTTTCCGTTGAAATGGCTTGCAGCAGCTATCACCGCCACCCTGTCATCACAGCGAAAATCCGCATCCACAAGCTCGGGGGTATCGTGGGTGGCGGCTACCGGCACCGTTGCCGAACCATCAACGGATTCAAGCATATCATTTAATGTATTTTCAATATCGCCGTGGTGAAACCTGTAATCAGCGTGTATGATCTTTTTTTCAGGGGTAAGAACCGCAAGTCCGGCAGAGACCGAACCAACATCGATTCCGAAAATAAGACTCGCTTCCTGTTTATTACTGATATCCTGATTCATGGCTTCCTATCCGGGGGTAGATCCGAAATTCGGATTTGTTTGAGTTTTTCAATTACAAGCTCCGGGCTTCTGTGATAACCGATCCGCCCATGCCTTATACAAACGCGGCTTTCCTGTTGTGGAACAAGTGTTTTATCGCGAAAGTATAGCCTTATATCCTTTCCATTGCCATAATAAAATCGACCGTCCTTGTAAATGCCGCAATACTCGCTGATAACCTCGTTTTCCAGGGCGGGATCTGATAAATCCGCACCGGGATCTTTAATGTAGAAACCTTTCAAATCCTTTATCATGCCGGTTTTTTCAGCCGATCTGATCCCGGTGATCTCCAGGTTGCCGTAATAACGCTTAAGCCTTGATACCGTGACATCGTATACCATACCCTTTTCCAGGACCCCTGCAGCCTCATACACATAAACCGCCCTGCCGTTTTTCTGCTTTATCACGGCATTATCCCCGTGGCGGTATATAACCGCGCAATCACTTAATTCAAAATCAACCGCACCGGTCCCGGATACGTAGAGATCGCCAATGGCTGTGCCTTTATCTTCAGCTCCACAGTCTGCCGGGCGGTCGCGAAATTTGAAAGGACCTGTTTTAAAGCAGGCATACACAGGCAGATGATCTGAATAGCCGCCGCCGGAATGCCTCCCTTTTCCATGATCCTCACGCTGCCAGCGCATCAGCCGGTTGCCGTCGAAAAGATAGCCCGGGTCGAACTTGTCAAAGGAATTATCCACGTATGAAATTCCTTCCTCGTCATATAAGGCCGGGGGCAGAAGGATGGCATCCGGGCTGCACGGTGTCCCGAAAAAAATAGTCGACCAGCGACGCTGCTTTTCAAGTTCGAGCCACAGGTTGTAATAAAGCCCTTTGCCGGGATTTTCGGCAAGATCTGTTTCATCGACAAATTGGCCGTTTGAAACCGTCCTTAGCACATGATTGATCCCGGTTTTCCCGTTTGTATCATTTAACGAGGGCCTGTCGCGTATTGTACGGAACTCGTCGTAATTGCTGTTAAAATCCCCCAGCAAAATGTAGTCCGCATCTTCGGGCAGCTCGCCCGCCGCTTTGCCAAGGGCCCGGGCATATGCAATTCGCCGGCTTTCAGGCCCGGATTTTGATTTCCAGTGATTGACAAAAATTACCAGCCTGTGACCCGATATATCAAGGTCTGCCCGCAGTATACTGCGTGCCTCGCCGGGGACCTGGATTTTGCGCCGGGAAATTACGGGGTATTTTGAGAGAAGCACGCATTTTACTGTTGCAGGATCGTCATCAACCATCACGGCAAAAGGAAAGTTCTCGCCGCGGCTTTTCAACCGGCTTTTTAGCAGACCAAGGGCCTTTGCTGACTCCACTTCCTGAAGCCCTATTATGTCAGGGGAAAGATCGGCTATGACCCGGCAGAGGTTCTCCAGCTTGACATCCAGCATGTTTTCATTCCAGCCGTAGCTTGCGCCCGGAATATAGCCGGGATATTCGCTTCCATCACATGAGAGGTCAAACAGGTTCTCCACGTTCCAGGAAACCACGATGAAAGGTTCTTGCCGGGCAGCAAAAGAAGCCGAAACAAGAAAAAAAACAATTGCCGCGGCAAGAACGGCGCAAATTCCGGCTTTTACCTTTTTTATTGACATATTTTATATTCCCCGTTAAATAAAATACTTATAATAAAACACTTCACGGAGTCAAGCAATACAGACATTACCTCCGATTCCCTTGCCCTGGGGCAAAGGAATTACCCTAATACGGGTGATCTCTTATGGACAAAGTGCTCATCGTAGACAACGACCGGGAAAGCATAAGCAAAGTACGGCAAGGATTCCGGGATCTGCACCACTTTGAGCTGCTCACCGCAACAAACGTCAAGTCCGCAACAGACATACTCAGGTCAACGCGCATCTCGGTATTGGCTACGACAATCCATCTTCCCCAGCAAGACGGTCTTGAACTTCTGGCGTTCATGTCGCGCAATTTCCCCTCAACCCCGTGTATTGTCCTGCTTGAGGAAACCGACCCCAAGCCCTGGTTTACAGACCGTACGGGCCACACCGGGGTGCTCTATTTCCTGAAAAAACCGTTTTCCTTTGGAAGACTGGCATCAGCAATATTCGTAGGCCTGAATCTTCGCGACGAAGGCCAAACCCGGTACGGAATTCATATGAAAAACTTTCTTCCGCTCATCGCAATTGCAGACAAAACCTGCAGGCTGGAAGTACGCTCAGGCACCAGGGAAAAGGGATACCTCTACTTTCTGAAGGGCGAACTTCTAAATGCCCGGGTTGACAACCTGGAAGGCGATGAATCGGCCAAGCGCATAGCTGGCTGGCAGGGGGCCCAGCTCGACTTCTCCCCGCTTCCTGCGGAAAACAGAAAATACCGGGTTCATATGGATCTTTTGACCCTGGCAAGGGCCGCCTGGGAAAAAGGCGCCAGGCCCGGACAGGAAAAAAAGAAAAAAGAAGAAACGGAGGGGTTCGTGGAAAACAGATCCAATACGCGCCTGGAGGAAGCCTTGTACAAACATGCCGGTATTATCAGAACCGCTAAAGGCTACAGGGGCATGGCGGTGGCAAACAGCGAAGGGGGAGTGCTTGCCAGCGATATTCCAAACGGGGTTCAGCTTGATTTCAGCAGCATAGCCCAGGCTGTAAGCCACATGTACACAGACTGTTCAAAACACTGGAGCCGAAAGGGACTTGGCATGTGCAGGGGGCTGAGTCTTCACACCGAGCTCGGAATCGTTATAATGCATTGTACGGACTTCTATACGAGCGGCAATTACCGCTTCATTGTTCTGATGGCAGAAGACGGCAACAGCTTCTTTGTCCAGACCCAGCTCAAAACCGCTATCCCAAGGATTATCTCCGAAATATTCTGATCCTCTTGCGGATTAAAAACTTCCTGTTTTTCATACCAATAATTACAACCCAAAAACTGCTTGACTGCTTTTGCGATCCTTGTTAAGCATTTGAATCTTTGAGGGAGCGCTGGTGCCATGGCGTCCAAAAAGTTTTTTAACTTCAAGGAAAATCGGCCCTGGGCCCAGAACCTGCAGATAGTTATGCAAATCGGCCTTACCATGGCCGGCAGCATAATCTTTTGCATGTTTGTGGGGCGTCTTATAGACGGCTGGCTGGGCACAGGCGGAATTTTTACGATTATATTCATCCTTTTCGGAATTATCGGCGGAGCAATTGTGGTCTACCGGCAAATAATGGAAGTGCTGGAACCGGATTCAGACAAAGATAAAGAAAACAACGACCGCAGGGAATAAAAACAATTTTGGAACCGTATGAACAAATACGGAAGACGGAAAAAAAATACAGCTCGGTCGCTATAATGCTTGCGGTTTGCGCTGCGGTAATCCTTATTGCCGCCGGAATGAAACCCGCCGGCAAAGGACTTATTCTCGGGACGATCTTTAGCATCATAAATTTCATAGTAATGGGCGAAACACTTCCCGGGAAAATCGCCGGCTCCCGCATCCGCGCATCAATATGCTCCGGGCTGCTGCTGCTGCTCAGATACGGCCTGCTGGCAGTTCCCATGGTTCTTGCCATAAAGCTTGAAGCCCTTAACCTTGCGGCAACCGTTGCCGGTCTGTTCATGATACAAATTATGATAATGGCTGAACAGGCATTTTACCCCCTAATCCGCAGAAAACGAAAAAACCTGGATTACTGATTCGAAATGGAAGATCTCGGAAAAATACATCAGCTTATCGTAAATCTGTCCGGCTATGAGATGACCTTTAATCTCGATATTCTCGTATTGAGCTGGATCGTAATTATAGGTCTTCTCGTCTTCGGTTATTTCGCCTCCAGAAACCGGCAGCTTGTTCCAGGAGCCGTCCAGACAATAGGCGAAACCTTTGTTTTCCAGTTCTACTCGCTTACCGAAGACGCTCTTGGCGAAAGACTGGCCCGTAAATACGGCCCTCTTATAATAGCCTTGTTCATGTTTCTGCTGATGTGTAACTGGCTTGGCGTGTTTCCCCATCTGGGAGAACCCACCAGCGACTTAAACACCACCCTTGCAATGGGGATTATGGGCTTTGTGATTGCCCATTATGTAGGCATACGGGAAAAAGGGATCAAAGCATATCTTAAGGGATACTGCGAACCGATCTTTTTCATGATTCCATTGAACATAATCGGCGAACTCTCAAAGGTGATTTCGATTTCCTTCCGTTTATTCGGAAATATCATGGGCGGCGATATTATTGTACTCGTGGTAACTTATCTGACCTTCAGCCTGGTCCTGCCACCTTTTTTAACAGCCTTTTTCTTTCTCTTTATAGGGGCGATCCAGGCTTTTGTGTTCACAATGCTAACATTGGTCTATATTGCAGTACAGGTGCATTAAGCTATGTCAATCGAGATTGAAGCCTGGGTAAAATTGGCTGCTTTTGCAGGTGCCGGATTCTCAATGGGTCTCGGGGCTATCGGCGCCGCGGTCGGTGAAGGATACGCGGCTGCAAAAGCAAATGCAGCGATCTCCGAAAAACCTGATTCTTCCGGTGATATCGTAAAAATGATGCTGGTGGGCCAGGCAATAGCGGAAACAGCCGCGATATTCGCACTGGTAATCGCAGTACTCCTGTTATTCGCCGGCGGCGGCGCGGTGTCTATAATTACAGCCTCGGCCCTTATGGGCGCAGGCCTTTCCATGGGATTGGGCGCGATCGGCTCTGGGGTCGGCGCGGGACTTCCCGCGGGCCAGGCCTGCGCGGGCCTTGCAAGGCAGCCGGAATTAAGCCGGAATTTTACAACCACTATGCTCATCGGGGCCGCGGTAAGCCAGACACCGGCCATATTTGCCATGGTAATCGCCTTTATGCTGATGTTTATCAATTTTGCCGGAGGTTCCCTGCACATGGTGGCCGCCTTGTTCGGAGCAGGTCTTTGCATGGGCTTCGGTGCCATAGGCTCCGGGGTCGGCTCAGGCTTCCCCGCAGGCGAAGCCTGTGCCGGGCTTGCAAGGCAGCCGGCAATGGGAGGCCAGCTTACAACAAACATGCTTATCGGAGCCGCGGTAAGCCAGACACCGGCTATATTTGCCATGGTTGTGGCTTTTATGCTGATGTTTATGAACTTCTCCAACCTGCCCTTGCATCCGGCTTCGGCCGCCCTGCTTGGCGCCGGGCTTGCCACCGGACTTGCGGCCATAGGTTCGGGTGTCGGAAGCGGTCTTGCCGCAGGTGCGGGATGTGAAGGCTGGGCCAGGAACCCTTTAACAACTGGCAACGTGCTTGTTATCATGCTTGTTGGGCAGGCCGTATCCCAGACGCCTTCAATCTTCGGGCTTTTGATCAGCTTTGTGCTTATGTTCAAGTCTTACCCGGCAACAGAGGTTTTTTTAGCTTCCACGGCCGTACTCTCAGCCGGCCTGTGCATGGGACTGGGAGGTATCGGCTCCGGGGTGGGAAACGGAATGACGGCTCAAAGCGCGGTTTCGTGGGTGGCAAGAAATGTGGAGCAGGAGGGAGTATTGATGAGGACAATGCTTGTGGGGCAGGCAGTATCGCAATCCACAGCTATTTATGCCATGGTGATTGCACTGGCACTGATATTCCTGGTATAATAATAAAAACCTAAATCAAATCACTTATAGGAGGTAACAATGGCAATAGAAGGCGCAGAACTGATTAAGGCAGCCGCGTTTCTGGGAGCGGGTCTGGCAATGGGACTCGGCGCCATCGGCCCGGGAGTGGGCGAAGGCATGGTCGGGGCAAAAGCATGCGAGGCTATAGGCAAAAACCCTGAAGAAGCAGGGCTGCTGACCAGAACCATGCTCGTGGGCCAGGCAGTATCAGAGTCCACAGGTATCTATTCTCTGGTCGTTGCATTGCTTTTACTGTTTGTTGTATAGCCTGTGTTAAAAGTAAATAAAGATTTTCTACTGGAAGGCCCGGCATGAAAATTATAGAAACCATGGCGATGATAAGCCTGAATGAGACACTGATCGCAGAACTGGTGTCCTTTCTCATCTTCCTGTTTCTGATCAACCGGATAATGATACGGCCGCTGCAGGATACGATGAAAAAACGGCGGGAATATATCGGCGACATGGAAAACCGGATACAAGAGTCCACCGGAGAACTTCAGAAACTAAACAGGGATCTTAAGGAACATGAAAGCGCCCTTATCCGGGAAGCAAATTCCGAAAAGGACAAACTTAAAAACGACGGTTCCAGGCAGGCCGAGAAAATTCTGGAAGAAGCCCGGCAGGAGATTCAAAATATCCGGGGAGAAAACCAGAAGGTTCTGGAGCGGGAGGTTTCAGAAACCCGAAAACACATTGAAACCGAAGCTGAAAAACTTTCCGTTAAAATCATGGAAAATATACTTGACCGGGGGGTGTCGCGTGGTTAAAAGCGGATTGGCAAAAACCGCCTGCAGCATACTGATACTTACCATACTGCTGCTTCACCTTACGGGCGTCTGCGCCCTGGCCGATGACGGATCAGGAGGATGGAGGCCGGTCTATGATACGATAATGCTTTGGGTTAATTTCGGGATCCTGGTCTATTTTTTGTACCGCTTCGGACGCGAGCCCTTTAAAAATTTTCTCAATACCCAGTCGGCCCAGATCTCTGAAGAAATTACAAAAGTTGAGAACAAGAAAAATGAAATCCGGGAAAAAATCGATGAGACCAGGCGGCAAATGGAGGAGAGCAACGAAAGATACGAACAGATAAAGGCAAGAATAATAGAGCAGGGCGAAAAACTTCGAGAGTCAATAATAGATGATGCGCGCAGGCAGGCCGGGCAAATGCTGGAACGTGAAAAGAAAAATTCGCAGCGCAGATTAAAGGATGCAAAAAATCGCCTGATGGCCGAACTTGCAGACGCCGCGGCAAACCGCGCAAAAGAAAATCTCCCAAAAGAAATCAACCAGGAAGATCAATCCAGAATGATCGACTTCTACCTGGAAAATTTAAAAAACATGCAGGCATAAACCCTCCTCCTCAAAACCCCAAAAAGCCCGGCGCTGGAAAAGCCGCCGGGCTTTTTTCATCCTGATTCGTTTATCTGCTTTACAGGTCCATATATATAACCTGACGGGTTCTGGGATAGCTTCCCAGTTTTTCGAGCACCTCCCTGCTAAGGGGAGTGTCGGTGCGCAGAAAAACAATATTGCGTTCTCCCTCGGGTTCCTCCTGGCCGACGGTCATACGTGCTATGTTTACATTGTGTTCGCCCAGTATCGTGCCTATACTTCCTATCTCGCCCGGAATATCCATGTTGTGAATCAGTGCCAGGTATCCTTCCGGCCTCATTTCAAGGCGAAAATCATTTATTCTTACAATCCTGGGATCACTTTTTCCGAAAAGGGTCCCTGAGACCACGTTTGGGCCCTGGTCGGTTCTGACCGTAACCGTGATTAGATTAATGAACTCCTGGGCGTCGTCACTGGATGATTCCAGGATTTTTATCCCCTTTTCCTTGGCCAGGTAAGGCGCATTGACAGCGTTTACATCATCGATTACAAGCGGTTCAAGAAGTCCGCATATCACCGCGGTTCGAACCGGGGCCATGTCATGATCTCCGAAATCGCCGTCATAATCGATCTCAACCGATTTGATATGCCCTTCCGAGAGTTGGGCCAGCATCCTGCCCATGCGGTCGGCCATCCTGATGAAAGGATCGAGTTCCTCGAGCACCCTTCCCGATACAGAAGGGACATTGACCGCGTTCTTGATGGTATCGTCCTTTAAATAACCGATCATCTGGCGGGCGATATCCACGGCCACGTTGGTCTGGGCCTCTAAAGTGGAAGCCCCCAAATGAGGCGTGCAGATTACGTTATCGAACCCGAAAAGCTTAAATCCTTCCGGCGGTGGCTCGGTTATAAAGACGTCCAGGGCCGCGCCGCCTACCTTTCCCGACTTAAGGGCCTCATATAAGTCATCCTCGTGTACGATACCGCCTCTTGCGCAGTGAATCAGCATCACCCCGTCTTTCATCTTTGAAAACGCATTTTTGTCTATCATGTTGATGGTCTTTTTGATCTTGGGAACATGAATGCTTATATAATCGGAGCGCTCGTAGAGTTCGTCAAGACTCACGGGTTCGCATTTGGTTTTTTTTATATTTTCAGGCGTTACAACCGGATCATAGACCAGCACGTTCATTTTCAATCCCCTGGCCCGGTTTGCCACGATAGATCCGATCTTGCCGAATCCGATCACGCCCAGGGTCTTGTTCATGACTTCTCTTCCCTGGAGCTTTTTCTTATCCCACCTGCCGGCCTTAAGCGATGCCGTACCCTGCGGGATATTCCGGGTAAGCGACATCATCATGGCAATGGCATGCTCCGCGGTTGTAACCACATTTCCGCCCGGCGTGTTCATCACTATAATCCCGCGGCGGGTGGCTTCGTCCACATCGATGTTGTCCACGCCGATGCCGGCACGTCCAATAACCCGCAGATTCTCAGCAGCCTCCATAAGCTCCTTTGTCGCCTTGGTGGCGCTTCGCACTGCCAGGCCGTGGTACTGTCCGATAATTTCCTTTAGCTCCTCGGGGGAAAGATCGGTTTTAACATCAACCTCGATGTCCGGGTCCTGCTCTAAAAGCTTGATTCCGGCTTCGCCAAGCTTATCGCTGACCAGCACTTTATAAGTCATATTTTTCCCTCCCATGATTATAGTATTCGATATTGTTTCGAATTTCGTATTTCGATATCCGAATTTTTATTTTAAAGGCTCAGCTTCTGCTCCCTGTAGGCCATAAGATAATTGCTGCAGTATTCATCCCTTCCTGCCAGGGTTTCGGCAGCGTGAATACCGGCCACCATCCGCCTGTCCAGCGGGTTGATAATCGCGCTGTCAAGACCCTTGCATATCGCCATTACGACAAAAGTCTGATTGAGAAGTTTGCGCTCCGGCAGGCCATAGGAAATATTGGAAAGCCCGCATATGGTATGAACGCCCGGGAATTCCGCCATAATCGCCTCAACCGCGTTCATGAATTCAATTCCGTAGGAATCGTTCGTGGAAATCGGCTGCACCAGTGGATCCACGTAAATATTTTCAACCGGAACATTGTTTTTGACCAGGTCGTTTACCAGATCAGAAGCAATGGAAAGCCGGTCGTCTTTTGTCTCGGGCATGCCTGAATCACTCATACAAAGGGCGATAATCTTTACGTCAGAGCCCGCCACAACAGGCAATAATGCGTCCCACCGCTCCTTTTCAAGGGAAATCGAATTAATCATCGGCGTTCCCTTGTGGAGCTCAAGGGCGGCTTCAACCACTTTTGGATCCGGACTGTCAATGCAGCAGGGCACCTCCACGGCTTCCTGCACTGTTGATATGAGCCATTTCATGTACTTATCTTCTTTTCCCACATATGTACCCGCATTGACATCTATGTAATTGGCTCCGTTCTCATACTGGTCTATTGCGATTTTTTTGATTGCTTCGGCATCTTCAGCGTCAACCGCCTCCTTGATGGCCTTTCTGCTGGAATTGATCAGTTCTCCGACTATTAACATAGCAAAACCTCCTTATTTTTATGGTTATCTGCATTTTTCCCGGCAAAGATACTTATTATTCCGGCTGTTTCATAAACGGTTTCTGCCCGGCCTTGTCTCCGGGCTCCAGGCATACAAAATCCCCGGGATCATAAGGGCCAAACAGTATCCTTTCAAAATAGGCGGCCGATCCCTTTACTTCCTCATAGGCCTTGCCCAGAAACCCGGCATTGGCCCTGGCTCTTTTTCGCAGTTTTTCAATATCCCCGGTCCCGGTATCAATTAACACAATATGGGTGTAATGCTTCAGCTCCTCCTTAATACCCCATTCAGCGGTTTCCCTGCCCATTTTCGAAGTATACTCGTTTTCCATCATTCCCAGGGGATCTTTTTCTTCAGCCACCCATCCGGGGGTCAGGTAGTAGGTTCCGGCCCTTTTTTTAAAAGCATCAAAATAGGCCCGCCTTGATCCCAGAAAAAGCGCTATGCAATCATGCACCCTGGGGATGCACACTCTCTGCTTTCTGGCCGTCACTCCAACAATGCCGTTTGAACAAAGCCCGTAGCCCAGCACTATCAAACCTGCATATTCGGATGCTTCATCTACTTGCTCCTGAATAAGACCCGGCATTTTCTCCGGGGTCCTGTGCAGATTCTGGTCAAGATACCTGATTTCTATATCCCCCTCCCTGTCTTGCCCCCGCATGGCGTCCAGCTCATGCTTCATCACCCTGCAGGCAATAATCACGCGGGGGCCGGGGGCATCAGGTTTGCCGGTTTTCGGCCAGTCGTTTTCTGCCATATTATTGATTGCTTTCAGGTTCGGGAAATTCCATTGCCGCCACGTACTGTTCCATAAAATCGGGCCGGGTCTCTATTGATACGTGTTTGACCGCGCCGGTTTTTTCTTCCAGAAACCGCCGGTATGCCACATTTCTAAGCATCCGCACGCATCCTATACGGCTGGTATTGCCGGCAAAATATACTTTTTCCGCGGTATGCGGCGGCAGCAGGCCTATGGTTTCAAGATTTTCAGCCCGCAGCGAATACCCGAAACCCCCTGCCAATACGATTCTCTCCAGCCTGCTGCCCTCTAATTCCGCCTCGTGCAGCAGAATCTCGATTGCAGCTCTTATGGCGCTTTTGGCAAGCTGCACCTGGCGCACATCCTCCTGGGTAAAATAAACCTTCCCGCTTACCCGGAAGGCCGGCTTATCATTTATCTCCTCTATTCTTTCGGCTACTGACGGCGGCAGGCCCTCTGTTTTGCCGGGCTGCCGCATCCGGCCGGTTGTATCAATTACGCCCAGGCGCACCATAGCCGCTATCAAATCTATTATTCCGCTCCCGCAAATGCCTTCGGCCGGTGCATTGCCTATTGTATGAACCTCAAAGGTGCTTATGCCGTCTGTGATTACCGCTTCCACCGCTCCGATGCGGGCGCGCATGCCGCAGGATATGCCCATGCCTTCAAAAGCAGGGCCTGCTGCAGTAGATGTCATCAAATAATGGTCTGAAGCGCTTAACCCCATTTCACCGTTGGTGCCCACATCCACAAACAGCATTTTTCCGTCCGGATTGAAAAATCTCCTTGAGACCAGCAGCCCGGCAGTGATATCAGCACCCACGTATGCGTGTATGATCGGCGGCACATAAACCCTTGCCAAAGGATGAATGTTTAAGCCGAACCGGGATACCGGATAACTCCGCCCGCTTTCAAGGCCGACGTCAAAAGGCACCCTGCCCAGAGGCTCCGGGTCAATGGCGGCTGCAAGCTGCAGCATAGTGGTATTGCCGCCGATGACCACATCTAGCACTTCCTGCGGATCGGCCCCGGAATCGTCACAGGCCTGATCAATCAGCCGGTTTAACCCGTCTCTTACACATTCTGACAATTCCGCCAGGCCCTCCGGCGTGGAACCTTTCTGGATACGGCGTACAACATCATGTCCAAAGCGGATCTGCGGATTCAAACTTGAAGTTGTTGCAAGCTCCCGGCCGCTTGAAAGATCCAGGAGCGATACCACCAGCGAGGTGGTCCCCAGATCAATTGCAAGCCCCATGGGTTTTGCCCCGGCCTGCCAGGGATCAAGCTTTACGGGTTCTTCCTTGTCATAGTGCATTATACAAGAGCCGCCGGAACAATCGACCGCGACTGCCGGCACGTTGCGCACGCGGGGTTCGGACTCGGCCAGGTGCCGCCTGGCAGGGCCGGAAGTCGCTTCAAACGCCCCCCACTCGGAAAAGGAAGAATCCCGGTCACCTTCCAGTATCCTGTGTTCATCCCGGTGAAATTCAGAAAGCAGCCGGATTGTCATATCGGTTTTCGGCACCATGCGGCAGGCAAGACGGACTCCCTCTTTTGCCTGCTCCTCTGTAATTTCCCTGTGGGGCGTTTCTGGCACATTATCCGGCTCAACCATCCGGATCTTGCATTTGCCGCAAATTCCCTGTCCGTTGCAGGGGGTGTCAAGTTCGATGCCCGCCCTGTAAAGGGCATCTCTTACGGTTTCCCCTTTTCGGGTATTAACGGCAATATCTTCCGGTATAACTCTTATTTCAGGCATAACGGCTATATCCGGGTCAATGAAATGGTTTCCTGCAGGTCTTCTGCCAGATATTTCAAATCCCTGCGCAGGGACTCGCCGTCCACTTCCCGCGGAACCACAACACTGGTACGCATGGTAAACAGGCTTCTGCCGTCTCTTCCGGTCTCTATCCTGGTTTCAAGCTCCACGATATTGATATTCCTGGATGCAAGAAGCTGTGTTGCCCGATACACAATACCCATGCGATCCACGCCCTTGACCCTGATCTCGTAATTGGGCTCTGTTCCCGGCCCCTCCCCGGCATCCTTTACCGGAAACAAGGTGACATTAAGGTCCTTTTCCTGCCCGAGACGCTCGCAGGACGCTTCAAGATCCTGATGCACCTTTTCATCTTCTGCTGTTACCAGTATCATCAGGGCAAAATGGTTTCCCAGAAGGGTCATGCGCGAGTCCTCGAAATTGCATGCGCACTCGTAGACAGCCTTTGAAACCCTTGCCACTATGCCGGTAACATTTCTTCCTACCGCTGATATGATAAATTCACGTTTCATAAACCGTACCTTTATTTCTAAATAAAACCCGGATTACACATGGCCTTTAAATCCCTGCCGTTTATCTTAAACGACTTGTGATGCACGCCCGGATTAAAGTATACTTTATTTTTTTCCGCCAGTTCGCGCTCCATATACACGGCCAGCCCGTGCCCGAACGGCGGCACACATCCCACCCCGCACCCTACGGTTTGCAGAACCGCTTCGGGTTTTGCAAACGAAACTTTTTTGGTGCCTGCGGCCACTGCAGCCCTCTTCCAGTCGGCTTTTCGGTCTCCGGGGAGCACCAGGACGACCATTTCGCCCTCCTTTATTGTAAGCACAAGGGACTTTACGGTCTGCCCCTCGGCTACTCCCAGGGCTTCTGCCATGGCAGGATTCGTATATACCGGCTCATGCCCGATGCATTGGTATTCAATGCCATTGTCCTCAAGCATCTTTATAATCCGCTCTTCAAGCGTCATCGCATCACGTCCCATATCTAATGCCTCTTATGCTTGTCCCTTGCGCCTTGGACGCAGGGCCCCTTCATCTTCCGCACTTATTCACCGAACTGCTCTGCAAGACGCGGATTGCCAACCGCCCTTGCAAGAATTCTTTCCAGATCGCCTTCGGTTTTGACCGTGATGTTTACGCGCGGATCACTTGCTCCCGCGCTCTCGGCCCCCTGCCGGGCCAGGCGCGCCGCCTTCTTTCTTGCGTGGGCCATCGCTTCTTCATATTCGTTAAAACTGGTTCTTTCATCCCCGATCCTTACCACATAGGCATGGCTGCCTTCCGATTCGCTGGTATAAAGAATGGCTTCTTTTTCGGTCACCACCGAGCCGGCCACTGCCCCGGCCGCATTTGCCACGTGGGCATGGCCGGGCAGGATAAACGGTGCCTTTAAGGTCTCGGCCACCCGTTTGACAAAGATTCCCGCAGGCGCCCCTATGCCTATAACCGGAAAACGGCTGGATATACTTACCGACAGGTGGGGATTTCCACCTTTTATTGATTCATCAAGCAGCCATCTGCCCCAGCTTCCGTCAACCATGTCTGGCAGGCCGGTGTCTCCTGTCTGCCCTGCAAGAAACACCACCGCCTCTTCAACCATCATTGCAACTACCTGGTCCAGTGTCTGCTCAACAAAAGTTTTGCGATTCCTGTTGTGAATGACACAGGCGCATTTAACCGCCTGTCTTGCCGTATCCGCGTCCCAGGAATCCATCTGACCGTTTATATGAAGCAGGTCCGTGGGTGTTAAGGTCGCCTGCTCGATTATACCCTGCCTGAAAAGACCGTCCGCATCCAGCTGGACCACATGGTGAAAACCCAGAGTTTTCAGTATATCGGAGACACAGGCCGGACCTTTGTTTAACATATTTATCAGTTTAACGTGCCTGGAATCTTCTATGCCCGCCTCCCCGGGATCCATCTGCTTGTGCAGCAGCCAGAATTCAATATCCGAAGGCTTCCAGAAATTTTTATCCTTTAATTCAATAGACATTATGGATTCCCGAACATTGGGATGCCCGGCAGCCAGCCTGCAAATAGGCACCACCCGATCGGGTCCCACCTGTACATGACCGCCCCGATCAAACGATATCCTGCTGTCACAACCAACACATGCCGTTCTGATTCTTGCTGCTCTTACCGCTGTCTCGATTTCGCCCACCCTGGCGCCTGAATCCGATACTGTTACCCGGCCTTCTTCAATAAAGGCCATATCCGTTGTGGTGCCACCAACATCGATCATCAGGGCGTTGCTCCTGCCGGAAAAAAACAATCCGCCGATCGCGCTTGCAGCCGGACCCGACATCACGGTCTCCACCGGCTTTTCAACAGCCTCTGTATAAGGCATTAGCGATCCGTCCCCCTTTACAATCATCAGGGGGGCATTGATATTCTGATGCTTGAGAGACGACTTTACTGCCTCTATAAATTCATGCATCACCGCCACCAGCGATGCATTCAGGTTCGCCGTGGCCGCACGCTTTACCGAATCAAGCTGGGTGGAAAGCTGGTGTCCAAGCACCACAGGATGCTCGCAGACATCCCTTATCGCCTTAAACGCCGCTTCTTCATGAGATGGGTTAAGCGGACTGAAATAACTGGATATGGCAAATGCATCAACACTGTCCCTGTTTTCTTCGACCCATTGTATGATTCCGTCTATATCAGGAGGGGCCTGCTCTTCTCCGCGGGAAGTGTGGCCTCCTTTGAAAAATTCAAAATACCGGGTTGAAAGCTTCTCCTGAAGGCCGAAGGAGGAAATAAGCTCCTTGTCATATCCTATAAGAATTAACCCCACATCTCTTGCTTTTCCCTCTGCCACCGAATTGGTAGCAAGGGTGCTTGATATTCCCACCAGCTTGACCCGGGAAGGGTCCTTTATCTCCAGCATTTTTAAAACCGAAACCACCCCCCTGGCCAGATCTTCCCGGGTGGTCAGGGTTTTTCCGGAAGCAATGACCTCGCGTGAGGTATAGTCCATAAGCACACCGTCCGTGTAAGTGCCCCCGGTATCAATGCCCACAACATAATTGGCCTGCTTGTCTTTGCCGGGGCCCGGCCCTCTTTGCACCGCCCCCGGATCATAGGCTTGCTGTATCTTCATTTTCCGTTATTTTATGAGTAAATGCTCAAAATTTATATTATTATACCACTCTCCCGGCTCTGAGATTGTTTTATTTTAAATTCAAAAAGTTATACCCTAAACAGCCGGGGCCGAATGCTGGAAAAGCCTGCGGGCAAATTTTTTGCCTTCACAGGCTTTCCCGATGCTTTTAACAGTCACTTTCAAAACTATTTGGATTTGGAGCGTACCCGCTCTTCGGCCTCGTCAAGGATCTTCTCAATATCCTTCTTGGCCTCATTGGGAACCTTTGAAATCGGACCTTCATGATTCTCTATTATATCGCGGGTCTTCTTTATAATACGATCCTTCATGGTCAGTCTGCCCTGGGCGTCCCAGTCCTCGTAGCTGTTTCTGTCCATAAGCGTGGGCTGCCAGTGCTTGCGGAACCATTTCATTGTATGGTCCTCATACAGGTAATGGCCGCCCGGCCCCACGTTGCATATCTCGTCAACAGCCAGGGTTTCCTCGTTTACCTCCACGCCGCCGCAGATCAGTCTGCTCATGCCGATAATTTCATCATCCATTACGGTCTGGAAAACATCGCCGGTGATGCCGGATTCTGTATAGCCGTTGTCATGGACGAAGTTGGCCCCGGACATCATTGCCATGTGAATGGAAAATGCGGCTTCAATGCCTGACTGAAGCTCCATCTTCTTGGTATCCGTGCAGCCGGCAGTTGAGTACATGGGCAGGCCCACGTAATTGAGCATCTCTGTGAATGCAGCGCTCATGATGCTAAGCTCCGGGGCGCCGTATGAATAGATAGTACGCCGCATGTCCAGAATCGACTGCACTCCGCCGATGAGAATGCATGTGCCCGGATTCAGCAGCTGAGATACCACGACCCCAACCATAGACTCTGACATGGCTGTAATGATCTGGCCGGCATGAGTGGCCGGCACTGTTGCGCCTCCGATGGAGCAGGGCGTATATACCTGCGGAATCCGGTGCTGGGCGCAGTAATAGCACTTGCCTATGGCGTCAAAATCACTGGTAAGAGGGCTTATGGGCTCGCTATAGTGAATGAAGTTGGGATAGCGTTTAAAGGCCTCCTCTCCTCCTGCCATGACAATGCCGATGCGGTGCTCGTCTCTTACGTTTTCCTCGCTGAATGCCCAGTTCATGATAACCTTGCGCGTATTCTGAATCATGTCGGCAAACTCGTAGACATCAGAGAGCGCATGGGTTACGTCGTCTATGGAGCCAAGAGACTGCACATAGCCTATATTCGGAAGGGCATCGCACACCCTTGCCACGATTGTGGCATCCTTGCGCTGATAAGGCCTGCGCTCCAGGGTCTCGGTGTCAATAAAATTAGGCGGTGTGGGACCGGGGCCGAAATAGCTTCTGCCTGGCTCGACATAGCACATTTCCTCCTGCCCGTCCCAGCTGTATATAGTGGTCGTGGGCGGCAGGGAAGCCAGTGCATCACGCACCACTTCCGGCGGGATGCGCACGCGCTTGCCGTCGACCTTGCAGCGGTTGTTGGCAAGCAGTTCTCTTACTTTTTCGTGGTGAACGTTTGCACCGGTATCATTTAACGTCTTTATCACTCCCCGGAATATGCGCGCTTTCTGGTCCTCTGAAAGCAGCGAAAACCTGGGGGTTCTGTTTACTGTATAGTTTGTCCTGAAGGTCATATGCTTTCTCCTCTTTATCTGGCCCGTTTTTCGAAAACCCCTTGACGAAAAATACGGATGTCCGGGGCCGGATATTGTAAATTATTTGGAATGGCGCTTTTCAGCCGCGTCAATGATCTCTTTTAAAGCCTTTTTGGTGGCGTCATCAATGGGCTGGGGCTCATGAGTATCAAGTATCCGCTGGGTCTCCGCGTTTACCCGGTCCGACATGGTTTTGGATCCCTCATTGTTCCAGGTTTCCCAGTCGGAGCGGTCCATGAGCTTGGGCAGAAACCATTCCTTCCAGTGCTCGTAAGTATGGTCGTGGGTTACATATTCTCCGCCCGGACCGACCTCGTCTATAATCTTTAAGGCAAGGTATTCTTCGTCTGTCTTGACGCCCTTGCCCACCTGGCGCACCATGCCGATTATATCATCATTCATTACAAGACTTTCCAGAGAAGCATTGACCCCGGAATCTATATAACCAACATCATGAACCAGGTTTGCGCCTGAAAGATAAGCTGTAAGCAGGCTTAAAGTCGACTCAATTGCCGCCTGCTCGTCAAGGCATTTTGAATCAGAACAACCGCCCGTGGAAAACATGATAAGGTTCAGCCACTTGGAAATATCCGTGTTTGCCGCAGATGCCAGCGAAAGCTCAGGCGCGCCGTAGGAGTACGTGGTGGTGCGCATATCCATGACAGTGGTCACTCCGCCCATAATCAACGGCATACCCGGTTTCTTCAGATAGCATAAAACAATGGCCAGAAGCGTCTCCGCCAGGGACTGGACCAGCATGCCTGCTATGGTTGCTGGGGCGGTGGCCCCTGAACTCGGACACGGCGTATACATGGCCGGAATCCCCTTTTCTGCGGCAAAAAGCAGCTTTTCAACAGCCGTGCGATCGTTTGTAAGCGGAGAAATCGGCTCTATGTAGGCGACAAACAGCGGACTTAACCGGAATTCCTCCTCTCCGCCCTGAAACAGACAGGCCATCTTCCACAAATCCTCCAGGCCTTCTCCGTCCACGCTTGTAACGACCATGGGCTTTGTGCATCCTTCCAGCATGGCCATAAACTGATGGCGGTCATATGTCTGCGGATTAGGGGCATCGCTTACAATTCCGTGGGACATGAAAAAATCAAAATTCGGAAGATAATCCACGATGCGTGCCGCATCCGCCACGTCCTTGTATGTGGTGCGCCGCCTCTCTCCTGTTTTTCTGTCATAGGTAAACGGCAGGTCAGAGCCTGTTCCGAAATAAACATGATCCTTTTGAAGGGCAACTGAACGCTTGCCGTTTCTGCCCTGAAGTGTAATTTTTCTCGGATAGCTTTTAAGCGCCCGCTCCACCAGGGAGGCCGGAACCCGAACGCGCTTGTCGTCGCTTACCACCGCTTCCCCACTGTCGCGGAAAAGCTGAAGCGCCTCATCCTGATGAACCCGTGATCCGACGCGTTCGAGCACGTCGAGCGCCGCAAAATAAATCTGCTCGATCTGATCCTCGGTCAGAACCCGGAACTGCGGGGTTTCCTGCACAGTCTGGTTCATGGGTTGCATATCTGGCATTACTGATTTCATGATCTGTCTCCTATTCGTACCTGTTTGCTCATACAGGGTATTTGTTCTTAAGCTTTTGGTCTCTTGCCGGCTGCAAACTCGAAGCCGCGGTCGGCTAAGAAACACTCCGGGGCCGCGGCTGTGCTGCTCAACAATACAAAGAACCGGTTACTTGCCTATTGCCTCTCTCCCCTTGTCAACGGAACTGGCCGCATTGGCTCCGTAAATATCGGCCCCGATCTCCTTGGCGAATTCCTCTGTGACAGGGGCGCCGCCAACCATTACCTTTACCTGGTCCCTGATGCCGGCTTCCTTTAAGGCGTTTATGACCTCGCCCATCCTGGGCATTGTTGTGGTAAGAAGCGCCGACATGCCAAGCAGATCCGGCTTGTGCTCTTTTACCGCGTCCACAAACACCTGGGTATCAAGGTCTATGCCGAGATTTACCACTTTAAACCCGGCGCCTTCAAACATCATGCCGACAAGGTTCTTGCCGATATCATGCAGGTCGCCTTTTACGGTTCCAATCACAAATGTACCTGCCGCCTTGGCCTCGCTTTCCGAGAGCAGCGGCCGCAGCTTGTCCATACCTGCGCTCATGGCTTTTGCTGAACGCAACACCTCCGGGATAAACATTTCGCAGGCCTTGAAACGCTGGCCCACCACATCCATACCGGCAATAAGACCCTTGTCAAGGATCTCCTGGGGCTTTAGGCCTTCGTCTATCGCCTCCTGGGTCATATTGCTAACGTCTTCGACTTTGCCCGCTATGAGCAGGTCCGCCATTTTTCCCAAATCAACAGCCATGTTTTCTCCTCCTTGCACTTTATTATTCAATGTTTGTTAAAAAACCGCTTCAATACATAATTTATTTTTTGCGGAAATGGAAAATACCCCAGGCCAGGTATCCGTTTCTGCCTCCCTCCACCCAGTTCTTAAGCCCTTTTTTCATATTTTCTATATACTCCCGGCTCACCTTGCCGTCGAGTTCCTGTTCCCTGGCTTCAAGCTCCTGAAGTACTCTTGCATAATGCAGGGTAAGATGGTCATCCAGCGGCTCGTAGCTGACCTCTTGGAAACCGAGCTTTTTTGCATAACCCCTGTAAAATCCCGGCGAGCCCAGGGACTGAAGGTGAATGCGCTCGTAAATAGCCTCAAGCACCCCTTCGGGACAGTCATCGTCCTGCATGGGGTCAGTGAAAATCATTTCCCCGCCGGGCTTCAAAGCCCTGTATGCCTCCTCCAGGACCTTTTGCCTGTTGTCGCTGTGGAGAATTGCGTCCTGGGACCACACGAGGTCAAATGATTCGTCAGGATAAGGAATATTTGCGAAATTGCCGTCCACCACCTCTATTAAGTGATCCAGGCCCTGCTCCTTGTTCATTTTCCTGCCGCGCTTGTTTTCTGTTTCGCTTAAATTGAGCACAACTACTTCCCAGCCGTAATTCTTGGCAAGATACCGGGCCGAACCTGAAAACCCTCCGCCAAGATCTATTACCCGGGCCTTCTTTCCTACAAAGCTTGACCTGTCAGCCATATGCCGAATTGTTCTACGGCTGGCTTCGTATATTGTGTCGTTTTCCGACTCATAAATTCCCAGATGCAGATCTTCCCCGCCCCATATGGTGTAGTAAAAATTGTGAGCGTCTTCGCTATCATAATAGGACTTTGTCACTTTTACTGGTTCCGGGATATCGTTGTTCATAACATTCCCTCCTTATATAAATTTAAATTAATAAAATCAAAATGTTAAAACCAACTCACGTTTCATCTACTCAGATATAAAAAAAAGCCTTTTGAAATCTTGTTTCAACAGGCACACAATTGATAGTATTTCGAGTAATTCGATACAATTACGTATAATATTGCGATATCATAATATAAACAAAACATGATGTCAACCCTTTTTTTAAACAAAATTTTAAACCTATTTATAATCTAGTATTTTCTAACCGCAAAGAATTCTATTGACAGAAAAATATTCTTTTGAAATAATTATTTGACTATGATTAAAGAAATAGCTCGTAAAAAAAATCCTGCAACAAAAATATCAAAAAATAATTAAGGAATTAACATGGCGGAAATATTACCTTTTCGTGGCATACGGTATAACCCGGATAAAATAGAGGATCTGTCTATGGTGGTGACCCCGCCCTATGATGTGATATCAGAAGAAGAGCAGGAAGAATATTACAGGCGCAATCCTTACAATGTCATAAGACTTGACAAGGCAAAGGCAACGCCGCAGGACACCGAGACCGACAACCCATACACCAGGGCTGCGGCAGATTTTGACAAATGGCTTAAAGAAAAAATTCTTATCCGCGACGAGGCCCCCGGATTTTACCTGACATCCGTGGACTTCAAACTGGAGGACAAGCCTGTTACCCGTTTCGGGCTGATAGGCACCGTGCGCCTGGAACCTTTTGAATCAGGCGTCATCCTTCCCCACGAGGAGACCTTCTCAAAGGTCAAATCAGAACGCCTGGAGCTCATGAAAACCTGCCATGCAAATTTCAGCCATATTTTTTCCGTCTATTCCGACAAGGACAACATCCTTGACGAACTAAAGGCGGAAAGCCGCAGGAAAAAACCGGAGGCTGAGTTTACCGATGACAGCGGCCATTTTCACCGGATGTGGAAAATCAGCGATCCGGAAATCTGCCGGCGAGTGACAGAAACGTTAAAGCACAGGCGTCTTTTTATAGCAGACGGCCATCACAGGTATGAAACAGCCTTAAACTACAGGCAATGGGTTAAAGAAAACACCCCGGATTTTGACGAAAATCACCCAGCCAATTTTATAATGATGTATCTCTGCGCGGTAGAGGACCAGGGCCTTGTAATACTTCCCACCCACAGGCTCCTTCCCGGTGTTTCAGAACCGGCCCGCCGCAAGCTGATTAATGATACCGCGCAATGGTTTGACATAGAAACCTTTGATCATAACGAGCAGGGAAGGGAAAAAGCCGGAGAAAATCTTGCTGAGTCTATGATCAGCAGACATCGGCGGGACCATGTGATCGGAGTGGCTATGAAAAACGAGCCTGCATATTACTCCCTTGTACTAAAAGCCGGGGTTATGGAAAATCTTTTTACCGGTGAAATCCCGGAGCCTCTCCAGGGACTCGACGTCACAGTACTGACAAGGCTTATCCTTATGAAGCTGATGAGATTTGACAAAAAGAGATTAGACGACCATTCTTTTATAAGCTACACAAGCAGCAGCAGGGAGGCCCTGGAAGCAGTGGCAGAAGGCGAATATGACATAGCATTTATTTTAAACCCGCCCACCAATGAGCAGGTGAGAAAAATCGCCGAAGCCGGCCTTACAATGCCCCGGAAAACAACGTTCTATTACCCGAAGGCAATTACCGGGCAGGTCATGAACAAACTGAGCCGGGATTGATAAAAACCAAACCAGGAGGCTATCGGATATCAGAACCGTAAGTGACATAGGACAGATGCACCAGTCGGCCCGGGACGTAAAGCGCGCTGGTAAAAGCATCGCCTTTGTGCCTACAATGGGCTTTCTGCATGAAGGGCATCTCTCGCTTATAAGGGAAGCCAGACGGCTTGCCGACATTGTTGTGGTCAGTATGTTTGTCAACCCGACGCAATTTGGCCCGGGTGAGGACTTTGAGGCCTATCCCCGGGACCCTGCGCGAGACAGCGAACTTGCAGAAAACGAGGACACGGATATACTTTTTATACCGGAAAAACAGGATCTTTACCCTCCGGGCTACGAAACCTATATAATCCAGGAAAATCTGCCCGGACATCTGTGCGGCATCTCAAGGCCGGGGCACTTTACAGGGGTAATGACGATAGTGGCCAAGCTTTTCAACATTATAAAGCCCCATTACGCGGTTTTCGGTGAAAAGGATTTTCAGCAGCTGGCTGTAATCCGAAAAATGGTATCAGACTTAAATTTTGATGTCAAAATAATCGGCTCACCCACGGTGCGCGAGACAGACGGCCTGGCCATGAGCTCCAGGAACAAGTATCTTTCTTCCGGGCAGCGCAGCTCGGCACTGACACTTTACCGGGCGCTCTGTGATGCAAAAGAAATGACGGCAAAAGGCGAAACAAGAGCAGACGCCCTGATTGACGCTGCGGTTCAAACCATTTCCGCAGCCCCTGAAACCTCGATAGATTATGTAAAAATCTGTGACCCGGATACACTCGAAGACGTCGCAGTAATTGACAGGCCTGTTTTGATGGGCCTGGCAGTAAAAGTCGGGCGCACCCGGCTCATTGACAACACAATTCTGCAGCCCGGCAGCAGAGGCTGAAAAGATGGTGAAGGCTGTTGAACAATTAACCTAACTTGCAAAAAAGGAGTACACCCATGACGCAGAAAAGTTTTCTTTTTACCTCGGAATCAGTTACAGAAGGCCATCCTGACAAGGTTGCCGACAAAATATCGGACTCTGTTCTAGATGCATTTATATCACAGGATAAACGATGCCGCGTGGCATGCGAAACCCTTGTGACAACGGGACTGGCCTTTATAGCAGGCGAAATGACCGCCCAGGCAACCGTTGATTTCCAGGATGTTGCGCGCCGGGCCATAAAGGACATAGGATACTGCTCTTCGGACATGGGCTTTGACTGGCAGACCTGCTCGGTAATAACCAGCATAGACAAGCAGTCCCCGGATATCGCCCAGGGCGTGGATGAAGGCAAGGGACTTTTCAAGGAACAGGGGGCCGGAGATCAGGGCCTTATGTTCGGGTATGCCTGCGATGAGACAGACGAGCTCATGCCGATGCCGATTCTTTACGCCCACAAGCTCACCCAGCGGCTTGCAGAAGCGCGCAAAAACAATGAGCTTGACTTTCTGAGGCCTGATGGGAAGTCCCAGGTCACCATAGAATATGTGGACGGCAGGCCGAAACGAATCGACACCGTGGTAATCTCCACTCAGCACGCCCCCGGCGTCAACTACGAGACCATCAAGGAAGGCGTGATTGAAAAAGTTATTAAAAAGGTTGTCCCTGCGGAAATGATCGGCGATGACACCAAGTACTTCATAAACCCCACCGGCAAATTCGAAGTCGGCGGCCCCATGGGAGACTGCGGGCTTACCGGGCGCAAGATAATCGTTGATACATACGGCGGCCAGGGAAGCCATGGCGGCGGCGCATTTTCCGGCAAAGACCCTTCCAAGGTAGACAGAAGCGCCTCTTATATGGGACGCCACATAGCCAAAAACATCGTAGCTGCGGGACTGGCAAAAAAATGCGAAATACAGGTGGCCTATGCCATAGGCGTGGCCCAGCCGGTATCCGTGCTGGTCGATTTTCTAAACACGGGGAAAATTTCCGAGGATCAGGCGGTTAAGATCATCCGCGAGGTCTTTGACATGCGGCCTGCGGCCATAACGGAATATTTGGACCTGCTGCGGCCGATATTCAACAAAACGGCTGCCTATGGCCACTTTGGCAGAAACGATCCGGACTTTACCTGGGAGAAGACCAACAAGGTTGATGAAATCAGGGCCAAGGCAGGAATCTAAAAAGAATCCGGGCCTTGCATCCAAAGCATATCATAATGAAGCCGGGCTTTTACGGCCCGGCTTCATTTTTTTCCTGAAAAGGATGGCCCACCACGATTACCCGGCAGCGCCGCAGGAAAAACAGGTGATCCACGGTGCTGCGAAGACGCGAGGCGTCGGTATTGCTTATTACCAGCTGAGTACCGGCAGGGGGCTGAGCTTTCAGCGCCTTTACCACCAGCGGGCGGGGACCGGCGCGCCTGCTTTCCTCCACTGCGGCCATATCCGTAAAATAACTGCACATGCCTTTCTGAACGACGAATTCCCTGCTTACATAGGCCGGGCCGTAAACTTCACGGCCGGTTTCATCATAGACTTCAAAACACATTGAGGGCTCAAGATTCACTCCCCTGGCATCGATTACCAGACCGGTAAAGGCTTCATTGTCCAGTTCAGCCGAAAGACGTCCTCCAAGATTTTTCATTTCAAGCTGTACAATGTATTCAGGCAGGATCAACTGGGAGAGCGCCCCGGGGAGCGGCATGCGACGAACAACTTCCACGGTTCCGTCCGAACTGTAGATAATATCGCTTACTGCTGCCGACTGCATCAGCCGTTCGATCTTTGCAAGCATTTGATCGTTTTTATCCACGATATCTTTAACCCGCCAATGCCCGCTTAGCCGAAGCTGCTTGAAAGCCTTTACCAGACCAGTATATGCATCGCGTTCAGCCAGCCTCAGTGCCGTCTCCCATCCAGTGGCAGTATTTGACTTTGCCGGAGGCGTTGTGCCGAAACCCCTGGCCTCCACAAAAAGCCCGGTCCAGTTGATGAGGCCCCCGGGGACCTGCTGGACGAGTTCGTGGGTGTCCCCGGCCAGGCTCATGCCGGCATGGCAGCATACAAACGCCGCCAACAGAACTGTGGCAATTACACAACGTCTCATCCCGCCAGTTTTATAATCATATCTGCTATGGATTCCACGTCCTCGAGCCCGTAGCGCGGCACCCCGGCATCGACCTTTGCGTCGGCAACCAGGGCCAACAGGTTTGGGTCCTGCAGGCATACCGGGGCTGCGACATTGTCTGCCCGGTATACTTCGATTTTTTTCAGGTCCTCCCTCTTGTAGCCCTCGGCAAGCACAATATCCACATCTGTAAAATATTTGTCCACATAATCCTTCAAACGCCGTGCATTGCCATGGTCCGAATGCACTGACTTAAACATGAAAATCCCCTGTTGCGCATCAACAACAACCGTCTCTGCGCCCGCCTCCACATGGCGCCAGCTGTCCTTGCCGCTTTGGTCGAAAACCATTTCATGCTTCACGTGCTTCACGGTGCCGACTCTGTATCCCCTGGATTTTAAAACCGGAATCAATTTTTCGATCAGCGTGGTCTTTCCTGAATCGGTTCCGCCCACAATAGCAACTATCTCCGTCATATTCCAAACCCGATCCTGTTTTTTGCCAAATCCGCCAAATGTTCTCTATCTATTTTATATGCCATGATTTTACATAAAATGCCAGACATTATGCACGAGCCTGACCGTTGATCATGGAAACCACTGCAAAAATCAACCCGGCTTTTACAGTCTTTTCCGCTGCGGGCCGCCGGGGAAGTTTGTTTTCTGCTGACCGCTGGCGCGCTCAATGCAGAAGTACAAACCTCCCCGCCGACCCTTGCCCAAGTCCCGGAAAGCTTCAGGATTTTGTTTCCGGCCTGAGGAAATACAACAATCCTTGACGAAACCTTGGGGCAGGCATAAATTGATATATTTGCGTGCCTGAAAAATATGATGGTGCCGTAAAAAGTCCAATATCTGCGTTACGCACAATTTCTCAGAATTTCACGTACGGCTAAGTACGCTGCATTCTTCGAAATTGCGCAAGCCTTGATCTTGAACTTTTTACGGCACCATCTAAAATCAGACTTTTTACGAGTGCATCAAAATATAATCGCCATAAAACCGAAAAATCACGGCAATGAAAAAAGCTTTAAATTTAAAAATATTGAAATTCACTGCAGCGGCCATAATTGCAGTTTTACTGATTGCAGCGGCGATATTTCTGACCAGATCCGGGGTTTTGGACAATCAGCAGCCTGAAACCATCGACTCGAAAAGCACGCAGGGGAAAAAACAGGCCGAAGTCTCCGAAGTCAAGCCGGACTGGTGGGAAAGCCGGCGCAGTATATATTTTGACATTCCGGCCAGGATCAAATTTCACCTGCCGGGAGCTAACAGGCAGGAAGCTGAAAAAACAGCAAAAAAGGCATGGGCGGAATTTCACCGCATCGGAAAAATTTTTAATCCTTCGGATCCGGATTCTGAACTCAGCAGGCTTAATGCCGCAGATAAAACAAAGCCGGTAAAAGTCTCAAACGACATGCTTGAAGTGCTTAAACTATGCAGAAAGCTGTGGGAAGTAAGCCAGGGCGCATTTGATCCCACGATGCCCCCGGTAAAAAAACTGTGGCAGGAGGCTGTCAAAACCCAGCAAATTCCGTCTGAAAGGCAAATAAAAAACGCACTGTCAAAGACCGGCTTCCGGCACGTAACACTCCTGGAAGACCAAAGCTCGCTTGTATGCGACAGCAAGGGCATAAAATTTGATTTCGGCGGAATTGCCAAGGGTTTTGCAGTGGACCGGGTAGAAACTCTGCTTAAAGATCTTGGCGTTACGGACGGCCTGGTACAGCTGGGCGGCGAGGTCTCGGCGTTCGGTTCCAATCACGCAGGCGAATCTTGGAAAATAGGCATCCAGCATCCGACCCACATTCAAAAAATATGGGGAACGATCTCGGCGCAGGGTGCGATCGGGGTATCAACCAGCGGCAATTACCGCCAGCCCTTAATAATACAGGGACATGAATTTTATCATATATTCAGCCCGAAAACAGGAAAACCGGTGTCATCAAGAGTACTGGGGGTCACAACAGCCGCCTGCAGAGAAAAGGCCGACTGCGCCCTGCTCGACGGAGCTTCAACCGCCATTACTGTCACGGGCCGGGAAAAAGGCCCGCAAATTGCTGAAAAACTCGACATTCAAAGCCTCATTCTTACAAGAAGCCGAAAAGGCGGCATAAGCGAATTTGCGACGCCGGGCCTGGCGGACTACTGCAGTCGGATTGGCGGACAGGGTCCTTGATTTGTTGCAAAAATGCAGCCCTTGCTGGCAAAACATGTTTAGTCATTGACACCGGCCCTCATTTATAGTATCGAAATTCTTTCTGAAAATTTCTAATTTTGCAAATATTTCTATTTGCTTGCAATTGAGATACCCCGTACTGATTAAAGCTAAATTTTAAAGCCTTGATATAGGGAGAGCACAGATGGAATCAAAAGAATCTGCCGTTGAAGCCGGAACACAACAAACCCCGATAGGCTCCGTCATGGTTGTGGGTGCCGGTATCTCCGGCATGCAGTCCGCCCTTGATCTTGCCAATTCCGGATATTACGTCTACCTTGTGGAAAAAACATCCGCAATCGGCGGGATCATGTCCCAACTGGACAAGACGTTTCCCACCAACGACTGTGCAATGTGAGTCATCTCGCCCAAACTGGTCGAGGTCGGCCGGCATCTAAACATTGAACTGCTTACAAATACCGATCTGCTGGAACTGGATGGAAAACCCGGAAATTTCAAGGCCCATATCCGCCAGGAGCCCCGCTATGTTGATCTTGACAAATGCACAAGCTGCGGAGAATGCGCCAAGGTCTGCCCCATAGAAGTCCCTGACGAGCAGGACCACGGGTTGGGCTACAGGAAGGCCGCATATAAAAAGTACGCCCAGGCAATTCCGGGGGCTTATGCAATAAGCAAGCGGGGAACCGCCCCGTGCAAGGCAACCTGCCCGGCTCACGTGAGCATACAGGGATACATAGCACTTATAAACCAGGGACAGTACAAAGAAGCAATTGAACTCTTCCGGGATGCGCACCCCTTTCCGGGTATTTGCGGCCGGGTCTGCCATCATCCGTGCGAAGGCGTATGCACAAGAAACGACTATGACGAACCGCTCGCAATAAGGGAACTGCACAGGTTTCTTGCAGACTGGGAAAAAGAGCAGGACGAAAAAGTCCTGCCCTCGGCTGCTGAAGAAAAACGCGAAGAAAAGGTCGCAGTGATAGGATCCGGTCCTGCAGGCCTTGCCGCAGCGTATTCCCTGGCCCGAAGGGGCTACGGAGTAACGGTTTATGAAAAGCTGCCCGTGGCAGGAGGCATGATGACAGTTGGCATTCCGGAATACCGGCTGCCCCGGGACATACTGCAGCGCGAAATTGACATCATCTGCGATCTCGGCGTGGAGATAAAAACAGGAGTAACCTTTGGCAAGGACATAACGTTTGACAGCCTCAAAGAAGACGGCTACTCAGCCGTGTTCATGGCCATTGGTCTTCATAAGGGCCGCAACCTGGGCATTGAAAACGAGGACGCAGAAGACGTGCTCCAGGGCGTTGATTTCTTAAGGGATACGGCCCTTGGAAAAGAAGTTTCCATCGGCAAAAACGTTCTTGTAATAGGCGGCGGAAACGTGGCCATAGACGTTGCCCTTACTGCAAAGCGCAAAGGCGCACAAAGCGTCACCATGGTATGCCTGGAAAGCCGTGAAGAAATGCCGGCCTGGGAACATGAAATACAGGAGGCCATAGAAGAAGATATCAAAATTGTAAATTCTTACGGCCCCAAAAGTTTTTTCATAAACAATGAAAACCGGTTTTCCGGAATTGAATTTAAAACCTGCACCGCTGTATTTGACGAAGAGGGGCGGTTTAACCCGAAATTTGACGAAAACGCATGCGAGGCTTTTTTCGGCGACACCGTTATTCTTGCCATAGGCCAGGCAACTGACACCACGGACATCGAGGGGCAAAATGTTCCCATGACCGGGCGCGGCGGCCTGGAAGGCGATCCGGTCACGCTGCAGACCTCAATGGAATGGGTATTCTCAGGCGGTGACGCATACTACGGCCCGAAAACCGTCGTGGATGCAGTTGCCTGCGGAAAAGAGGCTGCAGAATCAATCCACCGGTTTATAAACGGTATGGATCTGAAAGAAGGCCGGGAAAAAGAATGGACCTATGAAAAGCCTGACGTTGTAAATGAGCCCCACAAGGAAAGGGTCCCGGTAAAGTGCCTGGATCCCGAAGCAAGAGAATGCAACTTTCTGGAAGTATCCCTGGGCTACAGCGAGGAGGAAGCCCGCACAGAGGCCGACCGGTGCTTAAAATGCGGCATCTGCTCTGAATGCTACCAGTGTGTCAGGGCCTGCCTTGCAGACGCCATTGACCATGAGCAAACCGCGGAGGAAAGAGACATAGACGTGGGCTCGCTAATCCTTTGTCCGGGAAATGATGTGTTTGATCCGGCAATCCTGGAGGACACCTACAGATACAAGTCCAGCCCGAATGTTTTGACCAGCGCGGAATTCGAACGCATTCTTTCGGCATCCGGGCCAACAATGGGGCACCTGGTCCGGCCCTCGGACAACAAGGAGCCCGAAAAGATTGCCTGGCTCCAGTGCATAGGCTCAAGGGATACCAACAGGTGCGGAAACGGCTACTGCTCTTCGGTGTGCTGCATGTATGCCATAAAGGAAGCAATGATTGCCAAGGATCACTCCGAGCACGGCCTGGACACAGTAATTTTCAACATGGACATCAGGACCTTCGGCAAGGATTACGAAAAATATTACCTGAGGGCAAAAGACAGTTCCGGGGTCAGGTTTGTTAAGTCCAGGGTCCACACAATAGACGAAGATCCGGAAACCGGAAACCTCCATCTCAGGTACGTGGACGAGTCCGGCAACGTGGAAGTAAAAGAATTCAACCTGGTGGTGCTCTCAGTCGGTCTGCAGGTTCCGCAGTCCACAATAGAAACTGCGCAGCGCTTAAACATAGATCTCAACCATTACAACTTTGCGGAAACAAGCCCGCTTGCCCCTGTAAACACTTCCAGGGAAGGGGTTTTTGCCTGCGGAATTTTCCAGGGGCCAAAGGATATACCGGGATCTGTAACTGAGGCAAGTGCGGCTGCATGTGCGGCGGGCCGCACCCTTGCCGAAGCCCGGGGAACCCGGATCAAGGATGTCTCCAGGCCGGAGGAAATTGACGTCGAAGGAGAGCCTCCCCGGATCGGGGTCTTTGTCTGCGACTGCGGCATAAACATTGCCGGCGTGGTCGATGTACCGGAAGTACGTGAATATGCGGAAAATCTGCCGTATGTTGTCTATGCGGGCGAAAACCTGTTTACATGCAGCCAGGACGCCCAGGACAACATGAAAGAAGTAATAAAGGAGCACAACATCAACAGGGTGGTAGTCTCGTCGTGTACGCCCAAAACACATGAACCCATATTCATGGACACCCTGGAATCCGTGGGTTTGAACAAGTATCTTTTTGAAATGGCCAATATCCGAAACCAGGACTCCTGGGTTCACGGCGACAACCCGGAACTGGCCACTGAAAAAGCAAAGGAACTGGTCCGCATGTCAGTGGCAAGAGCCGCCTCCCTTCAGCCTCTGCATGAAAGACAGATCCCTGTGACAAAGCGGGCCCTGGTTGTGGGCGGCGGTGTTGCGGGAATGAACGCGGCCCTGGGTATCGCAGACCAGGGATTTGAGGTGGTGCTGGTTGAAAAAGAAGCTGTTCTGGGCGGCCTTGGAAACAGGCTTACCAAGACTATAGAGGGAATGGATGTCCGGACGTATATCGGCGAACTGGCCGGGCAGGTAAATGCGCATTCCAAAATCGAAGTTCTCACCGATTCCGTGATAGTGGACTTTTCCGGTTTCAAGGGCAACTTTACAACAGAGGTCCTGGTGGGCGCACAGATGGTAAGCCGCAAGATAGAACACGGCGCAACCATTATGGCCACAGGTGCAAAAGAGCACTGTCCGGAGGAATATCTGTACGGCGAGAACCCCGCTGTTGTCACCCAGCTTGAACTCGGCGAAAAACTGGAACAGCAAGGAGCAGCCGACAATCTGAACCAGGTTGTAATGATCCAGTGCATAGGATCGCGAAACGATCAAAACCCCAACTGCTCGCGGGTCTGCTGCCAGAGCGCAATCAAAAACGCCATCCACATCAAGAAGCTCAACCCTGAAACCCAGGTCTTCATACTCTACAGGGATATCCGAACCTACGGCATGCTGGAGGACTATTACACCGAGGCCAGAAAACTCGGGGTGATGTTCTTCCGCTTTGATCCCGAGGACCCGCCTGCAGTAGATTCCGGGGACAACGGTGTGAACGTGGAATTTACCGACCATATACTGCGCCGCAAAATAAGCGTGGATGCTGATATGCTGGTTTTGAGCGCGGGCGTGGAAGCAGAGGACACCGAGGAACTGGCAAACATAATGAAGTTAAACCGCAATGCGGAAGACTTCTTCGTCGAAGCCCATGTCAAGCTGCGCCCCGTGGAAATGGGAACCGAAGGCGTCTATCTCTGCGGTACTGCGCACAGCCCTAAACTTGTCTCGGAATCCATAGCCCAGGCCATGGCAGCGGCGTCCAGGGCAACGACCATGCTGTCCCAGCCGTATCTCACGCTTTCAGCGGTTACGGCACATGTAAATCCCGAAAAGTGCGCTTCCTGCCTGATATGCATACGCACTTGCCCCTATGGTGTGCCCAGGATCAACGAGGAAGGCGTAAGTGAAATAGATGATGCCCTGTGCCAGGGCTGTGGAGCATGCGCCGCGGAATGCCCGGCCAAGGCCATAGAGCTTCGCTGGTATGAAGACGATCAAATAATGAGCAAGGTTGACGCCCTGCTGGAAGAGGAGGAATAATGGACCAGGAATTTAAACCAAGGATACTGGCCTTCTGCTGCGACTACTGAGGGTATAACGCCGCGGACCTGGCAGGTTCCATGCGACTTACTTATCCTGCAAGCATCAGAATTATCCGTGTACCTTGCACCGGCAAGGTGGATGTTCAGCATATGCTTCGTGCATTCGAAAAAGGGGCAGACGGCGTTTCGATCATCGGATGCATGGAAGGCGATTGCCATTACAAGACCGGAAATCTGCGCGCCAGAAAAAGAGTGGAGCAGGTGCAGAAGATTTTAAACACCATAGGACTTGAAGGTGAAAGAGCCCAAATGTATAACCTGTCGTCAAGCGACGGCCCTTTATTTGTAAAGTACGCCCAGGAAATGGATGAGCGCATCCGCAATCTGGGGCCGAATCCTATGAAAAAGAAAAAAAAGAATGCTGCATAAAACCCTCATATAACTCTTTAAACCCTTACAAAGAGGTCAACAAATGATAGTTGCTGATAAAAAACCGGTCGAGGAGATCATTGAATATGTAAAGGACTGCAAAAAGCTCCTGGTTCTCGGCTGCAATGAATGCGTTACAGTCTGCGAGGCGGGCGGGAAAAAGGAAGCAGGCGTGCTGGCTTCAGCCCTGCGCATGTATTTTGCAAACCGGGGTGTTGAAGATGCACTGGTAGATGAGCGCACTCTGGAGCGGCAGTGCGATCATGAGTACCTGGAGGAAATCAGGGATATAGCGGACAATTATGACGCCATCGTTTCTATTGCGTGCGGCGTGGGGGTGCAGTTCACCGCTGAAAAATACCACTCCATCCCGGTTTATCCCGGCGTTAACACCTGCTTTCTCGGGGCGACCGAACAGCGGGGGCTGTGGACCGAAAGGTGCCAGGCATGCGGGCAGTGTATTCTGGCTTACACCGGCGGGATCTGCCCGGTGGCAAGATGCGCAAAGCGGCTGTTAAACGGTCCGTGCGGAGGATCTTCCAACGGCAAATGCGAGATCAACAAGGAGCTTGACTGTGCCTGGCAGTTGATTATTGACAGGTTAAAAGCCATTGATCGGATGGATCTTTATGAGAAACTTTTCGGCATCAAGGACTGGTCCACTGACCGGGCAGGCGGACCCAGAAAAGTTCAGAGGGAGGATGTACAGATATGAACGCGAAAACTCCGAGCAAACTGGAAAAAATCATGGCTGCGGGTCATCTGGGCGTCACCTCGGAATGCGGTCCGCCCCGGGGCAGCGACCCTGAAGTGATCAAAAAAAAGGCTGAACTGCTGAAAGGCTGCGTTGATGCAATAAACGTAACAGACAATCAGACATCCGTGGTTCGCACCTGCAGCCTTGCAACATGCATTCACTTAAAACTGATGGGCCTGGAACCCATTCTCCAGATGGTTACCAGGGACAGAAACCGCATTGCCCTGCAAAGCGATATACTGGGCGCAGCCTCCTTTGACATATACAATGTACTCTGCCTTTCAGGAGACCATCAAAGCTTCGGCGATCATCCCCAAGGGCAGAACGTCCATGACCTTGACTCCATGCAGCTTGCATGGACAGTTCGCAACATGCGCGATGAAGGCAAATTCCTTGGAGGAGACGAAATCAAAAGGCCGCCCCAAATGTTTGTTGGTGCGGCAGCCAACCCGTTTGCAGACCCTTTTGAAATCAGGGTGCCCAGGCTTGCCAAAAAGATAGAGGCGGGCGCAGAATTCATTCAGACCCAGTGCATATACAACCTGGAAAAGTTTGAGAAATGGGTCAAACAGGCAGAAGACCGCGGTCTTACTGAAAAATGCTATATCATGGCCGGTGTGACCCCTTTTAAATCCGCCGGCATGGCAAAATACATGAAAAACCGGGTCCCGGGCATGGACGTGCCAGACGACGTGGTAAAACGCATGTCAGACACACAAAAGGGCAAGCAGGCCGAAGAGGGGATTAATATCTGTGTTGAAACCATTCAGCGGCTAAAGGAGTTAAAAGGCGTCAGTGGCTTCCATATCATGGCTATTGAATGGGAGGAAAAGGTGCCGGAAATCGTGGAGCGCGCCGGTCTGCTGCCGCGGCCGGAAATCGATTAAAGGGTACAGCGCTTAATCGATTACCTAAAAAGTTTAAAATTGAACCAATACGGTTTCCTTAAAATTGCTCTGAAATTCTATGATCTCGGCTGGCAGCTTCTTATTCCTGTTTTGCGCATCAGTTCCAGGCTAAGGCAAAGCTTTGAAGCGCGCAAGCTCTTAGTTCCTTTGCCCGGGGCGGGACTATGGATCCAGGCGGCCTCCGGCGGGGAAGCCTATCTGGCCTGCTCCCTGATTCGCAAACTATCACCGGCCAGACCCTTAAGGATACTTGTTACCACCAATACCCGCCAGGGCATGGACATACTGGAAAAAGCCAGGGCCGATATTTGCGCCGGCTCCAGCGGCATCACCCTGCTTTTGGGATGGTGCCCGTTTGACAGGCCGGAAATAATGAAAAAAGCTGTTGGCCAGGTAAATCCCGGACTTGTTGTGCTTCTTGAAACAGAAATCTGGCCGGGGCTGTTGTATGCATTAAAAATCCGCAAGCGGCCGGCCTGGATCATAAACGGCAGAATCACCCCAAAAAGCCTGTTCTTCTATCAAATATGCCGCAGATTACTGCAAAAGGTGCGGCCCGAGAAAATCCTCGCGGTATCAGAGGAGGATTCAGCCAGATTTGCAGGCCTTTTCGGCAAAGACATAGTATCCATGATGCCCAACATGAAATTTGACAGTCTGCCCACTGAAAAAGACGGCGATCAGAAGAGCGCCCTGGCCGAACTAATTGATTCAAAAGCAAAATTCATAATACTGGGATCTGTGCGCAGGCAGGAGGAAAACAAGGTCAAAAACATTATAAAACATGTGCATTCGCATTATCCGGATGCAATCATAGGCTTGTTTCCCAGGCACATGCACAGGATAAATCACTGGAAGCACGAACTTGCGGCAATGGAAGGATCATGGCAGCTCCGCTCAAAACTTGGCAGTGCCGCAAAAACCGGCACAATAATTCTGTGGGATAAATTCGGAGAGCTTTCACATGCTTACCAGAGAGCCGATGCGGTATTCGTGGGCGGAAGCCTTGCCCCGCTGGGCGGGCAGAATTTCCTGGAGCCCGTTGTCCAGGGATGCAGGCCTGTTATAGGCCCTTACTGGGAGAACTTTTTATGGGTTGGAAAGGAAATTTTTTCCCGCGGGCTTGTGCTCAGGGAAAACAACTGGCAGGCGGCAGCCCGGCAGCTGTTAAACCAGCTTGAAAATACTGCTGAAAAAGAAAACATGCGAACAAAGGCAAACCGGTATATAGCCGCCCGCAGGGGCGGGACAAAAAAGGCCTGCCACATGATAGAAGAATACCTTATGCATCAGGGCCGGCAAAGGAGGTCTTATGGACAGTCCCGGATTGCCTGAATGCTGTGGCATAATACCGGCACGATACGCATCCACCAGATTCCCCGGAAAACCCCTGGCGCAAATTTGCGGCAAGCCAATGTTCTGGCACGTCTACACCCGGGCTGCACAATGCCCGGAGTTAAGCCGGGTTATTCTTGCCACAGACGATAAAAGAATCTGCGATGCAGCGCGCACGCTTGACATACCCGTCATCATGACCAGGCACGATCATAAAAGCGGGACAGACCGGGTGCATGAGGCCGCTTCCCGCTTAAACATAGAGCCCCACGAGGTGATCGTAAACATCCAGGGCGACGAACCTCTTCTTGATCCACAGATGATATCTGTTTTGATCCGGCCCTTTGCCGAGCCGAAAACCTCCGTAACAACCCTGGCCCATAGAATGGATTTGCAAGCCGCGCAAAATCCCGACAGGGTCAAGGTGGCGATAGCGCCGGACGGCAGGGCCTTGTATTTTTCCCGGGCCCCTATTCCTTATCCCGTAGATGAAGAAGAAGCAGAATACCTTTGTCATATCGGCTTATACGCCTTCCGGAGAAAAGCCCTTGACGAGTTTGTCAGCCTCGGCCGGGGGCGGCTTGAAAAAATTGAAAGACTGGAACAGCTGCGATTTCTTGAAAACGGCATTGATATACATGTGGAGATAACCGAAAATAAAGGTATAAGCGTGGACCGGCCCGAGGATCTTGAAAAGGTAACAGACCAATTAAAAAGAAAGACTTAACACATGACCTTATCCATAATTGAGCGCATAAATAACCTGTTTAACAACAGAAAGGCGAGAAAAACCTTTCTTAAGCTGCGCATCCCCCTTATTCTTGTTATCTTTGTCCTGATCCTGCCCCTGCTTGATAAAAGATGGTTTTTGCCCGGCCTTGCAGTATCGGTTTTAGGTGAAATAATACAGCTTTGGTGCTTTGCAACCATTAAGACAAAAAAACAGCTTACCACTCACGGCCCTTACATGTTTGTGCGCAACCCCATGTATATCGGCCGTTTTTTCCTGGTCTTCGGAATCCTTATGATGACCGGCAACCCGTGGATTATGCTGGCCTGCATCATTATTTACTGTTTTTACATGACAAACAGGGTAAAACGGGAGCAAGAGCTTTTATCCGGAGTATTCGGCCCGGATTATCAAGAATACTGCAACCGGGTGCGCCCCTACATGCCGACTGTAAACAGCTTTTTTAACGCCAAAAGACTTTTTGAATTCGACAGGGAAAGCTTTGCCCAAAACCACGGGCTGCGAAACATGGCGGCTGTGGGGATCTGTTACGTGGTGCTGTATATATTTACCTTTGTACGGCCGATTTAAAGAAAACAGGATAATTTTTACCGCCTTCTCCCTCCCCTTGTCCCCATTGGATATCCCCTGAAAATCCAGAATCTTCTCCTGCGGTTAAGACGCTGCAGGCGGTCCTTTCTGGCCTCGTCCATAAGATCCGGACGCAGCCCGAGCCAGCTCTTGTAAACGCCTGAAAGATCGACCTCCTTAAGCAGCCTGTGAAAGGCACTCGGTATGAAATTTAAATCAAGGCAGGACTGAAAATCTAGCAGCACGGGAGAGCCTTGTTCGTCAATCAGGATATTGCGCCTGTTCCTAAGATCCAGATGAACAATATTTCTTTCATGCATCCGGTGCACCAGTTCTTCGAGTTCCGGGAAAAACCCGTCCGGGATTTCATCTGCCCCGGCCGCGCGAAGGGTTTTGCCGGGCACGAACCTGTAGCCGACCGCATATGCATCCAGCATAAAAGGTTCTTCAGGGATGCCCTTTATACCTTCAAGCCGGAGAAAAGCCCGGTACTCCCGCCTCACCATCCACTTTCCCCAGATTTTTTTCACAATAAGCGGACATGGTGAAAAATCCTTGATGGTGTATTGATTTGAGTTAAAAACAAGGCGGATAAGATCGGCATTGCCCCACCTCCCCCTTGAAAGCACCTGTGCTGGCAGTTCTTCCATTAAACGCCTTGTTATCTTCAAACTCATTGCCTGACTTCCCTTATTCGGCCCGCCAGTTTCTCCCTTACAAAACCGGCGAATCTGTCTTCTTCCTGCGTATCCGTAAAAACCAAGTGAACACCAATGACCGCGACACTGACAGAGGCGGGCAGTCTGCCCGCGATCCTTACAAAGTCTTTATCCGTGGTAGCAAGAAGTTCGCAGGAACTTTTCCTCGAGGCTTCCACAATAGCCTGAAGGTCTTTTTGCGTGTAAGAATGATGATCCGCAAACCCTGAAAACCCGGAAAGTTTCCCAAGGCGACACTCCAGCATATCCCTGAACTCCAGGTTCTGTGCGATCCCGGAAAAAGCGAATATACGCCGGTTCTCCATTAATGAAAAGTCGTATGACTCTGAAAGGCCTGACGCCGAAACAGCAGAATCATCATTTCCGGGATATATACCTGCGACATAGGGATCATGATTTGCACGGAAGACCGGAATGCCGGGCGCTGCATCAACCGCGCCTGCAAAATCCGGAGCCTGGTTGACACGCGTTGCCACAAGCGCATGAGCACGGCCGAGCCCGGAAACCGGCTCTCTTAAGACTCCCCTTGGAAGCAGGAATCCATTGCCTGCCCCCTGCCTTGCATCCATTAACACCAGATCAAGATCCCTGTAGATTGCCCGGTGCTGAAACCCGTCGTCCAAAATGATCATATCCGGATCAAATTCTGCAACAGCCCGCATGCCGCTTTTATAGCGGTTGCCGCCCACGAGCACCGGCACGCCGTTTAGCCGGCAGGCCATGAGAAGAGGCTCGTCTCCCGCGGTTTGAAAATCTGCAAGCAGGTTGCGGCCGTCGCTGACAACCGCGCCGTCTTTTTCCGCCCCGCCCTTGTAGCCGCGGCTCAGTACCGCAGGGCGGTATCCCATCTGCTGTATAAGTTTTGCCATGTATATCGCCATGGGGGTTTTCCCGGTACCGCCCACCGTAATATTTCCAACCGAGATAACCCTGCACGGAAGCGCCCTTGTCTGGAAAACGCCGTTGCGGAAACAAAAATTTCTTAGCCTGACCGCACCGCCGTATACCCGCGATGCCCAGTATAGCAGGCCGGCCAGGATCCTGTCGTCCCGGACGGTGTCAGTGTGCATGAGACGCTCAGTTCTTTTTCTCAGATCTCCCATAAAAAACCAAATCCCGCTATCCCAGACCCAGCAGCAGAAACATCGCCGCAAATCCGAACAAAATATTTGCAGTCCATGCAGACAGCCAGGCCGGAAGTACTTCGCCATAGCCGAGTGAAAGGCAGAAGCTGTAAACCGACCAGTAAACAAACGCTGTCACGATACCGTAGGCAAAGCTGGCCGCCATCCCTTCGCCGGTTTTCCCCTTAAGCGCAAGACACCCCCCCATGAGACTCATAACCAGGCAGACCACGGGAAAAGCTACCTTTGCATGCAGGTCAACCCTGTATTTTGTCGCATCATAGCCTTCGGCCCTGGTTCTTTCAATATATTGCCACAGCTCTGTAAAACTTGTTTCTTCGGCATCCCTGGCCAGCTTCCTGAAGTCCTCGGGCTTAAGATCCAGGCCCGGCTCCCTTAATTCAGCGTGGTGCCTGCTGACTATAATTTCGGCCTCTTTATCCCGGCTTTGTTCCTTATCGCCGCCCAGGATCTGCTCCGCACAATCATAAAGCACCCACCCTCCCTGGTCATAGGCTGCTGATACAGCGTCAATACGCCGGATCAGATTGAATTCGGAATCAAATCCATAAATGGTTATTCCGTAAAGCACGTCTTCTGCCGGATGATAATGCTGTATATGCACAATTCTGCCGTTATGACGAATCCAGATATTCTTCTTTCTCAAAGATACGGCCCGGGAATCGTTTCCTTCATGATCTTCTATAAAAGAAGCCCTGGCTGCTGTTATGGGCACCACTGTTTCGGAAAATACAAACAGAAAGGATGAAAATAAAACACCCAGTACCGCCACCGGAACAAGAAGATAAAAGGAACTTACCCCCCCGGTTTTAAGCGCAATGATCTCATTGTTCTTGTTCATAAGCCCGAATATGATCAGCACTGAGAGAAGCACTGCCAGGGGGGTTATCTGGGATATGATAAGAGGAATCTTAAAGAGAAAATAAAGCACGGCCGAGCCGGGCGGGCGTCCGGATTCGATGAAATTATCAATTTTGCCGATAAAATCAACGGCAAGATAAATACCCACAACCATGATTAGCACCAGGGAGAAATACTTTAGAAACGAAACAGTAATATAGCGATGGATTACGCTCATGGTTGCGGTCCCTTTCCTGCCCGGCCCGGGTCCCCGGGGGTGTTGCTTTGCTTTTTCTCCGGTATCAGCCTCATGATCACACCCCTTAACTTTCCGAATACAGCAGACAAAGCTGTAGGACTGTCATTTGCCGCCTTTACAAGCAAATAGAGGCCGAGCCCCCCAATCGCTATATTCGGAAACCAGAGCAAGGGGGCGGGATGATACATGCCGGACTCTCCCAGCACCATTGCTCCCGACAAAATAAGGTAATAAAGAAGAAAGCATACCAGTCCTATACCCAGACCGGCTGATTTTCTGGCTGTAACCGTCCTGATCCCGAGCGGCATGGCCAGTAAGGCAAGGGCTATGCAGGCAAACGGTATTGAAAATTTCCTGTGAAATTCCAGATGAACGGAATGATATTTTTTGCCGTGCTCCTTTGCCGTATTAAGGTAATCGAGCATCTCACCCAGTCTCATCTCTTTTTCGTCCTTGCTTCTGGAGCCGGCCCCGGAGCCTGCACTTTTAAGATCAAGCCTGATATCATAGGTATTAAACCGGGTTGCATGGACAGTCTTGTTTCCGGGCCGCCCCTGACTGATAATTCCTCTGTAAAGCCGTATCATAAAGATATCAGGTTCGTCTCCCTCAAAAAGATGACCTTCAGGAGCCACCACAGTCCTGCCCGGGCCTTCTCCCCGGCTATCCTCTATAAATACCCCTTTCATTTTCCGGGTTTTCATATCCACTTCATTGACATAAATCATTACATCGTCAAAACTGTCTATGAACCGGCGTTCCTTTAAACCGATATTAAAATTGGACTGGGCCACTTCCATGGCAAGCTGCTCGTAGGAATATCTGCCCCAGGGCATGCCGTATCCCGCCATAAACACGGTAACAACACAGCCTGCTGCGGCAAAGAGCATTACCGGTGCCAGCATATGATACAGGCTTACGCCTCCGGATTTTAACGCCACGATTTCATTGTCGGCAGACATGCGCAGAAATGTCAGAAGAACGCTCATCATCACTGACATGGGAATGATATAAACAAGAAAATAGGGCATGGAATAAAAAATCATCAGCAAAAAGACCCCGAGATTCACCCGGTAATTGACAACCATGTTGGTGATTTCCAGAATCTCTCGCATCAGAAAGACAAACATGAAAAACCCCATGTTCATTAAAAACGGGGGGATAAGTTCTTTTAAAATAAAGCGGTTGACTATTGTATTGATTTTCATGGGGCTTTGTGCCGTTTTTATTATTCGGCTGCTCCGCGCATTGAGTCTTGGGAATTTTCTGCCGGGGTCTCTGAAAACTGCTGATAATAAAGTCTGTAATATTCCCCTTTTGTCTCAAGCAACGATTTGTGGGTGCCCTGCTCTGCGATCCCGCCCCTGGCAAGCACAATTATCCTATCCGCTTCCACGATTGTTGAAAGCCGGTGTGCTATAATAAAAGAACTTCGGCCTGCCATCAGGTTTTCCAGGGCTTTTTTGACCAGTTGCTCGGCCTCTGCATCCAGGGCTGAGGTGGCTTCATCGAGAATAAGTATAGGGGCATCCTTTAGCAGGGCCCTTGCTATGCACATACGCTGTTTTTCACCTCCGGACAGCCTGCTGCCAAGCTCTCCTATCACGGTATCCAGTCCTTTCGGCAGCCGCCGGATGAAATCGTAAATATAGGCGGCCCGTGACGCATCCAGTATCTGCTCCCTGGTGGCGCCTTTTTTACCGTATGCGATATTGGCCCCGATCGTGTCGTTGAAAAGAATGGGCTCCTGGGTCACCACGGCAATGCGGCTTCGCAGGTCGGCCACGGCCAGCTCCCTGATATCAATGCCGTCTATTTTAACACTACCCGAGGTGACATCATAGAATCTTGGAATCAGATTCACCAGGGTGGTTTTGCCGCCACCGCTTGTTCCCGCTATTCCAAGGCGCTCGCCCGGGCGCACTTCAAGGTCTATATCTTTTAATACAGGCTCTTCCTTTTCATATCCGAACCAAACGTTCTCAAACGCCACTGTGTGGGGAGGGGCCGGCATGGGACTGGGATTTTCCGGCTCCACAATATCTGATTCTGTTTCCAGGATATCAAAAACCCGGTCTGTTGCGGCCATGCCCTGCTGAATCGCGTTATTCAGCCTGGAAAGCTTTCTTATGGGCGCATACATCATCATGACAGCGGTCATAAAGGAAAAAAAGGTTCCCGGTGTTGAGGTCCCGTGTATCACACCATAGCCGCCGTACCAGATCACAAGAGAGACCCCTATGCCTCCGATAAGCTCCATCACAGGCGAACTTAAGGCTTTTATGCGGAAAGTTTTGATCTCATAATGATAATAGCTTCTGTTTTTGTCAAAAAAGCGGGCTTTTTCATCAGGCTCCATGCCAAATGCCTTGACTATCTTGTTGCCGGCAAAAGTTTCATGCAGAAACGCGTTAAGATCGGCCATTGATTCCTGGCTGCGGGTGGAAAACCGTCTTATGCGGCGCCCGAATTCATATATGGGGATAACCGCCGCGGGCAAAACCACCATGGCGAGCAGGGCAAGCTTCCAGTCCCGGTAGAAAATCACGAATATCAGGCCTATAATCGTAAAACAGTCCTTTAATGCGCCTGTAACCGCCGTGGAGACCATATTCTTGATTATGTTGACATCATTGGTGATTCTGGACATAAGCACCCCGGTCTTTTCCTTCTGGAAAAAGGAAAGGGGCAAATCTGAGATCTTGTCATAAAGATTTTCCCGCAGCTTCCGGATAATGTTTTCGCCCACATAGTGCATCAAAAATTCCTGGCCGTACATGCCCGCACCCCGCAGCACATAAATTGCCATGACCGCAAGGGGCAGCAGAAAAAGCATCCGCTCGTCTTTTTTAATGAAAATGTCGTCGAGCACAGGCTTGACAATAAAGGCCGTGGCAGCAGTGGTTGCAGAGACCACTACCATGCAAAACATTGCCACGGCGAGCTTGCCCCAGCTTTCCCGTATATATTCCAGTATCCTTTTGTGCCTGGATCGCAGTTCTATTTTTGGTTTAATACTCATCAAAGCTCGCAGAAATTGTTTTTACATGACCCGGAGCCAAACCTTTTGCGCCGGATCATTGAAAGTGCAATGTCGGCTGTCTTCGCCGACGCCCCCGGCTCTCCCAGCATCGCCCTTACAGAGCGCAGCCTGCGGCGCAGGCGGTCAAGCGAATCGGGATCAGAAAGCAGAGCCGCAGCCGTACGTGCGATTTGAGCAGGTTCAGCCTGTTTCTGGATCAACTCGGGCACCACCCGCTCTCCTGCAATAATATTTGCAAGCCCTATGTGCTCCACGCTGACAAGCATCCGGCCCAGCAGAAAGCTTACCGGAGAGACGCGGTAAACAATCACCATGGGGACCCCGAAAATGGCCGCCTCCAGGGTCACGGTCCCGGATGCCGCCACCACAAGCCTGCATAGCCTTAGCACATCTTCAATGGCGCCGGAATGTATTTCAATATCGAGCACATCCCTGTAAGGCCCTGTAAAATTTTCCATAAAATACCGGTCTATTCCCGGGGCCATTGAAACAATAAACTTTATGCCGCTGATCCTGCTTTCAAGCCTGCGGGCCGCGGCAAGCATAACCGGCAGGTTTCTGGCAATCTCGCTTTTGCGCGAACCGGGAAGAAGACCGAGCACGGTTTGATCGGAATGCCGGGCATCCGGAAAATCGCCATTGTCTTCTTCCGCATCGCCATTGTCTTTTTCTGCATAATGATCCAGCAGGGGGTGGCCGACAAACGTTGCGCAAATACCGTGTTCTCTGTAAAAATCGGCCTCAAACGGCAAAATTACCGCCATGTGTTCCACGTACTTTTTTATTCTGCGCACCCGCCCTCTTCGCCAGGCCCACACCTGCGGGCTTATATAGTAGAGCACAGGCACCTTGTTCTTGCTGGCAAATTTTGCCATATGAAGATTGAAATCCGGAAAATCTATTAAAATCAACAGATCGGGCCGGCGGCTAAGCATCTCTTTTTTTATCCGGGAGGCTTCCCGGAATACCGCGGGCAGTTTTGAAAAAACCTCGGTTATACCCACCACTGAAAGCGAGCCTGCATCAGTGATTATTTCAACCCCGGCCTGTTTCATTCTGGGGCCCCCGATGCCGCAGAATTCAAGGCGCCCGCTTTTAAAAGACATTTCACGCACAACGCGCGCACCGTGATTGTCCCCGGAGGTTTCTCCCGCAATTATCATCACCCTGGCATTTTCTTGCACAGGCATCATGCTATGCCCCTTTAAGTCGCTGCATTGCGGCATCTATCTGCTCTATTATGCTTACCGCGATCGCCAGTGCGTCCCTGCCCATCCTGCCCGAGACCTCGGGGGAATTGCGTGTGGCCGAGGCTGAAACAAAAGACCGGATCTCATCTGCAAGGGCATCTGCTTTCTCAAAATTCCTGGTTTCCATCCGCATGCCGGGCACCGGGCATTGTTCGCCCCGCTCTGCCGAACCCTCCGGGTGAATATGGGTGATTGAACGATTGGCAAAATCAATGGAAAAATATCCGTCCTGCTGAAAAATCCTGATCTTCCGCTCGCTTTTGCTTGAAATACGGCTGGCGGTCACATTTGCCACAGCCATGTTTTCAAACTCAAGATGAGCATTTGCGATATCAACCTTGTTTGTAACAACAGGCGCTCCCATGGCGTGACAGTAACTGACGCCTGATTTCACGAAGTTTAAAATCAGGTCTATATCGTGGATCATCAGGTCGTGGACCACGCTGACATCGGTTCCTCTCGGCTGGTAGAGGCTAAGCCGGTTGCACTCTATAAAAAGCGGAGTTTCAACAAGATCGCGCACAGCCTTTACCGCCGGGTTAAACCGCTCCAGGTGGCCCACCTGAACAATCCGTCCTTTTTTTTCCGCTATATCTATTAATTCATCGGCCTCTGCAACGCTCCGGGTGATGGGCTTTTCAATGAGCACGTCCGCGCCGGCCTCCAAAAAAGCCTTTGCAACACTATAATGCAGGGCAGTGGGCACCGCAATGCTGACCGCATCCACCTTTCCGAAAAGCTCGGTATAGTCGGTATAAGCTTTTGTCCCTACCTCGCGCCCCACTTTCAGGGCCCGGTCCCGGTCCGTGTCTGCCACCCCGATTAGGTCTGCCCCGGCCAGGGCCGCATATTTTTCCGCATGGAACCGGCCCAGGTAGCCAACGCCAACCACAGCGGCACGAATCCTTTTACCCGGATTCATTTTTTTCCTCCTGGCCCGCGGTTTTACCTTCATTGTATGAATCCTCGCAAGCCTCGATGGATATGCCGTATTTATCCGCAAGTTCAGTCATTTCCTCCCTGTCAAAAACAATGGACCTTCCGGCCTCGATGACCAGAACGCGTGCGCCGGCCTCGTGCATGGTCTCTATGGTCTGCGAGCCCACCGCCGGCACGTCAAAGCGAAAATCCTGTATCGGCTTGCAGACCTTTACCACCACGGCATCTCCCCGGCCCAGAGCACCGCCGCGCCTTATCGTGCTGTCGGTCCCGTCAATGGCCTCAACAGCCAGTACCGAGCCGTTTGCAACCACCACGCACTGTCCTATATCCAGCCCGCCCACCGCCTTGGCCATCTTCCAGCCAAGCTCGATGTCTGCGCGCTCCTTGCGCGAGGGTTTTCTGCGTGTCCAGCATCCGGGCGCAGCCAACAGTTCGGGCAGAAGAAACGTGGAAGAAAGTATCTTTATACCCTCGTCTTCCAGCAATCCTGCAAAAGCCCGCAGAACCCTGTCGTCATGCGTAGTATCCCTGCGCACAGCGGCAAGCAGGGAAATGGCTTTTCTATCCGGCCTGATCTGTTTTATAGAGGAGGGCTTGTCAATGGCCCCTATCATGACCGCGCGGCTGACGTCATGCTTTTTGAAAAATTTAATCACCCGGTCCACCTGGCCGATATAAAACATCTGCATTGCAGCGGCATGATCTGCGACGGCAGGCTGTGTTTCATTACGGTAGCCTGCGGCATATACCCGGTATCCTCCGGCTGAGGCTTTTTTTGCAAACAGGACAGGAAACGGGCCGCTTCCGGCGATCAGCCCGATTCTTTTTTCCTTTTCCGTCATTTTATCCAGCTACCGGGTTATGCCCCTCTGGGTGTTTTTGATGAAATTAACAAGATTTAACACTTCAGGCGTGTTTTCAACCTCGGCCAGCACGCGCTCAACCGCCTCGTTTACGGTAAGCCCGATCCGAAAAATTATCCGGTAGGCCCTTTTGAGTTGATTAATCGAGTTTTCCGAAAATTCGTAACGCTTTAAGCCCACCTTGTTTAATCCGTGAAGTATAGCCCTGTCGCCTGCTGCTATCAAATACGGAGGGATATCCTTTACAACCGCCGCTTTCCCGCCGATATAGGCATAATCCCCGATCCGTACAAACTGATGAACAGCCGAAAGCCCTCCCACGGTTACATGATCGCCTATGGTGATATGCCCGGCAAGGGTGGCGTTGTTTGCCATGATAACGCCCCTTCCGGTAATACAGTCATGGGCCACGTGCGTATATGCCATCAGGAAATTGTCTTCCCCGATACGGGTTACCCCGCCTCCGAATTCGGTCCCCCGGTTTAAGGTAGCAAACTCACGGATAACAGAATTTCGCCCTATCTTCAGGTAAGTAACTTCGCCCTTGAATTTCACCGCCTGGGGCACCGCGCCGATGGAGGCATACTGGAATATCTGGCAGTTCGGACCTATATCCACGTACGGATCGATTGTAACATGAGAGCCTATTCGTGTGCCCGAGCCGATTGATACATTGGCCTTTATGATAGAGTAAGGCCCGATCTCCACGTTTTCATCAATCTCGGCCTTTGGCTCTATTATTGCTGTCGGATGTATCATTATCCCTTTTTATCCTTTTTCCGGTTCTCAGTGTCCTGATCAAGACCGGCCAGTTGCTTTTCCAGCTTCCTGATTCTCTTTTTCATCTCTGGCAGCCTGGATATCTCCTGCTGTATGCGCAGCCACCGGCTGTGAGGCATCTCGGGCGTGCCTGACACAATTTTGCCCCCATCCACATCCCTGGCAACACCGGCCTGTGGCCCGACAACAGCCCCGTCGCCTATGGAGATATGCCCCCCGATTCCGGCCTGGCCGGCCAGAATCACATTTTTACCGATCCTGGTGCTGCCTGCTATGCCTACCTGAGCCACTATGATGGTGTGCTCTCCTATAGTTACGTTATGGGCTATATGGACCTGGTTGTCGGTCTTGACCCCTCTACAAATCCTTGTTTCCCCGAACGTGGCCCTGTCTATGGAATTTAATGCCCCTATTTCCACATCATCGTCAATCCGGACAATTCCAACCTGGGGAATTTTAAAATGTTTCCCCTGATCGGGGGTAAACCCGAAACCGTCGGCTCCTATCACGGTGCCGGACTGTATAACAACCCCGGCGCCGATCACGCATCCCTGCATAATCGAAACATTGGGCATGATTTCGGTGTCATCACCGATGCTAACATCCTCTTCTATGCAGACATGCGGATGAATAACAACCCGGCTGCCCAAGGCAACATTGTTCCCTATAAAGGCAAAAGGAGCAACTGCCGTGTCCCGGCCGCACTTAAAATTTCTGCCCACCGAGGCCATAGAGCTTATTCCTGAAAACCCCGGCAGGCGCGGATAGAAATAATGCATGGCCTTTGCAAAGGCCAGCCTGGGATTATCTGAAAAAATCAGATTTACTTCCGGGACTCCTTCAAATCTTCTGGGAACTATTACCGCTCCTGCCTTGCAGCGGCCAATCCGCCCGAGCATCTCCGGGTTGTCTGCAAAAGTGACGGCATCGCTTCCGGCCTGGTCAAAGGGCATTGCCCGGTCAATGATCTTTTCCGGATCTCCCCTGATGTCGGCTGTATCGTCCTTTATCAGCCGTAGCAGTTCAGACAGCGTTATCCGCGGCATGACAAAATGTCCTCCAGGCCAGGGTATGCATCAGTCTTCACCTTTCTCCTGATCAGAGGATTGGCCTTCGAAACGGTCATTGTACTTTTTTATCACCTTGTCTGTTATATCAATTGAGTCCGGATAATAAATAGCGGCCGATCTTTCAATAATAAGCAGGTATCCTTCCTCTCTGCCTATCTCTTCGGCAATCGAGAAAATCTCGTCCTGCAGTTTCCCGACAAGTTCGGACTCCATTTCTCTTAACCGGGACTGATACTCGCCCCGTTTTGACTGAAAACTGCGTTTTTTATCCTCAAGTTCCTGCTGCCTTTCCCGGCGCTTATCCTGGTCCATGACCATGGAATCGCGGGAAAGCTGCTTGTCAAGTTCCTCTATTTCCCTTGCAAGCTTCTGGAGATCGGCCTCCATTTCCTGGCCTTCTTTCTGAATCTCTCTTTGAACGCTTTTTCCCGCTTCTGACTCTCTGAGCACCTTCTGAAAATCAATTATGCCTATCCTGGCCACATCCGCGGCCGATGCGGAGGCACCGGCAAGCGTCATGGATACCAGAATTGCACCGAAAACTTTCATCATGACCTTCATCTTATCATACCTCCAGGATCTGATTTGTCGAATTGCTTAAAATACCCCTCCTATGGAGAATTCCCACCTGCCGGAATCTTCTATATAATTTCCCTCCTTGTCTTTTTTCCTGTCCAGGATATAGCCGCGCTCCAGCCGCAACGGGCCAAGGGGGGAATACCACCTGATTCCGTATCCCGCACTTTGCCTCAGTTCCCCGAGATCAACACTTTCGCCTCCTTCATATACATTTCCTGTATCATAGAACAGCACGCCCCTCAAACCGGCATTTTTTAGCAAGGGAAATATAAATTCAACGTTGAACTGTACGTATTTTTCGCCTCCCAGCCTTATCAGGTTGCCTTCTTCATCTTCTTCAATAACACTGACATCCCGCCAGTCAAATCCGCGCAGGGAATTTATCCCGCCCAGGTAAAACTTTTCATAATCGGGAAGATATTTGCCGCCCACTTCCGTGACATGTCCTCCTTCTGCATGCAGAAATCCAACGGTATCCCAAAAAAGCGGAAAATATTTGCCTGCCTCGGCCTTGGTTTTCGCAAAACCCACATTTCCTCCCAGCCCCGCGTACTCGAAGCTGAGCTTATGCTTTGAGCCCTCGGTGGGGTTGATAGCCCTGTCCCTTGAGTCATAGACGATGCTTGTTGTCACGCTGCTTTCCGTGTAGCGGCCTTCACTGACCCTGTGTGTATAATCCTCACTTACATTCTCTATTCCACTTATGTCATAAGCATACGAAATATAGCCCCGGGTATAGTCAAACAGGGGATAGCCAAAGCGTACAAGTCCCCCCTTGCTGTCACGCTCGTAATCGCTGTAATCGCGCTCCCAGTTATAGCCTTCCAGGGTCGCCGATAGAGGAATGTCAAAGAGCCACGGCTCGGTGAATATAAACCTGAACTGCCTTGATTCGCTTCCGGCCTGGGCTCTTAGTTCAATTCTCTGGCCCCGGCCCAGAAAATTGCGCTCCGATATTGAACTCATAACATAAAACTTCTCTACAGCGCTGTAGCCGGCCCCGAAAGTGAAACTGCCGGTGGCTTTTTCCTCTACGTTTATATCGAGTATCATCCGGTCTTCTGATGAACCCTCGCGCGTCTTTACGTCGATATCCTTGAAATAATCCAGCCTGTAAAGATTTCTTACGGAGCGCTTCAGCTTGCTGGCGCTGTATTCCTCCTGCTCCTGAACTTGAAGTTCACGCCGTATCACCTTGTCCCGGGTTTTGGTATTGCCCTCTATAATAATTTTCTCAAAGTATACCGGGCGGTTTTTCCTCAAATGAAATACAATATCGACCACATTGTCCTCCGGCCGTTTTTTTAATTCAGGCCGGATATCGCTCCGTGCATAACCCTGGTCTGCATAAAGATCTGAAAGGGACATAACATCGTTCTGCAGCACTTGCCGGTTATAATACTCCTGGTCATCTATGGAAATTTTTTCTCTCAGCTTTTCTTCATTTGCTATCAACTCCCCCTCAAAAGCCACTTCCCCGACCTTAAAACGCGGTCCTTCATGAATTTTAATTGTAATATAAATCCACTCTCCCTCGTATCTGATATCAGGCTCAGCCACCCTGGCTTCTGCATATCCGTGATTCTGATAATGGGACTCAAGCATGTTGACATCCTGCCCAAGTGTTTGCATGTCAAGATCGCCCGAAAGAGTCAGCCAGGAGAAAAAACCTTTTTCCGAGGTTTTCATTATCTTTTTAAGCTTTTTATCTGGAAAGGCATTATTGCCTTCAATAATGATCTCCTTGACACGGGTCTTCTTTCCTTCTTCAATGACAAACTCCAGATCCGCCCTGTTTTCATCTACCTGTTTGATTTTGTAATCAGCACTTGCGCTGTGGTAATTCTCCTCCTTGTACATCCTCTCTATTGTTTTGATATCGCGCTTTATTCTGGTGATATTTATAATGGCCCCGGAGGAGATATTTATGTTTTCCTTTAGCTCTTCATCCTCAAAGACCCGGTTGCCTGAAAATTCGATATTCCGCAGTGACGGATTTTCCTTGACCACAAATACAACCACCATGCCGTCATCATCTTCTTCTACCTCGACTCTGACGTTATCGAAATAGCCCATCGCAAACACGGCCTCAAGATCCTTCGAGAGCAAGTCTTTATCGTATTTGCCGCCAACTTCCGTGCGGATTCGCTCCAGAACGGCTTCTTGTTCTATACGCTTGTTTCCTTCTATCTTTATATCTTTTACGACTGTTTCAGCCGCCGCGTCACTGCATAATAGAAAAAAAAGAGCAATCCCCGCTGTTATCCAGATTCCGTTCCGCATCCCGTTTTTTCCTTTCACCGCCTTATTCCGTGTCCCGCAGCCTGCCCTCGGCAATGCCCATCTTGCGATGCATCATATCGGCCAGCTTCAGGTTGTGGGTCACCACCACCATGGCCATGCCCATCTCCCGGTTTAACTCCACCAGAAACTCGTGTATCTGGGCGCTGTTTCTCTGATCCAGGTTTCCGGTCGGCTCGTCGGCCAGCAGAATATCAGGGTTTAGAACCAGGGCGCGGGCAAGGGCTACCCTTTGTTGCTCTCCTCCTGAAAGATCAATGACCCTCTGGCCGAGCCTGTCCTTTAAGCCCACACGCACGAGAATGGCTTCTGCATCCTCGCCTATATCTTTTTTTTTCTTCCCCGCGATCAGCCCGGGCATCATAACATTTTCAAGGCTTGTAAATTCAGGAAGGAGATAGTGAAACTGAAATACAAATCCTATGGCCGAATTTCTGAAGGCTGCAAGCTCCGAAGAGTTCATTTCAAAGATACTTACACCATTATAAAACACCGTTCCGGCATTGGGCCGGTCAAGTGTGCCCAGTATGTGAAGAAGAGTCGACTTGCCAACCCCGGATTCGCCCACCACCGCCATTGTTTCGCCGCGGCTTATTCCAATGGAAAGGTCTTTTAAAACCTCGATGGTTGTATTCTTGTCCCTGAACCATCTGCATATGCCCGATGCCTGCAACAGCGGTTGTCCGGGGTCAGCAGAATCCCTATGTTTTTCGGTTTTCCTCAAGTTAAAATCATCCATAACGCAGGGCCTCCACCGGGTTTAAGCGCGAAGCCTTGCGGGCCGGATAAAGGGTGGCCAGAAAACATATTACCATGGCTGCTGCAATAATTGCCGCGACATCGAAAAACCGGACCTCTACGGGCAGAGTTGTAAAATAATAGACATCGCCCGGCAGATCAACAAACTGATACTTTTCCAGAAGAAAGCAGCCTGCAATGCCCAGCACAGTTCCGATAACCGTGCCCACGCCCCCGATTACAAGGCCCTTGAACACAAATATCCTGCGTATGCTTTTCTCGGTTGCGCCCATGGCCTTTAATATGGCTATATCACGGGTTTTGCTCATAACCATCATGATAAGCGTGCTTGCTATGTTAAAGGCGGCCACCAGTATGATCAGGGTCAGGATCACAAACATGGCTGTTTTCTCAAGCTTTAGGGCGGAAAAAAAATTGCGGTTCATCTCCATCCAGTCCGTAGCCATGTATGAATATCCAAGGCTTTTCGATATATTATCAGCAACCCTGTGCGCTTTGTAGATATCAGAGATGCGAACCCCTATCCCGGTAGCTGCATCGCCTATTTTCAACAGCCCCTGGGCGGTCTGCATATGGATATAGGCCAGCGATGAATCATACTCGAAAAAACCCGACTCGAAAAACCCGCTGACCCTAAATCTCTTCATTGACGGGATATGGCCCGCCGGAGACATCATTCCCCTTGGAGATATAAGATAAAGAGTATCCCCCTGCCTTACGCCCAGGCGGCCGGCCAGGTTCTTTCCCAGAATAATGCCCGGCATGGCAGGCTCCCCGCTGTCTCCTGCCGTCGGCACAAGTTTTTCTTCGAGATCCGATTCTGAAAATCCCATGATCCCGGTGCCTTTAAAGGAAGGATCAAGCCCGCGCAAAATCGCCCCTGACATGCCTCCCGAAGATCTCAACATGGCCTGGGTCTCAACAAAAGGCACTGCGGACTCCACCTGCCCGCGGTCCTTTACAGAATCTATCACGCCGGCATAATCTTCGATGGCGCCGTCGTAGCTGCGGATCACGATGTGGGGTTCTACTCCGAGAATCTTGGTCTTAAAGTAGGATTCAGCACCCGTCATCACGGAAATCACTATGATCAGGGCCATGACCCCGACCGTGACCCCGGCGACCGAAAGTACCGTGATAAAGGAGATAAAGCCGGTTTTCTGCCTGGATCTCAGATACCGGCTGCCTATAAAATATTCAAAAGCCATTTATGCAGAATGCTATATGTTTTCAGCGGGTTTCAGATGGGGAAACAGGATGACATCCCGTATGGAAGCAGAATCGGTCAATAGCATGACCAGCCTGTCAATACCCACCCCCTCGCCGGCAGCAGGGGGCATGCCGTATTCCAGCGCCCGGATATAATCCTCGTCCATCTGTACTTCTTCGTCTTCCGTATCCCGGCTTTCCACCTGCCGGGCAAAACGCTCCTTCTGATCAACCGGATCATTTAGTTCTGAAAACCCGTTGGCTATCTCCTTTCCCGCAATAAACAGCTCGAAACGCTCTGCAATTTCGGGATCAGAGCTGCTTCGCCGCGAAAGCGGAGAGACCTCCACAGGATAGCCTGTTATAAATGTCGGCTGAATAAGCCTGGGCTCCACCAGATGATCAAAAATCTTTGTAATCAACTTGCCCTTTCCGATATCTGCTTCACCTGTCTGCTCGATTGCAACACCCCGTGATTCGGCAAAATCCATAAGCGCGGCCCTGTCCTTTAACAACCGGGGCTCCACCCCCCCGATTGAAGCCATTGCTTCAAAAAGAGTCATGCGCCGCCACCTGCCTGCAAAATCGATCTGCTCTCCCTGGTAGGAAACAATTGCGGAGCCTGTCACCTCTTGTGCCGCGTAGCGAAACATCTCTTCTGTCAGATCCATTAAGTCCTGATACGTGGAATATGCCTGGTAGAATTCCAGCATTGTGAATTCCGGGTTATGCTGGGTTGAAACCCCCTCGTTTCTGAAATTGCGGTTGATTTCAAAAACGCGTTCCAACCCTCCCACAACAAGACGCTTTAAGTATAACTCCGGGGCTATCCTCAGGTACAGGTCCATGTCAAGAGCATTGTGATGGGTCTTAAAAGGCCTGGCATCGGCACCTCCGGCAATCGGCTGCATCATGGGGGTTTCCACTTCAAGATAGTCTCTGCTCAGGAGAAAATCCCTGATCTTTCTTATCAGCAGGCTGCGCCTTACAAAAACCTCCCTTACCCCGGGGTTCATGATCAGATCCAGGTATCTTTGGCGATAGCGCTTTTCCGGATCCTTTAACCCGTGGAATTTTTCAGGCATGGGGCGGTAAGCCTTGGCAAGAAGCCTGCACTCATCGGCCAGAAGCGTCCATTCGCCGGTTTTGGTGGCAAAAATCGTGCCTTTAAGACCTATGAAATCACCTATATCAAACTTCCGGAAAAATTCATATGCTTCCTCGCCCACACGGTCCCGGCGTATATAAGCCTGCATCTGACCGCTTCTGTCCCGGAAGCGTATAAAAGCGGATTTGCCGAAACGGTTGACAGCCATCATGCGGCCCGCCGCCCGTATCCCGACATGCCCGCCTGACATCTGATTATCACCCGCCTCTATGGCGGCTCTGATCTGGGCAACAGTATGGGTCACCTTAAAATCACTGGGGAAAAGCTCTATTCCTTCGGCTTTTAAGGCTTCAATCTTCTCTTTTTTTTTTGTAATAACGTCTTTTGCCTGGGCCATGAATTCTCCCGCTTACATGCGCATATGCAGCAGCCGTAAAAATCCGGTACCCGGAAAATCTATTCCGCTGCAAAACTCATCTGTTATTTTTTTAAATGGTTAAGGGGCTTGCTATCCCATTTGACAGCCTGTGTCAAGCCTTTTGGGGCGGGTGCTGCCTTAGCCGGACAGTTACGGTACTACCCTTGTCCGGGGCGCTGTCAATATCCAAGAGTCCCCCGTGCGCCCCGACCACCTGCTGAACAATGGAGAGCCCGAGGCCGGTGCCCCCGGGTTTTGTTGAAAAAAACGGATCAAACACCCCGGCCAGGGTCTGCTCATCCATACCGCATCCGTTATCAGAAATGCTGATGCATGCATAGTTCTTTTTTACAGGATATACTTTCACCCCGATTACGCCTTCCCCGCTGACCGCCTCTGCGGCATTGTTAAGCAAATTCCATATAACCTGTTTTAAATGCTCGGGATCTATGCGGACATACAATCCGGGAGTCAGGTCGGTTTCTACATTGACCCTGGACCTACAGGATGGATCCGAGGCGAAAAGAGATACAATTTCAGATACCGCCTTGTCGAGCGCTATTATTTCGGCCCGGCCCGGACCGGGTTTGGCAAACCTTAAAAAGTCGGTGACAAGCATGCTCAACCTGCCCGCCTCCCGCATTACGATCTGCATCAGCCTGTCCTGATCAGGGTCGTATTCCAAATGATCGCGCAGCATCTGTATGGATCCGGTAAGGGATGCCAGGGGATTTTTGATCTCATGGGCAAGACCCGAGGCTATTTCTCCGGCTGCGGCCAGGCGCTCCACCCGCTTTACCTGGTCCTCCATTGCCCACAGTTCGCGTTTTGCCGCACGCTCCTGCTCGGAGAGATACCCGCTTAAAAAGGCAACCGCATAGCATGCAACTATAGTAAAAAGCAGCTTGTATGTAACATACTGCCATTCATAATTGTCGATCAGAAAATAAGGATCAGAGCCAAAGGGGACTATAATTCCATAATATTCCAAATCGATCATCAGGCCGTACTGGATGCCGCAGAGGGTGGCTGTTATCATACCGCCGCTTCGGTATATGACCATGGAGGAATAAACAATTACCACCAGATACATAAAGGAGAAAATGCTCGCAAAACTTCCGGTAATATAAATGATCAGGGTTACAGCGAAAGTATCGACAACCACCTGAAAATAGCCGAACAGTACCAGGTGCCTTATTCTCGGCAGGACAATAATATAGAGACCCGACAACAACAGGATAAAAAGGGAAAGCAGAACCAGGCATTCAAGAGCCCTTCCGGCAAGATACAGGTCAAAGTCGGGGCGCAGTATCGACATGCCCGCCGAGCTCAGCATAACCGCGGCAAAAATAGCCCGCAACAGGATCAGCCATTTCAGCTTCCGGTAAAGGTCCTGCTCTGCCTTGGATGAAAATGAAACCATCTGCTTTCCGGGCTAGGCTCCGATCCCACCGGCCATCTTGAAAATGGGCAGATACATGGAAACCACCAGGCCCCCGATTACCACGCCCAGGAAAACCAGCATGAAGGGCTCTATCATTGATGTCAGGTTTTCCACTGACTGATCTACTTCTTCTTCATAAAAGTCTGCTATTTTCTCCAGCATGGAGTCAATTGCGCCCGTGGATTCGCCTACTGCTATCATCTGGCAGACCATGGGGGGAAACACCCCGGTCTCGGCGAGCGGATCCGCAATTGTCCGGCCTTCGGTAATACCTGCCCGGACCTTGTATACCGCGGTTTCAATGCTCTTGTTGCCCGCTGTCTTAGCCACTATATCAAGGGCCTCCAGTATGGCAACACCGCTTGCAAGCATGGTGCCCATGGTGCGGGTAAACTTGGCCACCGCCACCTTGCGTATCAGAATGCCGATTATCGGCAGCTTCAACATTAGCTCGTCTATCATGGCCCTGCCTTTTTCTGTCTTGTAAAATTGCCGGAATGCCACGATCAGAATAATTACAGTGCCGATAATCCAGAGAATTTTTCCCTTTACAAACTCGCTTAAACCGATGACCATCTGGGTGGGAGCAGGCAGGCTCCGGCCGAATTCTGCAAACATATCCTGAAACACCGGGATCACAAATACCAGGATCACGGCCACCACCCCGATTGCGATCACTATGGTTACAAGGGGGTATGTCATTGCGCCCTTGACCTGGGCCTTAAGCCGGGCGGCCTTCTCCATGTAGGCCGACAGGCGGCGAAGGATGACATCCAGGATCCCGCCGGTCTCGCCTGCGGCAATCATGTTTACAAAAAGATCATCAAAATGTTTGGGATATTTTTTCAGGGATTCTGCAAGTGTTTTTCCGGATTCAACAGACTCTTTTATATCTTTTAACATTTTTTTAAACGTGGCATTTTCCTGCTGGGACTGCAGGATATCCAGGCACTGGATAATGGGCAGGCCGGCATCTATCATGGTAGAGAACTGCCGGCAGAACACGATGATATCCTGCTCCTTTACCTTGGGCTGAAGAAAAGTAACGTTTTCAAGCAGATCTTTGGGCTTTTTCTTTACCTTGGTAGGGGTGATGCGCTGCCGGCCCAGTATGGCCCGGACCTCCTGTTCGCTGCCGGCCTCTATTTCCCCCTTGCGGACCTGGTTGCTGCGGTCTTTTCCTTCCCATTGAAAAACAGGCATTTGTCCCCCCATACAAAAATTTTCATTTTTATCTGGTTCTTGAAGGTGTTATATGAAATTCTGATACACTTATGTTTGAATAATTATTATCATAATTAATTGTAAAAAACAAATATTTATACCCTTAAAAAAAATTTAAAACCCCGTACGGCCGCAGGTCCTGAAAGTGAAAAACAGCACCCGAAAAACAGATCAATTAACAATTATCACCTCTCATACAAATGCGGATTTCGATGCCGTCGGTTCCATGCTTGCCGCCCAAAAGCTCTATCCCGGCTCGCTTGTGGTGTTTCCCGGCTTTCATGAAAAAAGCATGAAAAACTTTTTTGTGAGCACCATGGCCTATCTCTTCAACATGGCGGACTACCGAAAAATCGACCCTGACAGCATCGGCAGGCTGATACTCGTTGACACCAAGCAGCCCTCGCGCATAGGCGAACTTGAAAATCTTTTAAAAAGGCCCGGCCTTGAAATTCATGTTTATGACCATCACCCGAGACTCGACGATGACATAAAGGCCGACTTTGAGATCCACAGCCAGACCGGAGCCAATGTCAGCCTGCTCGTGGAGCTGATAAAGAAAAAAAACATCCCTGTCACGCCTGATGAAGCAACAGTTATGTGCCTGGGCATATACGAGGATACAGGGGCATTTACCTATCCGTCAACCACGGAAAAAGATTTCGAAGCAGCCGCGTTTCTACGGGCAAAAGGGGCGAGCCTTACCACCATCTCGGATCTTACAGCAAAAGAAATGGATCCTCAGCAAATCAGTCTTTTAAATGACATGTTTCGCTCCGCGACCAATTACAACATAAACGGAAGAGAAGTGGTGGTCACCTCGGTTTCAACAGAGGACTACATACACGACCTTGCATTTCTGGTACAGAAAATGCTTCGCATAGAAAACTTAAACGCTGTTTTTGCAATCGCCCTGATGAAAAACAAGATCTATGTGGCTGCAAGAAGCCGTGTGCCGGAAATAGACGTGGGCGCGGTTGTGCGCGAACTCGGCGGCGGAGGCCACAGCTTTGCCGCCGCTGCAACCATACGCAACAAAACCCTGGCACAGGTGGAAAACCGGATCGCAGATCTGCTGAAAAAACACGTAAAGTCAAGCCAGCACGCGGCAGACATCATGTCAACCCCGGCAATTACGGTCCAAAGCACAATTACCTGCAGGGAAGCCAGGCAGCTCCTGTCCAGGTACAATGTCAACGCACTTCTGGTACTCGGCCCAACCGGCGAAGGCTCGTGCCTGACAGGATTTATTACCAGGCAGGTAATCGAAAAAGCCCTCTATCACGATCTGGGGGGCCTCCCGATCAGCGAATACATGACAACCGAATTTGCAACAACGGGTCCGGAAGCCGATATTTCCGAAATCCAGGAAAAAATCATTGAAAGCAAGCAGCGGATACTGCCGGTAATGGAAGCCGGGCGCGTCATAGGCGCCATTACCCGCACGGATCTTTTAAATACACTGATATACCGCGACAGGCAAAAACAGACGGTCCGGGCTAAAGACCCCCAGGAAGAAACCCGCAGGCCCAGGACCAAAAACGTGGCCGGCCATCTAAGGGAGCGGTTAAATGAAGATATCCTCGAACTGCTGAAACGCATCGGCACGGCAGCCGATACCTACGGCTATCCAGCCTATGTTGTGGGCGGATTTGTGCGCGACCTTTTTCTTTACAGGCATAACGAGGACATAGACATTGTAATAGAGGGAAACGGCATCGAGTTTGCGAGGGCTTTTGCCAGGATGGAGGGGGCCAGGATCAATGCATACGAAAAATTCGGCACTGCCGTGGTAATATTTCCCGACGGCTTTAAAATAGACGTGGCCTCGGCCAGGATGGAATACTACAAATTCCCGGCCGCACTTCCCACCGTGGAGATGAGTTCCATAAAACTCGACCTGTTCCGCCGGGATTTTACCATAAACACCCTGGCGATATGCTTAAACAGGGATAAATTCGGCCGTCTCATAGATTTTTTTGGCGGAATGCGCGACTTGAAGGAAAAGGCCATCCGGATTCTGCACAATCTCAGTTTTGTGGAGGACCCGACCCGGGTCTTTCGTGCCATACGATTTGAGCAGCGTTTTGGTTTCACCATAGGCAAACTTACGGCCGGGCTGATTGAAAACGCGGTAAAGATGAATTTTTTCAAGCGCCTTTCAGGCAGGCGTGTTTTTTCGGAATTGTGCCACATCTTAAAAGAGGAAAACCCCATACCAGCAATAATACGCCTTGAAGACTTTGACCTGCTTAAGGTAATAGACCCCTCGATAAAGGCAAATGACAGGCTTAGCAACATGCTGGACTCGGCCAGGGGAGTTCTGGCGTGGTACGATCTTTTATACATGGAAAACGAGCACAGAAAATGGGTGATATACTTTCTTGTGATGATCAGCCATGCAGACCGTGAAAAAGCCTGTAAGATATGCAGGCGCTTAGAGCTTGCACCCAAATACGAAAAAATTTTCGTCCACGAAAGAGAAGAGGCCGAACACTGCCTCTACAGGCTCGGCCAGCAGCTGCCTGCAAAAAACAGCGAACTCTACGAAATGCTTTCAGGCTTCCGGACCGAACTGCTGTTATACATGATGGCCGCAACAGGGCGCGAAGAAATAAGAAAAGCCATTTCCTTCTACGTCACAGACTTGAAAGATGTAAAAATTTCAGTTAGGGGTAGGGATTTAAAACAGATGGGGCTTACGCCCTCGCCTCTTTTTGGAAGAATCCTGCGCAGGCTGCTGCATGAAAAACTTGACGGGAAAATAGAAACCAGGCAGCAAGAGCTTGAGCTGGCAAAAAAACTGGCCGAGGGTGGTCAGTAGTCGGTGGTCAGTAGTCCGTAGTCGTTGGGTGATGGGCAACATTGATGCACTCGTAAAAAGTCTGATTTTAGATGGCGCCGTAAAAAGTTCAAGAACTTTTTACGGTGCCATCAACATTGGGTAAACACAAATAACGGGAAACGATATTGGAAACTCAAATACTTCGGGGAATCATCCTTATTATTCCGCTTCTCATGGCAGTAACCATCCACGAAGTGGCCCATGGGTATGCAGCGCTCAGGTTCGGAGATCCAACAGCGAAACTTGCGGGCAGGCTGAGTTTAAATCCTGTAAAACACCTGGATCCGTTCGGCTCGATTCTACTGCCGGGACTGCTCATTTTTTCCGGAGCTCCGTTTGTATTCGGATATGCAAAGCCGGTGCCTGTTAATTTCTACAATCTGACAGATCAGCGCCTGGGCACCATAGTGGTATCTGCTGCGGGAATTGTGGTTAACCTCTCATGTGCCGCCGCGTCAGGTTTTTTATACCGTATCCTGCAAATGTTTCCTCAACTGACAGCATCAGTGCCGGGCGCGATTATAAGCCAACTTCTTTACGCCTTTTGCCTGATAAGCATTGTCCTTGCCATATTCAACCTGATTCCTATCCCCCCGCTTGACGGAAGCCGGATCCTGGCAGCGCTTCTACCGCCCGGGGCAAGGCAGAGCTATGAAAGCATAGGGCCTTTCGGCATCCTGATAGTGCTCATGCTGCTGATAATGACAGACATACTTGACCTTTTGTTCATTAAAATTATAAGACCCCTGATTATAATAATGACCGGCGGATAAGACGAAACCCGGGCCCATATTACAACGCGGAGAGAAAAACCAATGAGCAGAGCAAAACGAATCGTAAGCGGAATGCGCCCCACAGGGGCCCTTCACCTTGGCAACCTTCACGGGGCGCTTCAGAACTGGATCAGGATGCAGGACCAGTATGAATGTTTTTTCTTTATAGCAGACTGGCACGCTCTTACCAGCGATTATGAAAACCCCGGAAATATTTACAGCTACACACGCAGCATGATGATTGACTGGCTGGCAGCGGGGCTTTCGCCGGAAAAAAACGTTCTGTTTGTCCAGTCCAGGGTAAAGCAGCACGCAGAGCTGTACCTGCTGCTGTCCATGATTACGCCCGTACCGTGGCTGGAACGGAACCCGACCTACAAGGAACAGATCGAGGCCCTGGAAAGCAAGGATCTGTCAACTTTCGGATTTTTGGGCTACCCGGTACTCCAGGCCGCAGACATCATTATTTACAAGGCTGACGGGGTGCCGGTGGGCATCGACCAGGCTCCCCATATAGAGCTTACAAGGGAAATCGCAAGACGATTTAACCACCTCTACGGCCGCGTCTTTCCGGAGCCCGAAACGATTCTTACCGAAACAAGCAAGATCCTGGGAACAGACAGGAGAAAAATGAGCAAGAGCTACAACAATGCGATTTTCCTGTCGGACTCGCCCGAAGAAATCCACAGTAAAGTCTCTCAGATGATCACCGACCCCCAGCGGATGAGGCGAAAAGATCCCGGTAATCCGTCCATATGCAATGTTTTTTCTTTTCATCGCCTTTATTCCCCGGAGTCCCTTGTCTCAGAAATTGAACCCGCCTGCCGCAGCGCCCAGATAGGGTGCGTGGAGTGCAAAAAGAAAATGGCCGGACACCTGGCAGAATTTCTTGCTCCCATCCGGGAAAAAATCAAGTATTACAAAACCCATACAGACCAGGTGGACCAGGTAATGCAGGAGGGATCCGACAGGGCGCGCCGGGTGGCCGAACAGAGCCTTGAGGAGGTGCGTGCTGCAATAAAGATATAGGCTCAAAGGAGCAACTTCCGGAACTCAGGAAACATTGATGACACCGTAAAAAGCGATTTATTCAGCTGGCGCGGCATTTTTGCAGAAAGGAAGTCCGTAAGCACCTTGGCTGATCGGCGGTGCGAAAAAGGAGTTTCCTCGCTCCAGGAGCCTCCTGGAGCCTCAATTTCCGCTCGGAAACCCGCTTTTGCGCACCGCCGTCAGGGCAACAAATTGCAATCTCGTGAGAGCGCAAAAAATGGATTTCCTTGGAAGTGTTCCCCCCGCGCCGAGGCACGGAACCGGGCATTAACAGCAACTTTTTTTGAAGTTACTTAGAAGAATGGAAAAAAACAAAACACCGCCGGGGATCAATGAGCAATCCAGCATACCAGGTAAAGCTTGAAAACATATTTGAGGGTCCCATGGATCTGCTCGTCCACCTGATCAAGAAAAACGAGGTGGACATATACGACATTCCGATTGCCCTGATAACCGACCAGTTCCTGGAATATATCAAGTGGATGCAGGACATGGAAATAGACGTGGCAACGGATTTCCTGGTTATGGCATCCACTCTTGCCCAGATAAAATCGCGGATTCTTCTGCCTGCTGATACCGATAATGAAGCAGAAGAAGACGAGGATCCAAGGGATGCCATTGCAGGCCCCCTGGCCGAATACATGCGCATCAAATCCGCGGCCCAACAGCTTGGAAACAGAAATATTCTAAACGAGCATGTGTTTATCCGGCGGTCCGGCGCCGCGGGATCCGCATCTTTAAGGCAGGACACCCCGGTTGAAGCCGATCTTTACGAACTAATCGGGCTTTACCAGGATATGATCGACCGGATGGTCCCGGAACCCGGTTTTGAAATCACGCCCGAGAAAATATCAGTAAAAGAAAAAATGACGGAAATAATTGACCTTCTCAAGACCCAAAAAACCGTTTCCTTCCGGGATCTGGCAGCCGGCTGCTCGGAGCGGGGCGAAATCATTGCCGCCTTTCTTGCCGTACTTGAAGTAATAAAACTGAACCTTGCCGGCATATCACAATCCGAAAACAGCAGCGGCCTTGTGCTGTTTTCCAGGTAAGAGGCTTTTTGTGGAGGATCTTAAAAACATAATTGAAAGCCTGCTGTTTGTCTCCGGGGATCCGCTTTCGGTTGACCGGCTCAAAAACCTGCTGCCGGAAGCCGAGCCTAAAGAGATCCGCCGGGCAATAGAAGCCCTTGAGCAGGAATACCGGCAAAGAAACGGTGGCTTTGTCCTGCATGAAGTGGCAGGAGGATATCAGTTCAGAACCAGACCGGAATACAGACAATGGGTTGAAAAACTCCTTGCCCCCAACCCTGCAAAGCTGTCAAAGGCCTCCATGGAGACCCTTGCAATTGTGGCCTATCATCAGCCGGTTCTAAGAAGTGAAATCGAGCACATCCGCGGGGTCAATTCAGGCAACACCATAAGGTTTCTGCTTGAAAAAAAGCTGATCCGGGTGCTGGGCAGAAGGGAAATACCGGGGCGTCCCCTCGTCTACGGCACCACAAAAAAATTTTTGGAACTCTTTGATTTAAAAGACTTAAAAGACCTGCCCGCCCCCCGGGAAATCAACACTGGAGAAGAAAAAAATAATACTTGACTTCCCGTGCTCACACCTCTTATTTTATGGGGCAAACACGGGCGGTTAACTCAGCGGGAGAGTGCTACCTTCACACGGTAGAAGTCACTGGTTCAAATCCAGTACCGCCTACCAGTAAATCAAGGGCTTATGGATTCCGCCATAAGCCCTTTTTTGGTTTTTGCGCCTTCACAGTGCCTTAAGGCCTGATAAATGAGCTTTGCAAAGCACCCCCTGGTCATTTTTTCTCAAATGTGTTTAAAAAATCCACCGCGTACCGGGCATGCAGCGCCGCGCCAACGGACAGGGCTTCCTCGGCAATATCAAAGGACTCGTGATGCTGCGGGAAAACAAGCCCTTTTTCTTTATTTCCGCCGCCCAGAAACACAAAAACACCGGGCACCTGCCGGAGGTAGAGTGCAAAATCCTCCGCCCCTGTTACCGGCTGCTGCCGGCCCCGGTTGCCACTTCCGCATACCTGGTCAATCGTTTTTTCGGCAAGCCTCGTGCAGGATAAATCATTGACGGTAGGCGGAACAGAGGGGGTGTAGTCGAGGTCGGCACCGGCCCCGTATGCCTGGGCGGTGTTTTTTATGACCCGCTCCATTCTGCCCGGCAGGACTTCATTTACGTGCTCTGAAAAACACCGGGTGGTACCCTCAAGTAATGCACTGCCGGCTATAATATTGTAAGCAGTGCCCGCGCTCAGCCGCCCGACACTGACGACTACGGTATCAAGAGGGTTTATTTCCCGGCTGGCAACGGACTGAAGGTTCATTATAATGGGGGAGCCCGCCAGCAGGGCATCCACGCCTTCATGGGGCCGGCCGCCGTGGCCGCTGCGGCCGGTTACGTCAACCGTGAAATGATTGGCAGCAGCCATGACCGGCCCCGGCGAGACCGCCGCCTGCCCGGCAGGCAGGTTCCCTATGATATGGAGCCCGAAGATCCCGTCTGTTCCGTTTATTCCTCCTGCGTCAATGATCGCCCCGGCGCCTCCGAATATTTCCTCGGCAGGCTGGAAAACAAGCTTAACCCTTCCCTTGATTTGATCCCTGATATCGACCAGCACGGCTGCCGCGCCCAGAAGCATCGCCATATGAGCGTCATGGCCGCAGGCATGACACACCCCCGGATTGCGGGAAACATAATCATGCCCGTTTTTTTCCTGCAGTGGCAGGGCGTCCATATCAGCCCTCAAAGCCACGGTTCCGCCCGGCTGCCCGCCTTCGATAACCGCTATAACGCCGGTCTGCGCAACAGTTGTAAAAGGTATATCCAGCCTCTCAAGGGCGGCCTGAACCGCGGCGGATGTCTCGTGCTCATTCCAGCCGGTTTCCGGATACATGTGAAATTGCCGTCTTAGCCTGACCATCATCTGCCGCTGATCAGCAGCAAGCTTTAAAATATTCATATTTTCTCCCCCAAAAAGCTTATAAAAATCTTTAACAAAATAAAATTGGCATGTAAATTATCTTCAGTTGCAAAAAACCATGCTTAACAACCATATCACAGGAGGGCGTTAAAATGAGCGTAATCGTGGAGATCTCAATTTTCCCCTTGGATAAGGGAGAAAGCGTGAGCCGTTATGTTGCAAAAGCGGTCAAAGTGATCCAGGACAGCGGGCTGCCCTATGAGCTAAACCCCATGGGCACATGCGTTGCAGGAGACTGGGATGAAGTCATGGCCATGGTGGACAGATGCTTTAAGGAGCTTCAAAAAGAAAGCGACCGCATCTATCTGACCATGAAAGCCGATTACCGCAAAGGGCGCTCGGATCGCCTTGAAGGCAAGGTTGAATCAGTACGGGAAAAACTTTAGCAGAAAGTCACGGCACGTTTTTTGGGCTATACAAAAGAAAAAAAATCAAAAATAACGCGCCTGCAGAAAAAAGGGCGCAAAAAGTCACTGATGCTGCCGCTTTTTGCAATAATTCTTTTTCTGCTTTCAGGCGCCGCCCCGGGCCGTACCGCAGAGAAGGCGGAACAACCGTTGTGGGAATTCGGACTAGGGGCTGCTGTAGTCACCATGCCCGCTTACAGGGGTTCCCAAAACCAGGAATTCTATCCCGCCCCCTTGCCTTATATTATCTATAGGGGCGATTTCCTTAAAATCGATCGGCAAGGCATACGCGGGCTAATATATGACAGCCCCCGGACGGAAGTGAATTTAAGCGCGGACGGGGCCGTTCCGTCAACAAGCGACAAAGGGGATGTGCGCGAGGGGATGCCGGATCTCGATGCTGTCGGGGAACTCGGCCCTTCCATTAATTACCTGCTTTATGAAGGAAAAAGCATAAGCCTGCACCTGCGCCTACCGGTCCGGGCCGCTTTTGCCACGGATTTTACATCAATTGAGCATGCTGGCTGGAAGGTGCACCCGCAGGTTAAAATGGATGCCTCAGATGTTTTGGGTCAATGGAATGTCGGACTGACCCTGGGACCTGTTTTTGCGGATAAAAAATACCATGCCTACTACTATGAGGTAAAACCCGCTTATGCCACGGATGCCAGGCCGGCCTGGCGGGCTAACGGAGGCTACAGCGGAACCTCCGTGCAGGTTTCTGCAAGCAGGCGATTCGGCAGATTGTGGCTTGGAATGTTTGCCCGTTATGACAATCTGGCAGAAGCGGCTTTCATGGAAAGTCCGCTGGTGGAAACCAGGCATTCATTTATGGGCGGGATTGGAGCGGCCTGGATGCTGGGCGAATCTTCTGAAACCGTAGCCGCCGCCCCCTGAAATCTTTACAAATTTAAAGCCCTGTGTTAATTTTGATGGACTTGTAAAAAGTCTGATTTTTGAAAAAACCCTGTAGATGAAAGCTCCGGTGGACACGGAAAACATAAGCGCCAGGTGCTGCGCATAGCTCCGGGAAAATAGAGATGCAAAAACAAGGAATCAGCACTTTCGCCCGTGGGGCGGTTATATTATTAATCGCGGCCCTGCTTGTATTTTCAGGATGCCGCACCGCCCCGCCGGTAAAAGATGTCCCGGCGGGAAAAATGCCGCGTGGCAGCAAAAGCTACCGGATCAACGGGCAATGGTACCACCCTATAACAAATTCGGACGGATTCAGGGAGTCGGGCCTTGCTTCCTGGTATGGAGCCCCGTTTCACGGCCGCATAACAGCAAGCGGAGAGGTCTATAACATGTATGCAAAAACCGCGGCCCATAAGATACTTCCCCTGGGCACATACGTGCTGGTCCGAAACCGTGACAACGGAGAAGAGACCGTGGTGCGGATAAACGACAGGGGCCCGTTCGTCCGTGGCAGAGTTATTGATCTTTCCTACCGGGCCGCCAAAGAAATAGAAATGATCGGTCCGGGAATCGCCAGGGTGGAAGTAATCGCCATGGAAAAAGGCCAGGCAAAAGCCGGCGGCGTGGACAAAGAGGTTGATTTTTCAACAGGCAGTTTCACTGTCCAGGTAGGAGCCTTTGCCAACCGGGCATCTGCGGAAAACTTAAGGGATAAACTGCTGAAACAATACGAGCACGTGGCTCTCACACCTGTCAGAAAAGGTTCCCAGATCCTTTACAGAGTCAGGGTGGGACGATTTTCCTGCCTTAAAAGCGCGAGAAAGACCGAAACCAGGCTTGTTGAAACCGGGCATGCAAATGCATTTGCCGTAGCCGTCGACGATGGCTGAAAAAACGTATTTTGGCTTGCATGCTTGCTTTAAATTTCCTATAAAATCAATATCGGGACAATTTTCATTATGGAGTCTAACCCAAAACACAAGGAAACAATTTTCAAACCTGTTTCCGCGAAACGGACGAGACAATGAAAAAAACCGCCATACTTTCTGCCCTCTCAATAGTGCTGTGTTTGCTTACGGCTGCTTTTGCAGCGGCCGAAACCAACTATGTAACAGATTTAAACGAAATAACCCTAAGAGCGGGCCCCGGCCTGGACTACAGGGTTAATCGCATGCTGAAATCCGGGCAACAGCTCGAGGTCCTGGATACAGAAGAAAGGTGGACTCAGGTCAGGCTTCCGGACGGGACCATTGGATGGGTGTTTTCAAAATTTATATCCGATCAGAAGCCCGACAGCCTGGCTGTAAAGGACCTACGGGAAGAAATCACCCCCCTTCGCAAAAAGGTAAAAGCCCTTGAAGAGGAAAACCAACGGCTGATCCGGCGCACCCAGGAGCTTGGCCAAAATCTGGAAGAAACAAAGAACAAGCTTGAAAACGCCAGAAAAGAATACAACGAACTTAAACAGGATTCAAAAAATTTCCTGGAGCTCAAGGAAAAACACGAGGAGCTTACAAAAAACCTTGAGGGAAAAGAACAGCGGGTAAAAACCTTAGAGCAGCAGTTAAACGATGCGTTTCTGACCTCCGGGCTTAAGTGGTTTCTTGCAGGCGCCGGGGTTCTGCTCCTTGGAATCATCCTCGGCCGCACCTCGGGTTCAAGAAAAAAACGATCCTCACTGCTTTAACCCGCATCCCGGCAAAACAGGCATGGAACACAGATTCGATTTTCTGGTCATAGGAAGCGGTATTGCCGGGCTGATGTTCGCGCTGAAAGCATCGCGCCACGGCACTGTCGCCGTGGTCACCAAACGAGGCCTCACAGAGAGCAACACAGTCCATGCCCAGGGAGGCATAGCCGCGGTATTCGACCCGGAAGACACCTTTGAATCCCATATTGGCGACACCCTTGCCTCGGGCGACGGGCTTTGCAATAAAAATGTGGTGGAAATGGTTGTCAGGTCGGCCCCGCAGCGGATAAACGAACTGCTTGAACTGGGGGTTAATTTCAACCGAAACTCGCAGGGAATGCCGGAACTGGATCTGTGCCGGGAAGGAGGGCACTCCTTTAACCGCATAGTTCACGCCCATGACCTGACAGGCCGCGAGGTGGAAGAAACCGTGGCGGAACAGGTGCGCGCCTGCGGCAACATTTCAATATTTGAAAACCATGCGGCCATAGATTTGATAACCCGATCCACGCGCCTAAAACGCGGCCTTGTTATCACAACCCACGAGGACTGCTGCTACGGCGCTTACGTGCTGGAAAAACGCAGCGGTGAAATACATACCTTTATTGCATCTTTTGTGATTCTTGCAACCGGGGGGGCGGGAAAAGTTTACGCCTATACCAGCAACCCGGACGTTGCAACCGGCGACGGCATAGCCATGGCATACAGGGCCGGGGCTGTGGTGGCAAATCTTGAATTCGTGCAGTTTCACCCCACCTGTCTTTATCATCCAGAGGCGAAAAATTTCCTGATCTCGGAAACCGTGCGCGGCGAGGGAGGAATCCTGAGAAATTCGGACGGCCGTGCGTTTATGGCCGACTATAGCCCGCAAAAAGAACTTGCGTGCAGAGACGTGGTGGCCCGGGCCATTGACTCGGAACTGAAAAAAAGAGGCGATGATGCGGTTTTTCTAGACATATCACACAAGGACCCTGATTTTATAAAATCCCGGTTTCCTCACCTTTATACCAGATGCCTGGAATTCGGCTTTGACATGACCGCAGCACCTTTGCCCGTGGTACCTGCGGCCCATTACATGTGCGGCGGGGTTGCAACCGATATATTCGGCAGGACCAATATCAAGCGGCTTTATGCCATAGGTGAGACCGCCTGCACCGGACTTCACGGCGCAAACCGCCTGGCAAGCAACTCCCTTCTCGAAGCCTTGGTATACGCCAACCAGGCAGCCATAAAAGCCGCCGAGGAATTAGGCGGTTCTGAAGCCGAAAACCAGACAAACACCGAAATTCCCATGTGGGACGACCTGGGAGCCATGGACAGCGACGAGGCAATAGTGATTTCGCATACCTGGAACGAAATCAGGCGCCTTATGTGGAACTACGTGGGAATAGTGCGTTCTGAGAAACGGCTTGAAAGGGCAAGACGCAGAATCAAAATAATAGGCGAGGAAATCCAGGAATACTACTGGAACTTCAGGGTTACCCCTGATCTTATAGAGCTTCGAAACATCGCAGTAGTGGCCGAACTGATAATCCGGTGCGCAAGGCACCGCAAGGAAAGCCGTGGGCTTCACTACAACATTGCCTATCCATACAAAAACGATCTGCGCTGGGAAAAAGACACCGTGCTTTGCCGCTAATGCACAAAAATGTTGACATATTAAGCCTGAATATCATAATTATCACAATAATATGGATTTTTTGTGTTTTCGCGAGGGGGGGGATCTGTTTCTGTCTGTAATTTAAGCGACCATGTTTGCCTGCGTGCCGCATTTTCCTTTGTTTATCCAATGCAGGCCTGCAGCGGGGAATTACATATTGGCTACTGAAAAAGACATCTCTTCCACGGAAAAACTGCTTAAAGTTATCCGCAGCAGTAGTAGTGACAGAGAAAAAACCCCGCCTGCCGAAGGTACACGCAAGCCGGGCTTCTGGGAACAGATCAAGCACAGGCTGCCCTCCGCCAAATCCCGCCGAATTATTGGCGTTGAAATCTTTCGGGACTCCGTAAATATTGTATTTAAGACCAGGGACAAATACGGACGGCGCCTTTTCCGCGGATCCCGGACAGCCCTGCCCGAAGGCGTGGATATCACTCACCCGAATTTCCCTTCTTTTCTGAAAGCTCAGCTGCGCAATGCAGATCCTTCTGGCAAAGCCGAGATATGGGTCTGTCTTGCGCCTTCAAAAGGCGAAACATGGAACGTGCTTGTCCCCAAGGTTAAAAGTGGACTTACCAACGCGGTATACTGGTCTGCAAGAAAGGAGAAATCCTTTGACGAGAGCGAATACTACTTTGATTACCGCATAACAGACGAGGTAAACGAAAAGGGAATCCAGAAGCTCGCGGCCCGTGTGTCAATCGCTTCGGCCGGCGAGATAAGCCTGTATAAAAAAATCTTTTCAGAAGCCGGCTATAGTCTCAAGGGTATCAGCCTGCCCGGATTTGTTTTTGAAAACCTGTTTGCAAACAGATGGATAGACCCGGGAGATCAAGCCTGTGCCGCGCTCTACATAGGAGAAGATTCCTCTTATATCGAAATCCGCGGCCGGGGCACCGCACTTTTTAACCGTGTAATAAAAACCGGCAGAGACAGCATACTTGATTCGCTGATAATGGAATACAGCCAACAGGTGTCGGCAGAAGATGTTTCCGGAATACCGCCCCCTCGTGACAGGCAGGAGGCGGCGGAAATATTGAGGCGGCACGCCGGGCTTTCAGATGAAAAACTGTTTGGCATGATACAGCCGGCCCTGGAAAGACTTGCCAGGCAACTGGAAAGAACCATTGACCATTCGGTCAATGTTCTGCAAAACCCCGCCCCGGAACGCATATACATATGCGGCGGCATTTCGCCTCTTGCCGGGCTTTCTGACTTTTTCAGCCAGCAGATGGGGCTTGAGGCCGTAATCATTGACATCCCGGAGCAAGATCTTCCGGCCGGCTCCGAAGACCTCCTTGCAGACCGACATCAGCGCCTCAGCCTTGTTTCAACCACCGGGCTTGCCATGTCCTCGCAAAACACGGTAAATTTTCTGCATACCGCCCTTGACAGGGACAGGGGAAAGCAGGCCCTGCGCAACGCAAACCTGGTGGCGGTTATGTGCGCGCTTCTGTTTGTAGCAACAGGGATATGGTGGTGGAGCGCAAGGCATGAACTGGAGCAGGCCAGGGTCGAGACAGCGGCGCTTGAAAAACGCCTGGAACAATTCACCCCGCAGCTCACCCAGGAAGACCTGGCAGAAATGGCGGGTAAATTCCGGGAAAAAAACCACGAACTAAGCCGATACAGCCGCAACCTCTACCCTGTTGCCGCTTTAAAGGAAATAAGCAGAATCACCCCCGAAAGCATTAAGTTGCTTGCTGTGCGCCTTGAAAACGCAAACCGCGCTTCAGGGCGAAGCCGGGAGAAAGCCTCCGTATTGACGCTGGAAGGTTTTGTCAGAAGCGAGCCTTCCCTGTATGAAACCCGGCTTACGGGTTACCTTCTGCAACTGCGGCGCTCGCCTGTTTTCAAAAATCCGTCTGTTGTAAAAAGCGGGGAAGACACCCTTGATTCGGGCGAAAACGTATACAGGTTCACCTTAAATATAAAGCTTTTGCAGGTATAACATGACCAGGTGGATTGAAATAAGCGCGAACCGGAGAGCCATAGCCTATATTCTGTTTAGTGCGGTTATTCTGGGGGCAATGATTGCATTCGGTATTCTTCCAACCGGGCACCAAATCACTAAAACCAGGCAGCAGGCACAGCGTCTCGAAACCGGGATCGAGGAACAGAAAATATTTCAGCCTTTATACCAGAGCTTGAAGCAAAAAACCGAAAACGCCGAAAAGCCGGAGGCAATAACAGAAAGCGGCCCTATTGCCAAAAACCGGAACCTGAACATAGACAATGCAGCAGGCATTCTTGCAGCCATGGCCGAATCAGCGGGCATGCAATATTCATCCTTTTCCCCGGTGCCCGGATCCATGGAGGAAAAAGAAAACAGATTGCTCGTGCACGGCATGCTCCGGGGAAATTATACGGATTTCAGAAATTTTCTTATCAGCCTGGTGACTTCACCCGCGTGCGAGAATCTTGAACTTCTGGAGGCCAAAAGCACAAGCTCACACCCTGAATACCGGCTTCGGCTCTGGCTGGCAATTGAATAGATAAGAAAAGGGCAATTCATGGCCGGAAGAGAAAAAATACTGATAACACTCATGATTATCGCCGTTTTATACGGCGCCTTTGAAGTACTTCGCCCTGAAGGCAATGGCACCGAGCGGCAAAGTCCGGAGGCAAATATCAGGTCAGCCCGGGAAATAGCCAAACAGATTTCCATGCAAATTAAGCAGGCCGAGCTTACCCCCGCGCAGATACATATTCTTCGGCTTGCAGCCCAAAAATGGGAAAGCGACCCTTTCTACCGCCTGCCGGAAAAATCTGTGCGCATTGAATCGGCCGGCACCGGAAGCAAGGGTGCAAAAGGACTGAAATACACCGGGTACCTGGAAGTGGGAAATATTAAAATGGCAATTATAAACGGCATTGAATACCGCGCAGGAGAAAGACTCGAGCAGGGAGAGGCCGTGGTTCAGTCAATTTCCGCACAAAGGGTGGTGCTCAAATCCACTGATACAGGAGAGCAGATAATTGTGCACTATAAAAAGTAAATTTGCAGGTCTGGATAAGACCTGAAAAATAACAGGAGAATTTCATTTATGCGCCAGGATCAATCCGGATATTTCCCTTTAAAAAGCATAAAACGCCCCCTGTTGGTGCTTGCTTTTGCGGCCGCTGTTTTGCCTTTTTGCCTGCAGGGTTGCGCATCTTCGCCGGAAAACAGGCAAAAGGAAGCACAAAAGGACATTGCCAGGCAATGGCTTGAAAAGGCCGAGGAATCCAGGGGCTACTCCCCGCAGATCGAAGAAAGAGAGATGACGGAAATCCAAGGCCTTGCAGAAAATGCAGATATTGAAGACAAGCATGAAAAGGCCCCGGCAAAACCGCTGCCCGATCAAAAGGTAACCCTGCATCTTAAGGATGCCCCGGTGCATGCGGTTCTCCGGGCCATGGCAAGAGCCGCCGGCGTCAACATCCTGGTAAACGAAACAGTCAAAGGCACCATGAGCGTAAATATTGAAAATATCCCCTGGAACCATGCTTTCGAGGGCATCCTGGACTCCAGGGGTCTTGTCTGGCAATGGCAGGGCGATATCATCCGCATAAAAAGCATGGATGATATAAAGCAGGAACTGGAAATGTCGGAACTTCTGCACAGGGCAAGCAACATGAAGGAGGAAGCAAAAAGAGCAGGCCCCCTTGCCAGCAGGATTATTAAGATCAATTATGCGGACGCGCAGAAGCTGAGCGAAATTCTCAAAAAATTTCTCAGCCGGCAGGGAGAAGATCAGCGCGGAGACATCTCTGTTGACTCCGAAACCAATTCGCTTGTACTCCAGGCAAGCAGATATAACCTAAACCGCATGCAGCAGGTTATACGCAGCCTGGACAAGCCCAGGGCTCAGATTCTGATAGAGGCAAATATAGTAGAGGCCACCCAGGAAACAGCAAAAGAGCTTGGCATGCGCTGGAGCGGAAGATATCTGACATCGAGCGGTTCTCTTGACGATTTTGGAATCATCGGCGAGCCGGACCAGCCTTCGGAATCTTTTATCGACCCCGAGCAGGGGCTTTCGCTCGGCCTGGTGGGCGGCCGCATGGCGGGAAACGTCCTTTACGCCCAGCTCCAAGCGCTTCAGGAAGACGGGGAGTTAAACATACTTTCCAGCCCGTCTATTACCACCATGGACAACCAGACGGCCTATACAGAACACGGCGAACGGATACCTTACGAAACCACGGACGAAGAAGGAAGGCCCGAGGTTGAATTCGAAGACGCGGTCCTGCGCCTGGAGGTTGTGCCCCATATCATAGACGGAAAACACATGAGGATGCAGATCAAGGTCAAAAACGACGAGGTGGATTTCACCCAGACAGTTGACGGCAATCCTGTTATAAGGGCAAGGGAGACAGAGACCGACCTGGTGGTGAGAGACGGCGAAACCATAGTTATCTCAGGCCTGTCCAAACAGACTGTAACAGGCAGACAAAGCGGAGTGCCGGTTTTAAAGGACATTCCGGGCCTCGGCTGGCTTTTTAAGGGAACCGAAAAGGGCGAAGAGATGGAAGAGTTCATGATCTTTATAACTCCCACAATCCTGGGAACAAAAACACAATAATTCCGGGGAACGAACGGTGCTGCAATGAACTATTTCAGACTCTTTAACCTTGAGAAGGAACCGTTTGCAAACACACCCGACCCGGATTTTTTTTACCGCTCCACCCGGCATGCAGAATGCCTTCAGAAGGTTGAACTTGCAGTGCGCCTGAAAAGAGGGCTTTGCATTGTCCGAGGCGAAATCGGCACCGGAAAAACAACCCTTTGCAGGCAGTTGATCCGGATGCTTTCAGACGATCCTGCAATACAGACTCACCTGGTAATGGATCCCGGTTATGAGAGCACCGAAGACTTTGCGGCAAATGTATGTGAAATGATTGCCGGCCGGGATAAAGCGCGCGCCTGCTCCGGGCTTGCAGGCTGCAGGGAGGCAATAAAAGACCGCCTTTTTGAAGCCGGAGTGGACGGCGGAAAAACCATCGTGCTTATAATAGACGAGGGTCAGAAACTCTCGGCCGGGTGCGCGGAATTTCTGCGCGAACTGCTCAACTATGAAACAAACGAGCACAAGCTGCTCCAGATAGTTATTTTCGCCCAGAACGAAATCGTGGAACTGCTTGATTCACATCCAGGATTTGCAGACAGGGCGGCTCTTTATCATCAACTATACCCTCTTAACCGCAAAGACACTGCCCGCCTGATTAACCATCGCCTTGAAAAAGCCGGGAGCCCCGAAAAAAAGGGCCCGGGCCCCGTATTCACCAAAAGAGCCTTGTCCAGGATTTACAGGATCAGCAAAGGATATCCCAGAACCGTGATCCACATAGCGCACAATATACTGCTGCTCATGCTCATAAAAGGCGGCAAAAGGGTAACCCCGGCCATTGTCAGCCGGTCGGCGGCCGGACTCCCGGATGTCAAAAAGGGCGAACTTTCGCGGACAAGGCTTAAAAAAACCGCCCTGGCTGCCGCAACAGCCGGAATCCTTTTGGCGGTAATGGCCGCATACACATACTGGCCCGCAATTCCAGGACCAGAACAAAACAATGCCGCCGGGATACCTGAAAAAAAGATTGACAATAAACATGCTGCAGCGGCTTCCGTACTGCCTGCGGCCCGGCAAGGGCCTGCCGGGAAACCCGAGAAAAAGCCTCCTGAAATCCTGGGGGAAATAACCATAAACGAAAAAGACAGGCTCTGGCAGATGCTTGCTGCACTCTACGGTCCCGAAAATACCCCTTTATTCATGAAAAAGGTGCAGGAGGCAAACTCCAATATACAAAACCCTAACCTGATAAGGCCCGGGCAGGAAGTTGTATTTCCCGCAGCAGAAGCTGCAGCGGTTCCGGAAAAACACCGCTACCGGATAGCATGGAAGGAATCCGGAGACTTAAACTCTGTATACCGGTTCGCAGCACAGGAGCAGCCCGGAGGACTTCGCATAATAAGCTTCTGGCATCCTGATTTTGGTATAAAGCACGCCGCGGTTGAGAAAAACCCCTTTGCCCTGGAAAGCCAGGCGCGGCAGCAAATCGAAGACCGGGGGGAAAACCGCGAAAAGAAGCCTTTTGTGCTGGATTTGAGCAGAGACGGCCTAAGGCTGCTGACAGGTTTAAACAAAGGCTGAAAAACATCGAAAGGGTTTGATCTTGCGTAAAAAAAAGCGTCTCGGCGAAATGCTCATAGAAGAAGGGCTGATAAACGAAAAACAGCTCCAGACCGCCTTGCAGGAGCAAAAGGCAGCAGGCCAGAAACTGGGAGAATTTCTGGTGCACCGAAACATCTGCCGTGAAGACGCCATAGTAGACATGTTAAGCCGCCAGCTTCGAATCGACAAGTATGATCCTTCAAGCTACCCCCTGGATCTGGGCCTGGCTGAAATTATAGATGCTGAAACAGCCAAAAACAAAAAAGTCGTCCCTGTTGAAAAACTGGGCGGCGTGCTGCGGGTTGCAACCACTGACCCCCTGGACATTGACACCCTGGATTCCCTGGAAGTCATAACAAATCTTGAAATCGAACCGATTGTGTGCACCCAGGCCGATTTTGAGCAGGCCTACAACTCGCTTTACGGCCTGTACCGCGGCATGGACGATATAATGAAAAGCGTAGACGAAGATATCACCGCCGTGCGTGGCGAGCAGGAAGAAGCCGGTGCTGCCGGGCTTGGCGGGGATCAGGATATTCACGTTCTGGAAAGCCAGGCAGATCAGGCGCCAGTAATCAGGATGGTAAACTCCATAATCGCCCAGGCTGTCAACCAGAAGGCAAGCGACGTGCATATCAGCCCGGAAAAAAACCGTGTCCAGGTACGTTTCCGGGTGGACGGAAGGCTGCGGGAGGTCCCGGCCCCGCCGAAAAAGCTTATGCCCGCCCTTGCCTCGAGAATCAAAATCCTTGCCAACATGGACATATCAGTGACCCGGATCCCGCAGGACGGCCGGTTTACCGTCACCATGAACAACCGGGAAATCAATGTGCGGGCTTCATGCATCCCCACGATTTACGGCGAAAACATTGTACTCAGGCTTCTTGACATGAGCGCGGACATATTCACCCTGGATGACCTGGGCATGAATGCCGATGACCAGCAGAAAATGGAAGACGCCATTGTCAAGCCCTGCGGAATGATCCTTTCAACCGGGCCCACGGGAAGCGGCAAAAGCACCAGCCTTTATGCAATTTTGCGAAGGATCAACAGGCAGGACATAAATATTATAACCCTGGAGGACCCTGTTGAATACCGGGTGGGAGGAATAAGACAGGTACAGTTAAACACGCGGGCCGGCATGACATTTGCCTCTGGTCTGCGCTCGATTCTGCGCCAGGATCCTGACGTGCTCATGGTGGGCGAAATGCGCGATGCAGAAACCGCAAGAATCGGTGTGCAGGCTGCAATGACAGGCCACAGGGTCCTGTCAACGGTTCATACCAATGACGCGGCAGGAGCAATTGCAAGGCTCGTTGACATGGGAATAGAGCCGTTTCTGATCGCATCAACACTTCTTGTCTCTTTTGCCCAACGGCTTCTGCGCAGGGTATGCACGCATTGTGCAGAGCCGTACACTCCGTCTGACAAAGGACTGCAGTCACTCGGTCTGGAGAGGGCAACAGGTTGCAGGTTCCTGCAGGGCAAAGGGTGCCAAATGTGCATGAACACCGGATACCGCGGCCGAACTGCTGTATTTGAGGTGGTCCGCGTGGATGACGAGGTGGCGGACCTGATCATGAACAGGGCCTCAGCGTCCCAAATAAACCGGGCGCTGATTGAGTCAGGAAAATTAAAAACTCTGCGCGAAGATGCGGCTCAAAAGGTATGCCGCGGAGAAACCACCGTGGAAGAAGCGGTCTCGGTGGTAATGGTATAGGAGAGAGAGCATGCCTTATGCCTACAGGGCGATAAACGAAGCGGGGAAACAGACCTCCGGAATAATAGAGGCTGACAGCCCTGAAGACGCCAGGGAAAAAATAGCAGGCAGTGGACTGATACCGGTTAGCGTCAAAAACGGAACCGCAGCCTCCGGCACAAACATAACAGAAAAAATAAATCTGGGGCTTGCCAGGATCAGGCTGCCGGACCTGATAATTTTTTCCAAGCAGTTTAAAACCCTTTTTGAGGCCGGCATACCAATGACACGGGTCATGGAAATCCTGGAGTATCAGACCGAAAATCCGAGGCTCAAAAAAGCCTCAGCCAAAATAAGCCGGGACATCCAGGAGGGTATGTCTCTTACAGAGGCTTTCCGGCAGCATCCCCGTATTTTTTCCACCCTTTACTGCAGCATGATACAGGCGGGCGAGGAAAGCGGTCGGCTGGGCGAAGTCCTGGAGCGCCTGATCTACATCCTGCAGCATGAACACAAAGTAAAATCGGACATAAAAAGCGCAATGCAGTATCCCATACTGGTACTGGTAACCCTGGCGGTAGCTTTTTTGTTTCTTTTGACCTTTGTGGTGCCCAGATTTGTCGATATCTTCCGGCAGGCAAACATAGAACTGCCCCTGCCCACAAGGATATGTCTGATTCTTCACCATGTGATTATTATATACTGGCCGGTTGCACTTGCAGTGCTTGCAGCCGTTATAATCGGCCTTTACTTCTACATGAGAACAGAGCACGGTCAATATTACAGGGATTATCTTTTGCTTAAAATCCCGATCCTGGGGCCGGTGTTTGAAAAAGGGGCCATGGCCCGCTTTGCTGCGATTTTTTCAATACTTCAGACCAGCGGGGTATCTATACTTCAAGCCTTCGAGGTTCTTTCAGGCACCATAGGAAACAAGGCCATCTCAAAAGAATTCGAGGAAGTCCAGGAGCAGTTAAGACAAGGACGGGGCATATCCGATCCGCTTGACAAGGCAAGATTCTTTACCCCTCTGGTGGTCCACATGGTTGCAATAGGCGAGGAATCAGGAAACCTTGACGACATGCTAAAAGAGGTATCCGCCCATTACGACTACGAGGTGGAATACGCTGTCGGCAGAATGGCCGAAGCCATAGGACCTGTTCTTATACTTATGCTTGCAGCAATGGTCGGGTTTTTTGCCCTGGCAATTTTTCTGCCCATGTGGGACCTTACAAAAATGGTTTAAAAAAAACATTTGACAACCACCTTATTTATTTATTATTTTTAATAAGAGCTAATTTAAAAACAAGTTTCATTTTTATGAACACCATACTAACCCTTAGCCCCCGAACGGAGGACAATTATGAAAACAAAAAAAATATTATCGAATCAGCAGGGCTTCACACTGATTGAAATCATCGCGGTGCTGATTATCATAGGCATCCTGGCTGCAGTGGCAGTGCCGAAGTACATCGATTTGACAGAAGAAGCCGATGAGGCTTCTGTCAAAGCACAGGCTGCTAATATAAATGCAGGAAGTGCAATGAATTTTGCCAAATACAAATTGGATCCTAGCGGGGGAGACTACACAACTGTTACTGGTTGCACCCACGCTTCAAGAGTAGTGGAAGATTTTGATGGTGGTGCATTTACGTTGGATAATACTGGCGACTATGCTACTTCATTCACATTGATGTGTACGACCTCCAACTACGCAACAACAACCTGCAGCATTAGTGCTATAGATTGATATCTATTTCAGGAAAAAGAAAATTATTGAAGGCCAGCCTTAAAGTAAAAGCATGGGTTTCCCATGAAGGCTGGCCTTTATAAAGGTTTTATTTTATTTGTCCATGTTTTTAGGGCGTCACTTTGCACATAGATTCCCGTATAATCGGCAGCAATTTTGAAGGACGGATCTCATAAGTATTCAAGAGGTTATTTTCTGTTGCTCTCCTAATATATTCTTCCCAAGACAATTCTTCCTTCTCACATAACAAATTCTGCACAATTCGATCCCTGGCTGCGTAGTCTTCCATATTCTGATATATCTCTACCATCGCGAGCATAAGTTCAACATCTTCAGAAAATTTTTTATATGCCATATCCAAAAATCTCGAGGCCTTGACAAATTTTCCCTCATAGAAACAAGCAATTCCTAAAATCTTGTAAAAACGCTCAGGGCCAAGCCCCATATTTAACGCATTGCTTATAATTTCAACACATTCATGGTATTTTTTTTGTTTCAGCAAGATAAGCCCCTTTAAATATCTCAAATGCTCATTTTCAGGCCATTTTTCGCAAGCAGCAGACGCCAACTCCTTGGCAAGCATTAAGTCGCCATGGCCAAGCTCTCCCAGGATTAAATAATACCATACCCGCCAATTGCCAGGTGAAAACTCCATGGCTAATTCCGCATGATACAGCGCTTTTTCAGTATTACTTTCTATATGAAAGTAATACTTACTCAAATTCTGATGAAGTACCCCCTTGTTAAAAATATTATGATGATAATCCACCTTCTTTGCCTGCATATAACACTCATGTGCTCTGGCATAGAGTTTTCTGTCGAAATAGACGTTTCCCAAATTGGTATGCACCCGGCTCACTCCCGGGGCTTTATTTGCATTATCAGACCACAACAGCAGTGGATCAGAAAAACGCTGGTTGCGCATATACACAGTATGCCCCTGCCCCACCCATACGATTACAACAACCATGGCAATCGCGGCCTGCAGTGTTTTACGGTAGGAAAAATATCGCATGACATAAACGATAAAAACAGCTACAGGCACAAAAAAGAAAAAAGAAGGAACGTAATTGCGGTGCTCGTAAATAAGCTCCAGCGGAATAATCGTTCCCTCAATTGCATGATTTACAAGAAAAAACAGGATGGAAAAACAAAGCAAAGGATATCTTGCCCCGCGCACAAATGCAAAGCAAACCGCACCTGCAATACCGGCTATGGATAAAAAAGTCGTGACCGGATCAAAGAGCCCGGTTGAGACCTGAACCTCATGGACCAGGGTAAGGCGGCTGTCCATAGGATATAAAAGCTGGGAAACATAAAAAAACAGGATTCGCGGCTGGGTAAGCAGCCTTTCTCCCAGAGTGAAGGGCCGGTTTTCATATCCTGCAAGAAGAGACGAAAAATCAGTATATACAGCGCCGAGTACTGCTATAACAACCAGGCAAACCCCTGCAACGACAAGGTTTTTCTTCAGTGTATGCCTGCTTACCCCCTGGATTAAAAACAGATCATAGAGAAAGATCGACACCGGCAGCATGGCTGCGTTCTGTTTTGTGGCAAACCCGAGCAGCGCGCAAAGTAAAGCCCCCACGAAAAACGCGATCTGTTTTTTCAGTTTGTCAGAAAGACGGCCCAGAACATAAAAATACATGCACATTACATAGAAAAGCCCTGCCATTGATGCCATGCGCTGGACAAGATAGGTTACTGCAGTGACCTGTACGGGATTTATCGCCCAGAAAACAGCTGCCATAAGTGCAATGGAGTATGCGTGCCTGCTGTATGCACCCCGGAGCAATGGAAGATTAAGAGTCTTTGTTATAAGCAGGAAAAGAAAACAGGTGGTTAAAAAATGAATTGCAAAATTGACAAGATGATAGCCGGACGGATCGGTTTTGCCGAAATAATAATTAAGGCCGAAGCTCAAAAACGCAAGGGGTCGGTTGACGCGGCCGTTGAGATTATAAATCGAGTTTTTCAGGGATTCAAAATCCAGGCTTTCTACATGGACATGCTTGTTTTCAAGGATATTTGGAGTATCATCAAATATCCAGGTGCCGTAAAACGAGTTTGCATAAACCGCAATCAGCAGAACAAAGATCAGCGCCAAAGGCGCCAGATAAGCCCGAATCCTCGCCGGTACGGTTATTTTCCCCAGATAAAAATCACCGGTTTTCTCCATTATACTCCTTCCGTGACGTTCCCTGATATTCCTGCTGATATTCCTTCTTGATCAAAAACAGAGTGTATTATATAATTTAGGGTACATTGAAAAAATCAATAATACATTATACACCCGCAGGTCAAATCCGCCGTGAAAAAAACTTTCAAAAAAATATGGCATAAACCGCACCCGCCACTTGTCGCTTGCAGGAAAAAGTTTTTTTTCTGCACATCCCGCTCAGGCTTTACTATCGTTGAGGTAGTGGCTGTGCTGCTTATAATAGGCATTATTGCAGCAGTTGCCATTTCAAGGTATACACGAACTAATACAGCGGATCTTGCAGCAGCAAACACCCTGAAAACTCACCTGCGCTATGCTCAACTCCAGGCCATGGGAGATACTGTAAGCTGGGGAATTGAAATAAACAGCACATCTTATACCCTGCAAAAAAACGGGACTAAGGCACCGATAAACCTCCCCGGAGAAAACAGTGCTACAAAAACTCTGCAGGATACAAGCATCGAGTTCATCAATTTCACCAACCCGATCACATTCAGCAGAGGGAGAGGAATCCCCATAGATAGCAACGGCGAACGTATAGAAAATGACCAGACCCTTTCAGTCGGTTCTGAAACAATTACCATTACCATCAAGAAATTTACAGGGTTTATACAATGACCAGACTCACAGGGATTATAAAATATTTATCCGGGAAAAGGCCATTTTTTTTTAAAGAAAGACCCGGTTTTACCCTGATCGAACTGATCATCGTTATAATGCTGATAGGCTTTATGGGGGCTATCATTGCACCGCTTATAGGCCCCGCCCTTACCGGAAGCCACAGGCCAGCGGAAAATCTGGATCATGCCACGGATCTGAGTGCGGAAATGGCAAAAGTAGTGGCTTATTACAGAAACAATCCCCCGGAGAATACGAATGAAATGCATACTGGATCCGATAGTTTTCAATCCGGAATACCCAACATAGTAGAAGAAGAAACTGTAAATATTACGGCAAATGAATTGGTAATGTTCGAACAGGATGGGGACGGATATAATGAAACAGCGTGTGATGATCAGAGCTCTCTTGACTGCGTGCTCAAGGTCCGGTTGGAAAGCACGGCAAACCCGGGCGAAATATTGACATATTATTTTCCTTACCGCAGGGAATAGAAGAAAAAATGTCGAAAATATTCGGAAATTCCAGGGGATTTACCCTCATAGAAATCATTGTTGCACTTGTAATACTCGGCGTGATTGCAGCAATTAGCACAGCAGCTCTGGTCAAAATTGTAGAAAGCTATCAGTGGACCAAAGACAACGCACATCTTACCCAGAAGGCACAGGTCGCACTTACCCGCATAGCCGTGGAGTTAAATTATGCAACAAAAATCGAAAATGTAACCGGCAACAGCATCAGATACGATGCGGAATATCCCGACGGCACAGCCTCAGAGGACAACCGCATCAGGAGACAACAGGAAAATTTGATACTAAGAGAAGAGAATGACAGCTATATTCTTGCAGATGGTGTAATTGGTTTTAATGCATCAAAACCGGATACTTCTGATTCTGACTATGATTACGAAGATTATATAATTGACATTGTGCTTAGCCTGGAAGGTGAAAACGGAATCGAACAGACCTTTACCACTTCAATTGCTCACAGATAATTTGCAAAAAGGCAGTCAATGCCCAGGCAAAGATTCTTTCCAACACAGATGAAAAAATTATTCCGGATCAACCGGGACGGGACGGTCCTTCTGTATATTGTTGCAGCCATTTTGATCGCAGGCACCCTGGGCGCAGCCATAGCATCACTTACTATCACTTCAACACTTGGCGAACTGAGCTACAACAGCTCTGATCAGGCAAGGCACTTGGCGCAATCCGGGTTGGATTATGCAGAAAGCGCACTTGAAGCAGAAGATGAAGATTTAAAAGCTCAATTCCGCGCAGATAATATCAATGACACTGTTTTCAGCCTGGATATAGGCGAATTCAGGCTAACCGTACTCCAGGACGACACCCTGCCCACGTTGTATGATATAACCTCAGAAGGACGGGTTCAGGTCGGCACCCTCAATGAGGCAGGCTTTCTCGTGGCAGGAGAAACATGGGTAAACATTTACTTCAGCGATCATAACATTGATGTAACTATTTTTTGGCCGGGAACGGGATACATTGTACCTGAAAACACGCCCGAATCGCCGGGATATACATATAATGACTACGAAGATAACAATCTTGTATTATATGGCTACCAGGGAAGACAACTGGTAACCATAACCGCCAATGAGACATTGAGATACAGCAACTTGCATGATTCCCTCGGAACAACATATGTATGGGGTTCCGGAGGCCTTATTGAAACAAACGACCAGCTTGAATTCACATTTCCGCATGATCCGGCATATACGGAATTGACTATTCACTTTACCAGTTTTAATACAGGAGACAGAGCAAGGATCAGGTTTTATACGAACGGCTCGAATGCAGGTGGAGATAATTTAGATATAAATGATATTACGAATTCCTCTGCAACCGTTACATCCAATCAACCGTTTAACCGATTTACCATCGAATCGAGAAGCGGGGAATTCGGCCTTTCAGGAATAAAAATAAAGGCGGAATAATACGAAATCCCCTATTCATACCCTTCCGGATTCATGGACTGCCAGAGCCATGCATGGGCGCACATGTCTTCTATGCCGTATTTAGTCTTCCAGCTTTGCAATATCATATCTAAAATCAGCATCCGATAATTCTGACGGAATACCAGACTACATAGTCCCTGAGCCCGGCCAGACAATGGTGGTGCTATGGGAAAGAAATGACGATACCACAAACCTGGAAAACTGGACATGGCTTGCCTATCATGTACTCCCCGAGGACAGCTATATCGGACCGAGGATATATTTCCAGGACAATATGGAAGATACAGCAGAAAGCGATTTGAAATGGGATGATTACGGAGGGGAATGGGATATTACTGCCACTGATTCCCACAGTGGGGATCAGTCCTGGGACAACGATCCATTTTCCGGGGGATGTGGAACCGACTACAACAGGCTGGCTTCTGTTGATTTCAGCCTCCTGGATGCAACCAGCCCCAGCCTGAGTTTCTGGCATCATTATTCCATTACAGGCAGCACAGACGGAGGGCTCCAGATTTCAACAGATGGGGGCAACAACTGGCAGGACCTTGAGGCCTATAATGGCAATGAAAACCGATGGACCCGGGAGATAATTGACCTCTCGGATTATGCGGGAGAAGAACAGGTAAGAATACGCTTTGCACTTGACATAGGAAATCAGACACCTGACTGGAACATAGATGATGTCAAAGTTTATGAGGGCGAAGGGTTAAACTGGCCCACCCTGCTTGTAAGCGTAAAGGAGGCGGAATCAATTTCATTTAACAATGGAAGCAGCTCAATAAATAGCGGCGACACTGTGTACCAGGAAGATGCAGGCGGCAGTGGCACCGCTTCTGCAACCGTCTACACAGACCCTGTGATAGATCAGGGCAGCTGGAGTGGAGGCAATGCCCAAGGAGACATATTACTTCGCGATATTTCGGGCACATTTCAAACAGGCCAGGATTTGCTTGTCAACGGGGAGGTTTGTGCGAACCTCACATCGCTAAACAACAAACAGAATTACATACGGGCATACATAGGAGACCAGCAGGAGCACGGCACTGCCGGCACAGATCCCCTTGACCGGCAAAGACTTGCAAACCCCCGTGGAGGGGTTAACTGGCAACCCCGGGACGTTGATGATACATATGACGGCAATGATTATTATACACTGGTGCAGTGGGACGAAGTAAACGGGGACCTTGACCCAACATCGATTTCACAAATGGGTACCGGAAACGAAGAAGATGCAGTAATCCGCACCAATAGAGTTACAGGTACAAGCCCGGCGGGCAGTTTTCCCGAAACACGCCCGGAACTCGGGCTTCATACCTGGGGGTGGGGATCTTCAGACGGAGAGCCCGACCAGGGCGAAGTCCCAAACATCTATTTTGACGATTTTGCCGTCCGCCTGGATGATGTAGTAACGTCAGGCGGATTTGCACCCGCAATACAGGAGTCTGCCGCGGGACAGTGATAAAGCTGACAGAACAACATGGCTACAAAATGCTCCCATGAATTAAACTTTTTGGCAAAACGCTCGGATTGATGCTTGTATACAAGCTTTCGTTTTTGGACAAGAGTGCCTGGGCATAGCGTCTACTATATACTTAAAATAACTTCACCTTGACCCGGTCCACAGCTCCGCTCTGGTCCATGACCAGAATCTGGTATGTGCCGGCATGTTTCGGCGCAAATCGAAATGCCCCGCCCTTTTTTTTCAAGATCGAATTTTCAAACCAATACCAGGGACCGGTTCCTCCGTGCACTTTTAAATCGAAAACTGGGTATCTGTTTTTTTTCTCTTTTTTCTGGATGATTTCGTTGTCAGACAGGCCTCTGATATCCACCGGTTCGGTTAACACAACGTCGGATATTTGAGGGCACTTCGGACAGATAGGAGGAATCTTGTTATAGCGGCGGTGTTCAGGCGGCAGCCAGCTTTCCACTATCCTGGGCCACAGAACAATATTGGTTTCAACAACGGTTTGGCCCACATTGCATCCGGCAGGTACCCGGTATTTTCCATTTTTGGTCAACCTCAATGTGAGTTCTTTCACTGCCGGTCCCATGAACACTCTTCTGCGGGTAAGGGTTTTTGGAGTAGTTCTGTTTAAAATCCAGGCACTCCTGCGATTTTCGCAATTATATTCCTTGGTTTGACGGTCGTAAACTGCCCGCTGACCACCGGGCCAGCAGATTTTGCACCTGGTGACGGAGTCAGGCTGTTTAAGTCGTGCCCGGTGCCGGGGCAAAAGTCGGGCCACGGATTTCAATAATGGAGTGGCAATACTGGCTCCGTAATATTCCGGCACCGGTACCCCATCGGGTCTGCCCACCCAGACTCCGACTGTGTATCCCTTGTCCACACCTATGGCCCACGCATCTCGGTAGCCGTAACTGGTGCCGGTTTTGACAGCGAGCCATTGGTCTTCTCTTTTCACCGGTCCACTGCTTTCCGGCAGCAGCATTTTGTGGGTTATCCAGGCTGCACCATCAGATAGCAATCGATGCTGCTCTTTTTTTGAATCCTTTGTGTACCTGGGGCTGATAGTTTTGCCGTTTCGACCAAGAGAGGAATACGCCGTAACCAAATTTTCAAGGCTGGTGGAAAATCCTCCCAGGGCCATGGAAAGATTCGGCTTTGCCCCGTCCGGCAGACGGATAGTAAACCCGGAATTCACCATTTGGGCGTAAAAATACCGGGGGCCCAGGTGATCCATAAGCTGCACCGCCGGCAGGTTCAGGGATTTGGACAGGGCTGTTGCCGCACTCACCGGACCGGAAAATCCACCGGTGAAATTCACCGGCCGAAAGTCGTCAAAGTGTATCGGCACATCCATTAACAGGCTTTGGGAGTGAATCAGGCCCCGGTCCAGGGCCATGCCGTATATAAAAGGTTTGATGGTGGAGCCCGGGGAGCGCATGGCAGTGACCATGTCCACATGAGAAAAACGGGAGCGGTTGAAAAAATCCGCAGATCCGCAATACGCTTTTATCCCGCCGCTGTGGTTGTTCATCACCAGCACGGCCAGGGACACGTGCGGCGGAAGATTGGCAGCATAATCCCTTGCCAGCTGCTCCAGGGCAAGCTGGAGGTGATAATCGATAAAAGTATGGATCCGGTTGGTATTTTCCCCGGCCCGGGAGGTTAGCCGCCTGGCCAGCAACGGGGCGTACATGCGGGTCTCTACCGGCCATCCCATGACTTTTTCCTCTTTGGCTGTCTTGATCACAGGTTCAGGCCAGATATCAAACTTCGCCAGTCGATTTAACAGTTTATTCCTTGCCTTCTGGGCCGCATCCGGGTGAAGATCCGGCCGGTACCGGGTGGGGGCCTGCGGCATTACTGCAAGCAGTGCCGCCTCTGCGCGGGTGAGATGTTCGGCGCTGTGGTCGAAGTAGGCGTGGCTTGCTGCCTGAACTCCTTCCAACCCCCCGCCGAACGGGGCATGGTTGAGGTAATAGTTCAGTATATCTTCTTTTGAGAAATGAAATTCAAGCTGCAGTGCTGTAAATATCTGAACAAACTTACCAATCACTGTACGGCTCATCGGTCTCTTCATCCGGGCAACCTGCATGGTCAGGGTGGACCCTCCAGAGACCACGTGCCCGTTTTTTGCCCACTGGTAAAGTGCCCGGAGCAAGGAAAACGGATTTACACCAGGGTGATAATAAAACCAGCGATCTTCGTAACCGATCAGAGCCTGGATATAATTATCCGATACCTGGTCCACGGTGGCGGGATACCGCCAGATCCCGTCTTCATCAGCAAACGAGCGGAGCAGGGTCCCGTCTTCGGCTACCACCACCCGGGCAAGGGTATCTGGAGCAAGATCAACCCGAAAAATCCGGTCAAAAGTTAAAAACAAGGCAAAAACGGCAAGCAGGAAAATAAATGCCCAGAGCAGCGTCCATTTGAGTTTGGCCGGGACTCTCTTAAACACAAACTGTATCATGTGCAATCACTCGAACACCTCTGTTTTACCGTGAGTTTTGCCCACTGCAAAGTGGTAAGGCCTGTACATGTCTTCCGCATAGGCAGGTGGCACTTGATATATACCCGGAGTTACGGCCCGCACCAGATAAAAAAGGTGCACCGTCCCCTGTTTTGGGATATTCACGACAGCAACATAGCGGTCGTCCCGGAATTCTTCATGCTTAATATACCGTGAGTTCCGTATCTTTTCCACCGGCTCGCCATTGATCTCCATATTATCCATATTCATGGAGGCCGCACTTAGGTTCCGGTTTTCAATCTCCAATCCGGCGGGCAAAAGGTCCACCACCAATCCATCCGGGGTTCGCTGTTTTGCAGTGATTTCGATTTGCACCAGCGCTGACTCCCCTGATTTCATCTGATCAAGTTTAAGCGGATTGCCTTTGGTGTCGTAAAATTTTCTGCGGATGCTCAGTTCGTTGGACTGGGGCTTTGGGGGATCTTTCAGTTCACCTGCAAGGCTTATGTTGGCATAGAGGGTCTCTGGACCGGCTTCAACCTTTTTAAGGCGGTTATACATCTCCATATCAAACAAAGTATTGAATGCACTTTCGCGTTCAAGTTCCTGAACCGACGTATCCGTGACCAAGGAGGCCGACCATTTGTTGCCGCCCTGCCGGTGCATTAAAAGGGCGATCCTGAACAGGCAGATCCGTTCCTGGGTGCTCAGGTATCTCCTTTTCTTTACAGCATCCACCAGGTCGAAAATAAGATCTTTGCCATCAAAGTTATGACGCTGCACAAGTTCATAGATCCGTGCAAGATCACGTATTCCGGACCCGTATTCTCCATAATACCGGCGTTTTTCCCTAATACGTTCCGACATGGCTTGTTTAAAACACCGGTCCGCATTATTCTCGTCTCCGGCCAGCCTGAACGCAGCCGCCATGTGCATCCAACTTAGCCCGTCATCATCAGTTTTTTGCCGGTATTGTTCCGCCAGACGGCGAAGGTCACTCAGTCTTGCCAGGCCGGCCTTGGCAAGAACATACCCGGCATAACTCCTAAAAGCGAACTCATAATGGTCTGAATCCGAACTCCAGCGGGAGTGGCGCTCCGGAAAATCACCGCGCAGATAATCCCTCAACTGCTTGAGGGTTTCTTTCAGGGCCTCCGGACTTACTGAGCCCCCTTGTTTTTCAGCATCGTATAGAAACTCGGCCGCATAAACCGTCAGCCACTTCTGTTCCGGGCTGTCAGATGACCAAAGACCGAAACTCCCGTCTATTTTCCGCTTGTCCATAACGTGCCGGATTGCTTTGTTAATCTGTTTTCGACGGAATTCATTATCATACTCGTGATCGAACTTTTTTTGAATCTGCTGCTCAAGGCCCATTTCCGTCACCTTGGCAGGAACGGCAAGTACCCAGGGATATCCGGAACTCAAGGACTGTTCCAGGCAGCCGTAGGGGTAGCACAGAAGATGTCTGAGGTGGCTGGCAAAATTAATTGGAGGCTTATTGGAAAGCGTCATCTGAAAGCGAATGCTGTCCGGCAACAAGTCCTTGGTCTCCAGATCGGGTGTCCAGGAGGAATTGGGGGCGATCGCTGCAAAATCGGTGCGGGTAACCTCTGGATAAGGGGATCGCACCCCGATTTGCCAGTTCCTGTTAATTTCTATATCCTTGTTTTTGTTATAAAGGTGCAGGTCGATCTTGCCCTTTCCCGAACTGGAAACAGCTCGGATCGGAAACTTGAGAACCTGTTTTTCCCCGTCATCCAATGACACTGTTCGTTTTTTCCTGCTGTTTTCCAGGGCGCCTTGCATAGTCATCTGAACAGACAAAGTTTGCATATCTCCACTTTTGTTGTGCAGATCAAGCGCCACCGTGGAATTGTCTTTATTGGCCAAAAACCTGGGCCTGGAAAGCTGTGTAACGATCTTGTCCACCACTTTTGTGTCTGCATCCGTTTTTCCGAATCGGTCATCGGAAAACACCATCACCATCCAGCGAAGTTGTCCATTGAAATTAGGGAGATCAAAACTGGCCTTCACTTCGCCGTTTGCATCCGGCTTAAGGGGATCTGAAAAGAAAGAGACCATCATCACATCGGATTTCGGTCTGTCACCACCCCTTGCCAGTTCTGCCACCTCCTCTTTGAATCCCCCGCCAAACCGGTGCCGGGCGGTCTGGGGCCCAAGATTGTCTATCACCTGCCCATAGTTGTCAAAAAGGTCCACGTTGTAACGGCGGGTTCCGAAAAAATAGGCTGCAGCATCAGGTGTTTTATACCGGGTGATATTGAGTATACCCACATCCACCAGTGAAACCACCACTTTTGTTTCCTCAGGCAAGGGTTTACCCGATCCTACCTTGATGTTTGCGCTAACACTTTTATTGGGTTCGGTCTTGGCAGGTGCGTCGATTTTTACGTCAAATATGCGGTGATCGCGTTGCAACGGCAGATGCACCATGCCGAACGCCCTTGTCGGCACTGGAGTTTCGGTCATATCACCGGGCCGTATCACCATTGCTGAAGCGTAAAGGTCGTGTCGATCCCAGGATTTGTCTGTGGGGATATTTATATCCGTACCCTCGGAGTGTACCGGAATATATTTTGTAAACAATACTCCTTGGGAACTTTCAACCGTCACCAGGGCCAAGCCATCCTGCGGGGGCTGGATGCGCAACCGGGCCTCCTCGCCTGCCCTGTAGGCTGATTTTTCGAATCCCAGACTGATGAGCTCTGGTTTACGGGCGTTCGAGGAAACAGTATTTTTCCACCACGATCCTGCGGTCTTGAATTCATAGGCGGAAAACGCCTTGCCATCAGTGATCTCAACCCGGTAACTCCCCCTTTTCAGGGGTAAACTTACCCGGGCCGTGTTTTGATCCTTAATGTGAACTGTTTTTACAAGTACTGTCTCCGGTGTTTCATCCTTTGCCCAGTGCCACCCTAGACTTCTGCTGTGTCGCCAGTACCAGTTAAGATTCATCCGGATCAGGGAGACTTCCATGGAACGGTTGTGCATCCATTGACCATCCTTGTCCACACAGCCCACCTTGATATCAGCCGCGGCATTGGAATCCGGGTTGTCTTCAAACTGAGGCTGGATTCCAATGAAATGCCGGTCCGGCAAAAGAGTGGTTGCCGCCCTTCTAGTGACTGGTCGGCCGCCGCTTTCATATACGCTTGCCTCTATATTAAGGCGGATCGGGGACTCAATATCCTCCCACTTGTTTTCCATAGTGAGTACACCAGTCCCGTTTTCCGATAGATTGATCTTTTTGAATTTTTCCCTTTTATACTGGATCTTTTCCTCAGCGTCTCCAAAATGAAATTCCGGGAGATGCTCAAAGGGGTGAGGATCGATCTTTGCAGTGACAAAGCCGTCAACCTTGTTCCCGGCTGCAGGCGCGCCGTAAAGGTAGTTTGCCGCCACCGGCACCTCGATCATCTCTTGCTGCGGTATCAAGCGTTTTTCCTCCGCCGGGCCGTCGAATATTTCAAGATCCATACGTTCAGGCAAAAACTCTTCCACCTGAAAATAATAGCTTGCCTTATTGGATTCAGCAAAAGACAGTTTTAAGTGGTATTTACCGGTTTTGCTGGAACGGTTCGTCAAATACTCGAATGTATAAAATCCCTTCTCGGATGGCTGAAGCTTGCCAGACGCAGCTTTGTCTCCGCTGGGCTTGTAAAGGGTATACTCAACCGGCATCGTTGGAGGGGATTTGCCGTCATGGTCCCGGACCAGGATATCCAGCTTGACTTTTTCGCCTGGCCGGTAAAGGTCCCGTGGCCCCCAGGCATAGATTTGGTATTCTGAATGGGAGGTCGCCGCATTTTTGAGTGCGGACAGATCGAGGGCGTTTATGTCCAGTCGGAGCACAGACATATCTTCGTTTTTTTCAGCCAGGATCCAGTTTCTACCGGATTGGTTATAAAAAAGAACTCTCCCGTTTTGATCTGTTCTTCCTGTATCACCTACTTTTCCCTCTTTGTTGAGCACAGAGATGCTCACGTTTTCCATGGGCTTGCCTGTGGTGATGTCCTGGGCGTATACATAAAATTTTTCTTTATACCGGCGGGCATGCAGCCCGATATCTGTTTGCATAAAATAGGTGAATTCACACCTGTACTCATAAGTTCCCGCCTGTTTCATCACTGCTGCATACATACCCGGCTCATTGAGCCGGTCTATCTCTTCAAGGTCAATATTGTAGGTAGTACGCTGGTTTTTTCTGTGTTTAAGTTCAAACCGGCCTGAATAGACAAGAGCCCCGTATTTTTTAATCCGTTTGAGCTGATGGTAGCTTTTTTTGCCGCTTTGCTTCATCTTTTTCAAAAATTGCGGGATGCTTGACTTGCGGATGGCAAAAAAATCGATGTCTACCTTGTTGATGTTCAACGTGGTCACAGGAAGTCTTTTGGGGCTAGAGCTGCTCAAAATGTGTCCGCTGGATTCAAAACCGACATAGGGCTTTACTTTGTCGGTCTTAATTTCTTTTGTCTCCTCTTGGCCCAGTTTTCTGCCTGTGATATCCCTGATTTCACTTGCGACAGTGACCTTGTATTCCGTGTCAGGGGATACAAAGGGGAAAATCACCCGGGAACGGCCTTCACTGATGATCCAGTGTTCTGATTCCCCTCCCTTAAGGGACACATGATAATTTTTCAGGTATTTTTTTGACAGAGGAACAGTAAACTTAACCGATATGGCAGGTGCGTTTTCATACCGGCTCTCCCTGATGGAAGAAACCTTAAACAAGGCGTCCTTGTAGTCTTGTTTCGCCTGTTCCACATCAACACCCAGGGCGGGAGTACAAAATACAATCATACTGATAATAAAAAATGTCAGGCTGCGTATCATATTCAAACAAACTCCTTATGCTATTGGTTTGTTAAATCCAAAAAACAGCATGCGAATCATCAATTATATTTGGTTTGTTCACACGCGTAGTTCAATACGGGCGCCTGAAGCCCCGCCCACATTTACTGGAGCGTCTCCATGTCTTCCCAAGAGGAGTGCTCGAGAATGCCGGACACAAGCTTAGGATGAGCAGCGTAGTTGTCAGGAATCTTGTTCGCCTCGTGTATACGTTTGGCCTCTTGGGCAACCGTCACCACATTCGTGTTTCTCCAGTTTCTCACCCTGTCACGCAGAAGCAAACCGAACTCCTTAGCAGCGGGCAGACATATCCTTGACAGGAATGCCGCAGCACCCCGGCCAGATCCTTCTGTCACGGTCTTGATGGATTCCCCTATGGGCTTAATACCGAGAATGTCCAAGCTCGGATCCTTATCCTCACTCATTTCTTTTCCTTCCCACAGAACGGTGTCCCTAAGCCGCGCGAGGAACGAGCGTCGGCTTGAGGGGCTGGTTGTGCGAACTGTGCCGTTGATTAGGCATACGCAAGACGGCCTTTCGGCTGTGGAATAGGCCTACCGAGTCTTGTGGCAGTTTCGATCCACTCATCG
>JAIPDS010000077.1 GCA_021737565.1 Desulfobacteraceae bacterium | reverse complement strand
ATGATTATCGTGCTTGTCAACACGGAAAGCCTTTTAACAGCGCTGAACCCTGCTGCGTTTCTGGCCCTGCCGTTTAAGATAGGCAAGGCCTATTTTATAATGTTTGTCTTTCTGGCGATTTTATTCTTTGCTCCCGGCGCCCTGTTGCAATGGTTGCTGCCGTATCTTCCCGTCTGGCTGGGAGCTTACATGATGTCGTTTGCAGAAAACTATTATACGGTGATTTCCTATCACCTGATGGGTTACGTGCTTTTGCAGTACCACGAGACCCTCGGATATGAAATGGATGCTGATGACATCAGGGACGCTTCCCGAAGGGAACCCGAGTTTCCGGATGAACCGGCCGTGCGTGAGGCAAAGATGGTGGATGTGCTTTGCAGGGAAGGCGAGCTTGAAAGCGCAGTCGAGCATATCCGCCAGTGGCACAGTCAGGGGGGCGAATTCACTGCTGACCTGGCAAGGCAGTATTTTCAGTTATTGAAAAATAAAAATGACGCTTCAGGCATGCTGGAACACGCCCCGGAGTACCTGGATCTTGCCGTGGCCGAAGGCAGAAAGGAGGAAGCGCTGGAAGTTTATGATACCTGCAGAAAAATCGACCGGAATTTTTCTGTAAATCCGCCTGCATTGTTTAAAATCGGGGAATGGATGGCCGAGGCAGGGCGGTTTAAGGATGCTTTGAAAATTTTTTCCAGGCTGATCAAGAGATTTCCAGAGGCAGATGAGGTACCGCTTTCCTATTTCCGCCTGGCACAGCTTTACTATGACCGCCTTATGGATGCTGACCGGGCCAGAAAAATCATGAGAGCCCTGGTAAAAAAATTTCCTGATCACGAAATGAACCCTAAGTTTCAAAATTATCTGGAATATCTTGGCGGGGTATAATTTATTGTTTTGTCAAAAAGATAAAAAACAGGACCCAACGTCTAAATTTTCTAATAAGGCGCATTTTCACATTGTTTCATTCCTGTCAGGATTCAACTCCTGTCTGCATACAATATCAAGTACCGAAAATCACTTTACACACAATTCGAATTTTGTTATAAATTACAGAAACGAAAGCAAGTTTCTATTTCCCATTACCTAGCCGGCTTTGAACCTGTTTGCTTGAACTGCCACCAGATTAACCTTGACATTATAAGAGGGTATTGCTTGAGATTCATCTAAAAACACTTCCAAGGAAATCCTTTTTTTGCTCTCTGGTCGGAATTGCACTTCGTTGCCCTGAGGGCGGTGCGGAAAAGCGGGTTTCCGAGCGGAAATTGAGGCGCAAAGAGGCTCCTGGAGCGAGGAAACTCCTTTTTCGCGCCGCCGATCAGCCAAGGTGCTTACAGATTTGTCTTTCTGCAAAAATACCGCCTTGGCGGGATAAACAGTTTTTTACGAGACTGTCAATTTTGGATAGAAAAACGGGTGAAAATAGAATCACTTCTCCCTTTGGGCCAACCGCTGAAAAAGCGATTTCTTATCATTCGTTTCATCATCCGTCTCATCAGCCGCAAGGATATTCACGTCGCCTTTTTTACGGCCCTGCCGCCTGCATAAGTATATGCCCTAATATTACAACCCCGGAAGAAAAGGATGCCGGAGTCCGGAGAGCTGCCGGGATTCTGCGCAAATACGTCCTTGAGGATTGGAAATTCCAAGATAATTAAAAGGAGTGCCCCGGTTTGCCGAAAGCCCGATCCCTGTCAAATTCCCTGATGATTGGCCTGGTGGCCGGAATAATCCTGGTTTCATTAGTCAGCCTGCTGCTCAGCAATGTCTATATATCAGAGAAGGCGCAAGCCCAGCTGTCGCTTGCCGCGGACAGGAATATTGAACTTCTCTGTGAAATCCTTGAAGAACCCCTCTGGGACTACAACATAGCTGCGGTAAAAAAAATCGGCCGCACCTTTACGGTTAACCAAAAGATTGCCCGTGTCAGGATTACAGATGATACCGGTACGGTTCGGTATTTAAGTGAAAAGGAGGATTCTCCTGGGATTATGAACAGGACGGCTGATGTCAGCCGCGAGAGCCGGAACATCGGCCGGGTCGAGATAGCCATGAACCCCGGTTATTTCAGCCGGCTGAAGCACGAGATGCTGAATACCTCACTGATGGTGGTGGCGGTGCTGCTTCTGTGCCTGCCGGTTGCGGCCTGGCTTATGGTCCGGCTCTTTCTGCAGCGGCCATTGGGAGATCTAAGTGACATGATAAAAGCTTTTGCCCGGGGCAACTTCAATCCTCCGGAGCAGAGCGCTCCCGTCAGGGAGTTTGAGCCGGTGGTTACCATGCTGCGTTCCATGGGCCGGAAAATCTCCGATCAAATGCAGGAGCTGCAGAACCAGCTTGAAGAGCGCCGCAAAGCGGAGGAGGCCCTGGGCAAGAGCAAAAAATTGTTGCAGGAGACCCAGAAAATTACCGCAGTTGGCGGCTGGGAATTTGAGCTCAGCTCAGGCAGGCTTACCTGGACCGAGGAGGTCTACCGTATCTACGGGGTATCTCCTGCCGAATACGACCCCAACGATATAGACCGGGATTTCTCCTTCTACCCCCCCGACGATCGAGAGAAAATTGAGTCCGCCTTCAAAAAGGCAGCCCGGGAGGGCATTCCATATGACATGGAATTGCGCTTTGTCAATGATAGGGGGGAAAATCTCTGGGTGCGCACCAGCGGCAAGGCTGAAGTAAAAGAGGGCAGAGTCGTGCGGGTGTATGGCAACATAATGGACATCACCAAGCGCAAGGAAGCAGAGGCCAAGCTACGGAGAAATGAAAACATCTTACGTCTCTTTGTGGAACACGCCCCGGCCGCCATCGCCATGTTTGACCGTAATATGTGTTATATGGCGGCTAGCCGCCGTTTCCTGACGGATTATGACCTGGGAGAGCAGGATCTGACCGGTCGTTCCCATTATGAGGTATTTCCTGAAATTTCCGGGCGCTGGAGAGATATCCACCAACGCTGTCTGGCCGGAGCCCTGGAAAAGGCGGAGGAGGACCAGTTCCCGCGGGCGGATGGCAGCCTGGACTGGGTACGCTGGGAGATCCGGCCCTGGTACGAGAAGGAGGGGGAAATCGGCGGTGTTATCCTGTTTTCAGAGGTCATTACTGAGCAGAAAAAATACGAGGAGCGACTGCGCCAGGCCCAGAAGATGGAGGCAGTGGGCACCCTAGCCGGCGGTATCGCCCATGACTTCAATAATATTTTAAACGCCATTATAGGCTATGCCGAGCTTATCCGTCCGGAGGCCACGGGGAAGGCTGGGGATTATACAGAAGAGGTACTCCAGGCAGGCAGGCGGGCCGCAGATCTGGTCCGGCAGATCCTTACCTTCAGCCGCCAGGCGGAGCAGGAGTATCAGCGCCTCTACATTCAGTTTGTTCTCAAGGAGGCCCTGAAACTGCTGCGCCCCACCCTGCCGGCGACCATCGAGATCAGCCAGAATATTGATAAAGACTGCCCTGAAATCCTGGCTGATCCCACCCAGGTTCACCAGGTGGTCATGAACCTCTGCACCAACGCCTATCAAGCCATGGGCGACAAGGGGGGCAGGCTGGATATTTCATTGGAGCAGTTGACCCTGGCTGCAGGAGATTTAAATCTGGCAAGGGAAATGGCCCCGGGCAGTTATGTCGTTCTTACCGTAAGTGATACCGGCTGCGGCATGGACCGGCAAACCCGGGAAAAGATCTTTGAACCCTATTTTTCCACAAAGAAGGACCAGGGCGGCACCGGCCTGGGGCTGGCGGTTGTCCACGGTATTATAACTGATTGCGGCGGCAGCATTTTCGTCTACAGTGAGCCGGGCCGGGGAACCACTTTCAAGGTCTATCTGCCGGCTGTGGGCGGCGGAAAGACGTCGCAGGCAGAAGAGCTACAGGCAGCAGAAAATATCCCGGAGGGGACAGAGCGCCTGTTGATAGTAGATGACGAGAAGGCCCTGGTTGATATGGAGAAAATCATGCTGGAATCCCTGGGTTACCGCGTGACCGGAGTTGTCAGCAGTACCGAGGCCCTGGCGGTTTTCAACGCTCAGCCGGAGGACTTTGACCTGCTGCTTACCGACCTGGCCATGCCTGAACTGGACGGCATCGAACTTTCCCGCAAGATTCTGGGGCGGCGGCCGGATCTGCCTGTTATAGTGATTTCAGGATTCGGCGATGCCCACAAGATAGAGGAGGCCAGGGCTTCGGGTATACGGGAATACCTTAGGAAACCGGTGGCTAAAATGAAGCTTGCCCGGGCTGTCAGGAAAGTACTTGACCAAGGCAGGGCAGGCAGGTAGTGCCTGCTGATTCTGCTTTTTTTCAAGATGCCGAAATCCTTGGACACCAAGTACATGCAAAGGATTGCCACCAGTACCGGAACCGGGCTGGCCGGCCTGTTATCGGATTGGTCAGAGGGGATTTTATGTTAAATAAATCGCTGTTTGTTTTATCTGTTCTCGCGGGTTTACTTGTTATATTTTGCGGACCGGTTTTAGCCCTGACAATTACCATTTCCACCGGCAACTATGCTCCCTGGACGGGAAAAAATCTGGAGGACGGCGGTCCCTACCTGCGGGTGGTCAGGGAGGTTTTTAACCGGGCAGGCTACGTTGTTGAGTTTAAATTTTATCCCTGGAAAAGAGCTCTGATTATGTCCAAGGAAGGGAAAGTTGATGCCTCTGCTTACTGGGCGACCAGCGAGCAGAGAAAAGAGGATTTTTACCAGAGCGAACCGCTGGCATGGGACAGGGTGGTATTTTTTCACCGGAAGGAAAAGCCGCTAAAAGACTGGGAGGATTTTAAGGATCTTAGGGAATACCGGATTGGGGTTACCCGAGGCTATACCTATACCGACGAGTTCTGGAAGCAGGCCGGGCAAGGGGTTTTGAATTTTGATAAGGCCAACAATGATTTAAGTAACTTCCGAAAACTGATTCGCGGAAGAATAGATCTTTTTCCCTGCGAGAAAATCAGGGGGTATACGCTCCTTGATAAGCATTTTACGGAGGAGGCAGCTGCCCGGGTGAGTCACTGTCAAAAACCACTGGCCATAACTTCCTGTCACCTTATCTTTCCAAAGGCAGTGGAAGGTTCGTCTGAACTTTTGAAAAAATTTAATGAGCAGTTAAAAGCACTAAAAGAAGAGGGAGACTATGACAGCTACTGGGAGAATATCAATAGCGCAAAAGGCAGTATACTCAAGGCTTTCTGATTCTGATGGTTTAATGGATTAATAAGCGGGCTAAAGAAAGCCCCGCCGAGCCGGTGTCTATTTTTCAGTCAAGCCAGGGATGCGCGCCCACTTATGCCCGGCAAAATTAAAATTATCCGTAATATCTAGACGGAATATATTTAATGCCCTGTCCGGAAAAAGGTTATCCGGCCCGTTTTTTTATACCAGGTATCAGGAAGGCTCCGGGTGCCGGCTGCCTGCAATGCGGGCTTCCTGGGATTGAGGATAGCGCTTGCAAAGAATCTGCCGGTATTTTTCTGCTTTTTCATTCATGTTCTGCTTTTTAAGAGCATTGACCAGCCGCAGCAGCAGGGCGGGCAGCGACTCCAGGCTCGGCTGCTGGCGGATCAGATAGAAAAGAATTTTTTTGCCGTCCTCTATTTTGCCGGCCTCCAGAAAAACGGCGGCAAGCCGTGCATACATTTGATCGGGCAGGGCGGAACGGCCGGAAAGCCCGGCGTATTCGTTGTAGACCCGGTAGATTTTATCAGAATCGTTTTGCCCGGACAGCAGAAGGGAAAGATATTTTCGGGCCGCCTCGTCAAAGCGCTTTGTTTCAGGCTCCTGTTTTTCCAGGTTGAATAGCAGGGACAGGGCTTCTTCATGCCGGGGATGCATTTCGAGCACTTTGTATAGCATGGGGCGTGCTCCTTCAAAATCAAGACGCGAAACCTTCTCCATTGCCTTTTCAATTAATTCCGGGGCGGGGTCTTTGGGGGTTTCTTTAAAAAAGGCCTTTTTTGCAGGTGCCATCACCTGCTTTAAGCCTGCTGCGAGCCCTGCTCCCCCTGCCAGTCCTCCGGCATGGGCCATGTAGGCCACCCCTCCGGCGGATCCGAAGTAAAAAGTCAGCAGTTCCTTTCCAAGCCAGAACGGAAGAAGCAGTATTGCGGGCATGCGGAAATAGTCAAAATAAAATCCAGTAGTAAAAAATACACGGATTCGGGTAAATCCGTATAATACTGTCAATGCACCCATCAGGGCCGATATGGCTCCGGATGCTCCAATACCGGGCACATAACTGTTATGGTGCACGGCAAAATAGACCACGGCAGCAAATATGCCGCCGAGAATATAGCAGAAAAGGTATAACAGGCGTCCCAACCCCATTTCCAGGACACATCCCACTATCCACAGAAATACCATGTTGCCGATAAGATGCCATAAGCCTCCGTGAATAAACATCATGGTGACAAACATCCACGGTTTTGCCTTTGCCGGGACCAGCCCGTAGCTGTGGGTCACACTCCGGTCCCGGAGCTGTTCAAATTTTGCCCGCTTGTTTGCCCATGTATTGTATTCCGGGCTTCCGGCAACGATTATCTGATCGTGGTACAGGGCATTCATAAAATCGCTGTCGCGTTCCATATCAATGAGCAGGGCAAGATTTTCCCGGTTCGGCTCTTTAAAAGTCTCTATTTCAGGTTTTTTGCCGGTTTCCGAGGTTATGTGGTCTGCATAAAGGGGCAGCTCGATTGCCGCAAGGCCGCTTTCAAAGTAATACTGGCGGGCCTCTATAACTTTGCGGGTATCTCCTGACTGGATCACAAAAAAAACAAAACAGTTTATCGCTATCAGAAGCAGTGTGGCAATCGGCAGGTTGCGCAGGCTGAGTTTGCCTTCAATCGGTATAATGAGCATGTGTTATTTCCGGGTCTTTTCCAGGGTTTTTAGACGCAGGATTCGATTTTTCACGTTAGGATGGGTTGAAATGATGGAAGGCGCTGAATTTCCGCCGCTTTTTTCAGCCAGGCGCTGGAGTATCCGGCGATAGAGTTTCGTACTTCCCATGCGCCTGATCAAGTATTTTCCAGCAGCAAGATCTGCCTGGCGCTCGAACTGCTTGGAATATCCGCGTTCTAGCAGCATGGTCGGCAGGGCAGCTCCCAGGGAGGTGGCCGAGACCACGTCTCCGAACAGTGCAGAGACGACGAAAAAAACGCCGGCATTTTGAAATACCATCCGCAGGCCGTGCCTTTCCTGCACATGGGCCATCTCATGTGCAAAGATCCCTGCAAACTCTTTTCTGCTTTCTGCCATTTTGACCAGATCGTCAGTGACAAGGACTTTGCCGGATGGAAGAGCTAAGGCATTTGCGCCGATTTGCGGGGACTTGCGAAACAGCAGCCTGAAGTGCAGATCTCCTTTCATGTCTCCGGCAATGTCTTCAAAATAAGCGCGGATTTCAGCGATCCGGGATTTTGGCAGTTCGGTTTTTTCCAGAAAACGCTTATCGAGCTGAGAAAATGCTCTGTCGCTGACTGTTTCCGTCATTGCCGCCGGAACGGACCTGGCTGCCTTATCCGCCAGAAACGGAATACCGTATGCTATAAAAAGCCATACGCAGAACACCAGTCCGGCAAGGCTGAAAACAACCAGCCCCCACTTTGACTCCAGGCTGTGGACCAGTTTCATTCCAGGGTGTTTGGTATCATAAAGCTCGAGTCCTGCCACGGCATCCTGGTCATCGATGTCAAGCCGGGCCCCGTCGGGCAGATAAATCGTGCGGCGGGTATTTCCAAGCGGCGGGGTGATCCTGCAGCCGCCCAGCGGCGCTGATCGGATAAAGTCGCCGTCACGGCCGCAGATGCGCAGCGTTTTGCCGTCTTGTTCTACATTGACCGTGCGGGCAGCAGAACTTTTCCCGTCAAACAGGGTCGCTGCAAATCTGCTCATAATCCGATCTCGATATCAAAAAAATCTACCGCAGCTTCTCCGATCGCGGACTGATCTGTTTCGGTGGCAGCGGCAAAATCCTCGAGGCTGCCGGGGGTTATTGCGCGGATATGCTCGATAATATACCGGGCCCGGCGCACCCTGGCCCACGGAATCAACAGGCCGGCTGAGAAAATAATGGCCAGGATATTTGTAAATCGTATCCACATCAGTTCCCACGCTTTTAAACTGCCTTCAAACCGGAGTGTCCCAAGGTTGGTTGAATTTAAGCAGTGGTTGGTCAGGCGGGCATAAACAAACTGCTTGAGCAGGCTTATTACAATTATTATCAGTACAAACAAAAGCATGGAGGTGAGAATGACGAAACCAGCAGTAGCCAAGGTTTTCCCGGAAGAACCGCTGTCTGCCATCAAGGCGGTGGTCGCGGTATATATTATGACGCCGATTATCAGGCCCAAAGTTATCAGCCCTGCAAGAAGGTAGATTGCATAAAAATATCCGGGACGCCCGTAGAAACGGTTTTGAGTGCTGCCGTATGAAAGGCGTCCGAAAAAATAATCTTTCTGTCTAAATACCCAGTAAGGTATTATCAGTCCGAGGGTCAGGGGAACCAGCAGGGCATAGAGTGCGTAGACCTTATAGCTTTCACCCGCGGTTCCCATAAACCTGAATCTTATATTGCGGTAGGCTGAATTGTGGGCATTAAACCTAAGAGACTTATAGATAAGAAAGGGCAGGGCAAGAAGAAAAAGCAAAATAACAACAACGCTGTAAGTGGTCGTAAAAATGTCGGTAAGCAGATATATGCCGACTGCTCCTGCTACAATAAGATTGCCGCGCAGAATAACCTTTGGATCTGCCAGGTAATCAAATGCCTGGCCGTCCAGAAAAGTATTTGCAAAAAAATACCGCCTGGTGCGGACCTTTGCCCAGGCGGCATAAATGCCGAGAGTAGCGATTGTAAGAAAAAGGTTTACGATCCAGATTCTGAAAAATTCGGAGCCGGTGCCGGTAAATTCAAACGGATATATCCGGGACCCGGTTGTGCTGACCTGCTGGGGAGGCCGTTGATGGTCCTGGCTCGATACAGTGTTCTCCATGCACACCCCTTTACTTTAAGATTGGTTTCTTTTTTTAAAACCTTTCATTAAGCGTTTTTCACAAGTGACATAATCCTTTTTGATTTTCAAGTAACAATCACTTATTTTGCTATTTTTTTCTAAGATTTTTTCGATATTGTCAATGTGCTGTGCTGCAGAAACCGGGCCGGGAACGGGGTGATAAACATCCTGTTGCATAATCTTTGAATTATCCGCCGGCACGCTTGATTGTAAAACCTTCTCGGCCCAGTTCTTCAACCAGTATGTCCCTGCGGTCTCCCTGGATTTCGATAATCCCGTTTTTAACGGTTCCGCCGCTGCCGCACTTGGCCTTAAGTCTTTTCGCCAGTTGCTTGAGCTGGTTTTCATCAAGCCCAAGACCTGTAATCAATGTAACTCCCTTTCCCTTGCGCCCCTTGGTTTCACGGGAGACCCGTACTGTGCCGTCCCCTGCCGGGGCCTTCTGTTTTGTGCGGCATGTGCACTTTTTAGCAGGTTTCCCGCATTTTCGGCAAAGTCCGCCTTCTTCCGTAGTGTATACAAGGCGTGTGTTGCTATCGCTGCTGCGCGCCATACATTTTTACCCGAATTGATGATTTAACAGAATCGTAAAACGTCAATTTTTTAGATGGCAAAGTAAAAAGTTCAAGATCAAGGCGCGCAAATACCGAGGAATGCAGCGTACTTAATCGTACGTGAAATTCCGAAGGTATGCAGCGCAACGCAGATATTGGACTTTTTACGAAGCCATCATAATTTAACAATTGTAAAGAGACAGTTCCCAAGTATATAATCCATAAATACCATAAATTGACGGATTCGTAAAAAGCTGTTTATCCCGCCGGGGCGGTATTTTTGCAGCACGGAAATCCGTAAGTATCCTGGCTGATCGGCGGTGCGAAAAAGGAGTTTCCTCGCTCCAGGAGCCTCTTTGAGCCTCAATTGCCGATAGGAAACCCGCTTTTCCGCACCGCCGTCAGGGCAACGAAGTGCAATTGCGGCAGAGCGCAAAAAAAAGGATATCCCTGGAAGTGTTCCCCCGGGCCGCAGCCCGGGACCGGGCTATAACAGTAACTTTTTCTGAAGTTACTTAGAAGAAGAAGTCCATCCAAAAATTGGGCAAATTAGCCATTTCTGGACGGGCACTAAAAGAAGGTTATCGTGTTATGACAGTATCTGTTGAAAAGCAGGAACATATCTGGACGGTGATTATTGAACGGCCGGATAAGAAAAATGCGGTGAACCGGGATACCGCTGACGGCCTTTTTGAAGCCTTTAAGGAATTTGACGCGGATGAAAGTGCCCGGGTTGCCGTTTTATGGGGCAGGGGAGGTACCTTTTGTGCAGGCGCTGATTTAGGCGCGGTTGCCGAGCTGTCAGAGGAAAAGGGCAACCGCCTGGATCCGGACATGAGCCAGCCCGGCCCCATGGGACCTTCCCGGATGGAGCTCAGCAAACCGTTGATTGCTGCTGTCTCGGGTTATGCGGTTGCCGGCGGACTTGAGCTTTCTTGCTGGTGCGATATTCGGGTTGCCGAAGAAACCGCGGTTTTCGGGGTTTACTGCCGCCGCTTCGGCGTGCCCCTGATAGACGGCGGAACCCAGCGGCTCCCACGGATCGTGGGTCTTGGAAGGGCGCTTGATCTCATTCTGACCGGCAGGAGCGTGGAAGCAAAAGAGGCCCTTGAAATAGGGCTTGCAAACTACCTTGTCCCGGAGGGCCAGGCCCGGCAGGAGGCCGAGCGCCTTGCGGCAAAAATTTCGGCCTTTCCCCAATTGTGCCTTAGAAGCGATCGTCAGGCCGTATTCCAAGGCCTGGATCAGACCCTGGCCAGGGGAATGGAACAGGAATTTGAACTCGGTCTGAAAGTTGTTCAAAGCGGGGAAACCCGGCAAGGCGCCCGGCAATTTGTAAATCGGGACAGATAGCCCGGTCTGGCCCGGGTGCGGTCAGTCCCGAAGCATGCGCCGCAGAATCTTTCCCACGGCGTTTTTAGGCAGATTTTCCCGGAACTCAACGCGCCGGGGGATCTTGAAAGCGGCCAGGCGTGATTTACAGAAATCAATAATTTCCTGTTCTGTTACCTTGTCCTTGTATTCAGGCCTGGGGGCGACCACTGCCTTGACCGTCTCGCCGCGATAAGTATCAGGCTGGCCCACAACTGCAACTTCGGCTACTGCCGGATGCTGATAAATGGTGTCCTCGATTTCCACGGGAGCAACATTATATCCCGAGGCCACGATCAGGTCCTTAATCCGGTCAACAAAATGAACGAAATCCTCCTCGTCCAAAAAACCGCGGTCGCCGGTCTTAAACCAGCCGTCGGGCAGAAACGTGGCTGCTGTTTCCTCGGGCTTGTTCAGATATCCGCGGGCAAGCTGCAGACCCCGGTAGCAGATTTCGCCCTCGGTGTTTCGCGAAACAATTTCTCCTTTTTCATCTGTGATTTTTACTTCAGAGTAAACCGGAACGCCTATGGAATCGGATTTTTCCTTGATACCGGGAATCGAGATTACCCCGCCGCTGTTTGTTTCCGTCATGCCCCAGCCGTTTACCAGGTTAACGCCGGTGGCTTCCTTCCAGCCGTCCTGAACGGCCTCCGGGACCGGGGCTCCGCAGCCGATGGTCACCCGAAGGCTTGTCAGGTCGTGGTTGTCAATCATTTCCCGGTTTGACATCATGGCGATAAAAAAGGTCGGCGGTGCGAAAATAACGTTGACCCTGTAGTTCTCAATTATCCTGAACGCGTCTGCCGGATCAAACATGGGAATAGGAATCACTGTGCCGCCCTGGTAAAATGTGGGCAGCAGGTGCAAAAAATAGCCGGCTGTATGAAACATGGGCATTATTGAAAAGTTGACCTCGTAATCCCCCCATGCCCTGAAGGCGTGGGTATGGGTCATGGAATTGAAAACCAGGTTGAAATGGGTTTCGATCACCCCCTTGGATTTTCCGGTCGTCCCGGCGGTATAGAGAAGCAGCGCGGTATCTGTTTCCGGGGCCACAGGTTCTGATGCGCCCAGAGGAGCATATTGTTCCAGGCTTTCAAACAAGTCCCTGGTTCCCGGAACAGGGCTTTTGGCAATATCCCAGAAACCCTTCAGGGTCTGGGATACCACGGCACCTTCTGCCGCCCAGTCCTTGATGTTTGTAACAATGACTTCCTGTATGGTCTTATCCTCCACCAGAGGACGGACCCTGTCATAGAGCAGGTCAAGCATCAGGATTGCTTTGGCGCCTGAATCCTTCACCTGGTAAGCGATCTCCTCGGACTGGTACATTACGTTGATCGGCGTATGAATAGCACCTATCATGGCGGCTCCGTAAAACGCCACGATTTGCTGGATGGAATTGGGAAGCATTGCGGCCACCACGTCTCCCTTGCCGATGCCCAGGTCCTTAAGCAGGGAGGCGTACCTGCGGACCAGGTCGTCTAACTCCCGGTATGTAGCGTACTTGTCCAGAAAGATTACCGCGGTGTCATCGGGCTGACGTTCTACTGTGCGGCGAAACAGGTCATAGATGGAGATTTGCGGAATTTCCGGCATGTCCTCAAAAAACCAGCTCGGGTGGCTGATCACGTAAGCATCCGCCGGATCGTAGGACCGGCCTTCTTCCAGCCATTTTTCGGGGTAGTTGATCCTGCGGTAGCATTCGTAGAGCGCCTCGTCGAAAAATCCGTCGC
>JAIPDS010000076.1 GCA_021737565.1 Desulfobacteraceae bacterium | reverse complement strand
TCGATGAAATCGGGGAAGTCTCGGAGCCCATACAGATCAAGCTGCTTCAGGTTCTCCAGGAAAGGGTTTTCACGCCCGTGGGCTCACAGAAGCACAGCCGCTTCGAGGGCCGGGTCATAGCCGCCACCAACCGGCCGATGGAGGATATAAGGAACAGGAAAATATTCCGGGACGATTTCTATTACCGGCTCTGCTCGGACATCATAACAGTTCCCCCGCTTCGGTTAAGGATACAAGAAAACCCCAGGGAACTGGACATGCTTCTTAAATTCACCGTAAAACGCCTGGTAGGAAAGCATTCCCAGGAACTTGTGGAAATGGTCAAAAATGCAGTTGACCGGGAACTGGGCAGGGACTATCCCTGGCCCGGCAATGTGCGGGAACTTGAACAGTTCGTACGCAGAATACTGCTCAAGGGAACCTATAGCACGGAGTCCCCGTTTGAATCAGGCCAGCTGGACCGCAGGCTGGTCACCGGCATTGAGCGCGGAAGCATCGATGCAGCCTCGCTTGTCTCGGGTTACTGCTACCTGCTGTATCAGCGCCACCAGACATTTGAGGAGGTGGCCAGAAGAACCGGCCTTGACCGGAGAACCGTCAAAAAATACATACAGGACTGGGACGCCACGCCAGACCAAGCAACCGCTCAATAAAACAGACTCCGGAAGCCTACCTTATTTCGCTGTGATACTGATGAACCGACTTGGTTGCAGGCTCACCGGACCTTCTTGCGGCAATCCCCTTGGCCGCGGCAACAGCCGCCGCTGTAGTTGTTATATATGGAACCCTGAACCTTATTGCGGTCTTGCGGATATAAGAATCATCCTCCTGGCTGGTTTTGCCCGCCGGGGTGTTGATAACAAGCTGGACTTCCCTGTTCTTTATGGCATCGACTATGTCCGGCCTGCCGTGCCCCAGCTTCCTTAAAACCCCGGCCTTAATACCCTGCTTTTCCAGAAATTCCCCGGTCCCTTTTGTGGCGTATATTGTAAAGCCAAGGTCCGCAAACAGGCGTGCGGCCTCCACTACGCTGCTCTTATCCGGATCGCCCACCGTGATAAGCACGCTTCCCTCGACCGGAAGCGGCGACTGTGTGGCCTCCTGTGCCTTGAAAAAAGCCATGCCGAAAGAATCGGCAAGACCGAGAACTTCTCCTGTCGAACGCATCTCCGGGCCGAGCAGGGGATCGACTTCCGGGAACATGTTAAACGGAAACACGGCTTCCTTTACCCCGTAATGCCCCACCATCGGCCGGCGCAAACCGAAATCCTCCAACCTGCCGCCCAGCATGATCCGGGTTGCAATCCTGGCCATTGCAAACCCGCAAACCTTTGAAACCAGGGGTACGGTCCTGGAGGCCCGCGGATTTGCCTCCAGTATGTAGACCATGTCATCGGCAATGGCGTACTGGATGTTCATAAGGCCCACCACGCCGAATTCCACGGCAAGCTTGCGGGTATAATCTATAATTGTCTCCACGTGCCTGGGCGGTATGCTCACAGGCGGAATTACGCAGGCCGAATCCCCGGAATGGACGCCTGCAAGCTCTATGTGCTCCATGACAGCCGGAACAAACGCATCTGTTCCGTCTGCGATGGCATCTGCTTCAACCTCTATGGCTGATTCCAGAAACTTGTCGATTAAGACCGGGCGCTCCTCGGAAACCTCGACAGCTGCTGCCAGGTACTGCTGCAGCATCTGCTCGTCCATGACGATTTCCATGGCCCGGCCGCCCAGAACGTAGGAAGGCCTTACCATAAGGGGGTAGCCTATCTTTTGCGCAACATCCAGGGCCTCTTCAAATGATCGGGCCATGCCCGAATCCGGCTGCGGAATGCCGAGCTTGCCTACAATCTGATGGAACCTGTCCCTGTCTTCGGCCAGGTCTATCGCGTCAGGCGAGGTGCCGAGGATTTTCACGCCTGCTGCTTCAAGCTGATTGGCGATGTTTAACGGCGTCTGCCCCCCGAATTGGACTATCACACCCTCGGGCTGCTCTTTTTCATAAATGCCCAGCACGTCTTCTGCTGTCAGGGGCTCAAAATACAGCTTGTCCGAGGTGTCATAATCCGTTGAAACAGTCTCCGGATTGCAGTTGACCATTATGGATTCATAGCCCGCCTCCCGGATCGCAAATGCCGCATGAACGCAACAGTAATCAAATTCAATGCCCTGGCCTATGCGGTTGGGCCCTCCTCCTAGCACCATTATCTTTCTGCGGCCGCTGACCTCTACCGTATCCTCTGCATTATACGAGGAATAATAATAAGCAGCATCCTTTACCCCGGATACCGGAACCGCATTCCAGGCCTGGGTTAAGCCGAGCTCCTTTCGCCTTTTGCGCACCTTCGGTTCGTCTATGCCGAGCAGTCTTGCCAGGTACCTGTCTGCAAACCCATCCTTTTTGGCCCTTGCAAGCAGGTCATCTGCAGGAAGTCCGCCCCTGTATTGAAGGATTTCTTCTTCCAGATCAACGAGTTCCTTCATCTGCTCTACAAACCAGGGGGTAATACCGGTTATTTCCGAAATCCGGCCCACTTCCGCCCCTTTTCGCAGCGCCTCGTACATGATAAACTGCCGTTCGCTGGTGGGGGTGGCAAGCATCTCCAAAAGCTCTTCTGCGGATCTTTCATTAAAATCCCTGGCAAACCCCAGCCCGTAGCGATTGGTTTCAAGGGACCGGATGGCCTTCTGCAGGGCTTCCTTGTAGGTTTTTCCGATGCTCATTACCTCGCCAACTGCCCTCATCTGAGTACCAAGCTTGTCCTCTATGCCGGGAAACTTCTCAAAACCCCATCTTGCAAATTTCACCACTACGTAATCGCCCGAAGGAGTGTACTGATCAAGGGTCTCGGCCCGCCAGTAGGGAAGCTCGTCCAAGGTCACCCCTCCCGCCAGAAGCGCTGACACAAATGCAATCGGAAAACCCGTGGCCTTGGAAGCCAGGGCAGAAGAACGGGAAGTGCGCGGATTGATCTCAATGACTACCACCCGGCCGGTATCGCGGTTATGTGCGAACTGAATGTTGGTGCCGCCTATCACCTCTATGGCCTCGACTATGTCGTAGGAATATTTCTGAAGCTTTTCCTGCAGCTCCTGCGAAATGGTTAGCATGGGAGCGGTACAAAAGGAGTCCCCGGTATGAACACCCATGGGGTCAACGTTTTCTATGAAACATACCGTTACTATCTGATTTTTCGAATCCCGGACAACTTCAAGCTCAAGCTCCTCCCAGCCCAGAACCGATTCCTCCACGAGCACCTGGTTTATGTAGCTTGCAGCCAGGCCCCGGGCGGCAACCGTCCGAAGTTCCTCGACATTGTAGACCATTCCGCCGCCCGTGCCGCCCATGGTATAGGCAGGCCGGATAACCACTGGATAACCCAGTTCCGCAGCCACGGCCTCGGCATCCTCCACACTTTCAACCGCACGGCTCTCAGGCATTTCTATGCCCAGCCGGTCCATGGTCTCCTTGAATGCAGTGCGATCCTCGCCCCGTTTTATGGCTTCTATGTTAACTCCTATGACCTTGACCCCGTATCTGTCCAGGACTCCTGAAACAGCAAGCTCTGAAGACAGGTTTAAGGCGGACTGGCCTCCCAGGTTGGGTAAAAGAGCATCAGGGCGCTCTTTTTCAATTATGCGGGTCAGGGTCTCGGGATTTAACGGCTCGATATAGGTCACGTCCGCCATCTCCGGATCAGTCATAATGGTGGCCGGGTTGGAATTTACCAGCACAATTTCGTATCCGAGCGAACGCAGTGCCTTGCATGCCTGGGTGCCCGAATAATCAAATTCACAAGCCTGTCCGATGATAATGGGTCCCGAGCCTATGATCATGACCTTGCTGATATCTGTCCGCCTGGGCATATCCACTCCTTAAGATTATATTAAATGTCTTTTTTAACTTTATCCGCGTCCCTGATCCGGTCAATTTGTCTCTAATAGTAGCTGCTTCCGTCCCAGCAGTGGGTGCAGAGCTTTTCCTTGGGCAGGCCTATGGCAGCTACCAAGTCCTCTAAGCGCTGGTATTTAAGACTGGTCAATCCCAGCTTTTCCCGGATTTTTTCCACCATCTCTTCCGTCTTTTTCCCGTCCGGATCCGCGTATCCGCGAATGATTTCGTCCTGCTCGGCCCCTTCCAGATCATATATGGCCTTGCGGCCGGCAAGGTCCAAAGTGGATCTGGAAGTGGAAAAACTTAAAAACAGGCACGGGTATACAAGGGCAGGGCAGGCTATTCTCATGTGCACTTCTTTTGCACCCGCATCATAAAGGGTGCGGACATTGTCCTTTAACTGCGTGCCCCTTACAATGGAATCATCACAAAACAGCAGGCGCCTGCCTTCTATAAGCGCAGGCACGGGAATAAGCTTCATTCTGGCTACAAGATCCCGGTCTTTCTGGTTTTGCGGCATAAAGCTCCTGGGCCAGGTGGGGGTATACTTCACAAATGGACGCATGTAGGGGATCTGCTTTTCATTTGCATATCCCACGGCATGGCCTATGCCAGAATCGGGTATTCCAGAAACAGCATCCACTGGGGTATCGTCGGCCAGCGCAAGGGCGCGGCCGCACCTGTACCTGACCCATTCCACCGAGATCCCTTCATAGCTTGATGCAGGATACCCGTAATAAACCCAGAGGAAAGAACAGACCTGCATCTGGTCCCCCGGCGGACTGAGCGTTTCATATCCCTCCGGGGTTATGAAAACTATCTCACCCGGCCCCAGGTAATGCACGGCCTCGTAACCGAGGTTGAAAAACGCCGTGGTCTCAGAGGCTGCAGCATACGCCCCGTCCTTTTTCCCCAGGACCAGCGGGGTGCGTCCCAGCCTGTCGCGGGCCGCATAAATCCCTTTTTCAGTCAAAAGAAGAAGGGTGCAGGAACCCTGAATTTCCGCCTGAGCGTTTTTGATACCGCTTACAAAGCTGCCTCCCTGGTTGACAAGCATCCCAACGAGTTCCGTTGGATTGACCCTTCCCTCCCCGGCCTCGGAAAAATGTATGCCGTGATCGAAAGCGGCCGATGCCAGCTCGGACAGGTTGTTTATCTTTGCCACGGTTGCTATGCCGAAGGTCCCCAGGTGAGAGCCTATGATCAGGGGCTGGGAGTCATTGTCGCTTATAACCCCGATGCCCCTGTTGCCCTCCAGGTTGGGCAGTTCTGATTCGAATTTTGTTCTGAAATAGGAATTCTCGATATTCTTGATGGCCTTGGCCATGCCCTTGCTGTTTTTTACGGCCATCCCGCCACGCTTGGTGCCCAGGTGGGAATGGTAATCCGTTCCGTAAAACAGGTCCACGGTGCAGTCTGATTTCATGGCGCATCCGAACACTCCGCCCATATGTAAGCAACCCTCCGTTTAACAGGTGTTTGCCCTGCCGCCGGGATATTTGACCGGCGGCGCAGGCGCACAAGTAAAGAGCAAAATTTCCGGCCTTTTTTATTTACGAATCCTTAAACCAAATGGCAAGACCTTATTCCTAAAAAAAAATTTTTTCCTTTCCCGGTCTGCGGATATCGCATTGTTTGAATCTGTTCAATATTTTTATTATAGTTATAATAAGGATATGGGCATTCTATAATAATTTCCCGGAATTGAAAAACAAACACAAAACATCAGGGAGAAGACACCATGGCACTGTATCTTGTTCAGCACGGCAAAAACCTTTCAAAGGAAATAGATCCCGAGCAAAGCCTCTCAGAGGAAGGAAGACGGGAGGTGGAAAAAATTGCGGAAACAGCCGCAAACTACGACGTAATTGTCGGCAAAATTCACCATAGCGGCAAAAAGCGGGCAGAGCAAACAGCGGAAATTCTTGCCGAAAAACTCGGGGTAAATGATGTATCGGAAGCCGGGGGCTTAAAGGCCCTGGATGAACCGGCTGAATTTGTCAAAGATATCATACCCGGAGAAAACCTTATGCTTGTGGGGCACCTTCCTTTTATGGAGCGCATGGCCTCATTGCTTGTCACCGGGAAAACCGACTACACCGTATTCAAATTCCAGAACGGCGGCATTGTATGCCTGGACAGACTCCCCGATTCCGGACTCTGGGCCGTTATGTGGGCTCTGATGCCCAATATCGGGGGACCCTGACCCCCATCCAGCAAGCTTGAAGATTTTATTTTCTGGCTCTTTGTAATACTTGGCATTAAAAATTAAGCTGTCGTATTTTCATTATGGGGTAAATTTCGATACCGGAGGCAATGGCCATGCGGACAAGGCGGGGCTGTCTTTGAGAGAGCATTGCATGAGGGCCGCCATCTACCAGGCCCGAATGCAGCGAACGAAAAGACTGCCCCGGCTTGGACAGCATCCCGGCAACCGGACTGCGGAGTTTTCGGCTTTTGCATTTTTTGCGGTTTTTCCGGTGATCCGATAATACCGGAAAGTACCTGCAAAAATTCAACCCGGCTCCTGAAAGTCCCTGCACAGCGGCCCTGCAGGGCGGTTTGTTCACTGCTGACCGTCTTCGGGATTCGGCCGGGCCTTGCGCTGGAATTTTAAAAACTCGGCCTTTCGGCCTCAGACAGTTTAAAATTCCGGACGCGCAAGGCCCGGCCGAATCTTATCCGAAGCCGCTCAATGCAGATGCACAAACCACCCCGCAGGGCCGCCCGACCAAATCCCTGCAAGCTTGGAGATTCTATTTTCAGGCTCCTTTTAATCCTTTAGCATTAAAACATAAGCTTTCGCATTTCCGCTATGAGTAAACTTCTATGCCGCAGGCGGCTTCCATGCGGACAAGGCGGGGCGGGCTTTGAGTAAGCATTGCATGAGGGCCGGTTAAGCAGATGCCGGCGTGCGAAGCCATAGCGGCCGGCGCTTGTCTGAGTGCACGTGAGTGCGCGAGTTCGCCGGACGCGGCGGAGCACGCCGGCAGATGCCAGGCCCGAATGCAGCGAACGAAAAGACCGCCCCGCCTTGTCCTGCATCCCGACAACCGGACTGCGGATTTATCGGCTTTTGCATTTTTTTTCAGTTTCCCCCGCAAGACCCGGTGTCCGGAGCCAGGCAAAATGATGAAATATCCCCCTGGAATTGCTGCTCCTGACCAAAATAAATTGATTTTAAGTATAAATTCTGGCATAATTATTTGTTATAATAAACAATGATACGGCCCGGCTGCATTTGATTATATTATTTTTTTGAAAGGTGAACTCGCATGGACCAGGAGATGCTGCAGAAAAAAAGACCCGCTGAGGTTGATCTGGAACAGGTTGCGGCCATTATCTTGCAAACCCAGAAGGATGACGGTGAAATACCTTGGTTTGAAGGGGGCAAGACAGACCCCTGGGACCATGTGGAAGCAGCCATGGGGCTTTGCGCCTTCGGCTATACCAGGCAGGCAAAAACGGCCTATCAATGGCTTGCAGACTGCCAGCTTGAAGACGGAAGCTGGTATGCCGCATATATGAACGGCCAACCCCTGGACATGACACGTGACACCAATGTCACGGCTTATATCGCCGTGGGGGTGTTTCACTATTACCTGATCACGGGGGACCGTGTTTTTCTTCTGGAAATGTGGGATACAGTGAGCCGGGCAATCGATTTTGCAATAAGCCTTCAGGCCGGGACCGGGGAAATATACTGGGCCAAGAACCCTGATCTGCGGGTAGACACCATGGCCCTGCTCACCGGTTCAAGCTCCATATTTATGAGCATAAAGTGCGCCCTGGCAATTGCCGGAGAACTCGGCATACGCAGGGAGGACTGGAAAACCGCGGCCCTTAAATTAAAGACCGCCATAGGCCGGGGCTACCATCTTTTTAATATTGCCAAGTCCCATTATTCCATGGACTGGTTCTACCCCGTGCTTTGCGGGGCGGTTACCGGGGATGACGCAAGAAAACGGCTTGATCAGTACTGGAAAAAATTCGTAGCCGAAGAAATGGGCGTGCTTTGTGTTTCAAACCGCCCGTGGGTAACAATCGCTGAAACCTGCGAGCTGGTGCTTGCCTTGGCAGCGACCGGCAATTACAAGGTCGCCGAAATTGTATTCAACTGGATGCATGAAAGAAGGTTTAAAGACGGTACTTACTGGTGCGGGTTCACATACCCGGATATGGTGATCTGGCCGGAAGAGAAAATCACCTGGACAAACGGCGTGTTTCTGATGGCCGCAGACGCGCTCTACAACTTAAGTCCGGCAGGCCGCCTGTTTGACCACGGTTTCTGGAACGAAAGCGATATTTTGCGTAAAGCAGACATCTCTTATTTGACGGGCTTTTAAAGTTGAGAAAAGAACACAGGCCCTATGGTATCAAGCGCCTGAACATAAAACTGCATGAACTTTACACAAGGCACTTTATAAAACCCCAACTCACCCATCTCGGCCCTGGCTTTATGTTTGTCCGCCCCTGGAACATTGAGATTTTCGGGGCCCCAATAACCATAGGAAATTACGCAAATATACTGGGTACCTCTGACAGGAAGGTCAGATTGACTGTGTGGCCTGTTGAAAAAGACCTGGGGCGAATATCGATCGGCAACTGCTGCCTGATCTGCCCGGGGGCCAGGATCAGTTCCGCAGCGGAGATAACAATCGATGACAGCACAATGATAGCGGGCAACGTATTTATCACGGATGCGGACTGGCACGGAACATATGACAGGGTCCACACGATAGGAACCGCAAAACCGGTATTTATCCGGAAGAATGTCTGGATAGGAGACAGTACAATCGTGTGCAAGGGCGTTACCATAGGGGAAAACAGCATTATAGGCGCGGGTTCCGTGGTTGTTAAAAATATCCCGCCCAATGTAATCGCGGCAGGAAATCCCGCCCGGGTGGTTCGCGAGCTTGATACTGAAAAACCCATGTTTACACGCTCCCAGTGGCTTGCAGATCCGGCCCGGCTGCAAGAGGGGCTTAAATCTGCGGAACGGCGGCTTCTGGCAGGAAACTCCCTGCTCTACTGGATTAAAACAATAGCCGCACCGGGCAAAAAGGATTGATGCCCCGAATAAGTTAATAATATTGACCAGCCGAAGGTGAACGCTTATTTTATTGAAAAAAGCCGGAGATAAGTTTTTATGACCGCGGAAAAAGACATTGTACTTATTTACCATGAAGACCAGCCGGTGGTATTCGCCCGGGTGGAAGACATACAGCCGGATGTGAAAAAGGACTGGTATCACATAAGTCTTATGCTGCTTAAGCTTCCGGTTCAGACAGTAACCTGGATTTTAAAGGATGATTATATAAACGGCGCTGAATTTACAATGGGCGGCTATCGCATGCGGCTGGAAAAAATTGAACCGCCTGAACAGCCCGAAGCCGAACCGGAACAAAATGCAGAAAGGGAAGAATCCGGCGACGGACAGGCAAAAAACAAAGAGTCCGACGAAAAAACCGTAATCTCCTTAAAAGACCGCAAACCAAAGAAGTCCTGATCAAACTCAGACCCGCTTTTTTTCATGAAAACCCGAATCGTAATATCGGCCTCCAGACGAACAGATATTCCCGCTTTCTACATGGGCTCCTTTATGGAGGGAATAAAAAGGGGGTTTTTTACAGTAAAAAATCCCTTCAGCAATTCCTTTCATACAGTTTTTGCAACACCGGAGAAAGTCCATACAATCGTCTTCTGGTCAAAGGACTTCGGCCGCTTCATAGACAAAGGATTTGCCCGGTCTCTGCAGGAAGCCGGATACAATCTTTTTTTTAACTTTACCATCAACTCGGAATCCTCTCTGCTTGAGCCCAATATTCCACCGCTTTTACAACGCCTTGAGCAGGCTGAAAAACTTTGTTCCCGCTTCGGCCCGAAAACTCTGCAGTGGCGGTTCGACCCTGTCTGCTTTTATCGGGAAAACGGGACTGTGAAACACAATCTAAGCGATTTCAAACACATTGCAGAAAGCATGTCCTTGCTCGGGGTTCGCAGGTGCGTAACCAGTTTTGCCGATATTTATTCAAAAATGAAACAGCGTACCGCGCGCATGAAGGACTTTGAATGGATCGATCCGCCGATGGAGAAAAAAATCCGTATAATTATTAAAATGCAGCAGACACTTGAAAAATTCGGGATAAATCTGTATACCTGCTGCGAAAAAGACCTGATCCGGGCCCTGGGGTCTGGCTCAAAAATCGAGCCGAGCGCCTGCATTCCTAACCGGTATCTTGCCGAGCTGTTCGGAGGCAAAATCTCGTTTCAAAAGGACCCTGGACAGCGCAAGGAAAAAGGCTGCGGGTGCATGGTCTCAAAAGATATCGGTGGATATTCGGATCAGCCATGTTTTCACAACTGCCTTTACTGCTACGCAAACCCCAGGGCCGGATAAACGATTTATGAATAAAACTTTTAACATAGGAAAACTGCAATTTAAGTCTCCCACTGTGATGGCCCCCATGGCGGGGGTGACCGATTCGGCCTTTAGAAAAATGGTCAGGCAAAGGGGCTGCGCGCTTGTATGCTCGGAAATGATAAGCGCAAACGGACTTTGCCACGGATCTGTAAAAACGATCCGGATGATGGAGCACACGGACGGTGAAAAACCATTAAGCATCCAGATATTCGGCGCAAAACCGGCGAACATGGCAAGGGCCGCAGAAATGGCCGAGCAGGCCGGGGCTGATATAATAGACATCAACTGCGGGTGTGCGGGCAAAAAAGTGGTAAAAACAGGGGCGGGCGCCGCCCTGATGAAAGACCGCAGGGTTTCAGAATCGGTACTCAGGGCTGTTTGCAATGCAGTAAGGATACCCGTAACGGTCAAGATGCGCAGCGGCTGGGAACCTTCGGGGGAAGACGCCCTTCTGCTGGCCCGTATTGCACAGGACTGCGGAGCGGATGCAGTGACAGTACACCCCCGCACCGCAAAACAAAAGTTTTCCGGAAAGGCGGACAGAAAGGTTATAGCTGATATAAAACAGGCCCTGTCTATTCCGGTTGTAGGAAACGGAGATATCCGCACCGCAAAGGACGCCATAGAGATTATGAATCAGACCGGCTGCGATGCGGTAATGATCGGAAGAGCCGCACTGGGCGATCCCTGGATATTTTCCAGGATCCGGGCCCGGCTTTCAGGGACAAAGTTTACCGAACCGGATCTTGAGATGCGGTTTTCGGCAATAAAAGGCTATGTATCGGACATGGTAGCCTTTTACGGAGAGACCCATGCCTGCAGGATAATGAGAAGCCGCCTGGGATGGCTCCTAAAGGGGCTGCCCCTGGCAAGCCGGCGGCGGGAGGCCTTGACGGGTATTACCAGAGAGGCTGATGCATACGCAATACTTGAAGACTACCAGGATCAGTTACTTGAATTTTTCCGCACCACCGACTCCACGAAACCGATCACGAAATCCGCATAGGCCTGAACCGAAACCTCCCTGCGCGAATATTTCCAACGCTTCAGATACCAGTCCTGGAGCATGGCTTTTATCACTGCAGCGGTAAGAGGGGGATTGTCCACTTCGAGTTCGCCTTTTTGCGCCCCTTCCTCCAGAATCCGCATGAATATTTCCTCTGTTACAAGCTCGTTTTCTATGGCCTTTTTGCGCTGCTCGCGGCTCAGGTTCTTGGCCTCCATGTAGGAGAAATAAAACCAGGGCTGCATGACCTCGGTAAGATACAGATGTGCCCGGATTGCGCCCCTGAGCTGAATCAAAGGCGTATCCCCGGGATCCACACATCGGGCCAGGACCTTTAAGGTAATGCGCCTGCCCTGGTTCTGAATCATTTCAAGCAGCTCGTCTTTGCTGGAAAAATACGAGTAAAGCGCGCCCATGGAAAGCCCCGAAACCCGGCTCAGATCCCTTAAGCTCATGGTCTGAAAACCCCTTTCATTTGAAATCTTAAGGGTTGTGTGAAAAATATTTACAAGATTTCTTACCGCAACAGCTTCCTTCTTGATCTTTATCCTGTGCTGATTTTCCCTGAAAATATCCCTGCAGATCTCCTCCATGGACAACAGGGCCATTTGCCTGAACTCGTCAAATGAGTCTGTATCTGATACCGTATTCAAATTCTGCATAGCGTGTTGGGACGTACCAAAGATTATTGCGCGGGGTGTGCCGCAAATAGTTTTAAAACAAAAACAGGTCAGGATTGCATATTTTGTACCCCCGCCATTATATCATGTCAATAAAAATATCGAGCGTTCGTTTTATTTTTTGAAGATGCTGAACACAGGAGGCAAAAGGAAAAACTATTCCGGATATCGTGCAGTTACGGATGTTGATATACCGCCCCTGGCGGTAAACTCGCCCACAACCGTCATTTTTTTGGGAGACAGCACACCGACAAGATCTTCCAGTATGCGGTTAACCGCGTTTTCGTAGAAAATCCCGACATTTCGGTACTGAAACAGGTAATATTTAAGGGACTTAAGCTCGATAATCCAGTTGCGGGGCGTATAGCTGATGGTAATGCACCCGAAGTCGGGCAGGCCGGTCCTGGGGCAAAGGGAAGTGTACTCGGGCTGCTCTATTACAATATTAATATCCCTTGTGCCGCTGTAGTCGTAACCGATGGGTTCAAGCATGCCCGTCTCTATGGCATCCGGCGGAAGCGGCCGGGAGGTCATTTTTTCGCCCTTTTCATTATTCATCCGGTAATCCCCGCAATTGCGGATATTTTTTTCAAAAAAATGAGGCTCATCATAATTGATGCACTCGTAAAAAGTCTGATTTTAGATGGCGCCGTAAAAAGTTCAAGATCAAGGCTTGCGCAATTTCGAAGAATGCAGCGTACTTAGCCGTACGTGAAATTCTGAGAAATTGCGCGTAACGCAGATATTGGAC
>JAIPDS010000075.1 GCA_021737565.1 Desulfobacteraceae bacterium | reverse complement strand
GGATACGTAGGCAGGGACGTGGAATCCATGGTACGCGATCTTCTAGAGTTTACCATCAACGACTTAAAGGCCCGCGAACAGGAGGCTGTACAGGGAAGGGCCAGGGAAATGGCCGAAGAAAGGGTGCTTGATCTTCTTTTGCCCGAATCGGGGTCACGATCTTCATCAAGCGCTTCTCAGCAGCCCGGGCAGGAAGAATCATCCGGTCTTACGGTATATGAGCCGGAAAAACAGAAGCCGTCGTCTGAAACCCGTGAAAAGTTAAGACGCATGTTGAGCGAGGGCAGGCTTGACAGCCGGCAGGTTGATATCGAGGTTTCCGACCGCAGCAGCTCGCCGATGGTGGAGATTTTTTCCAATACCGGCATGGAGGAAATGGGGATCAACTTCAAGGACATGCTCGGCAGTCTTATGCCCAGGGGGTCATCGAAAAGGCGGAGGGTTACGGTGGGCGAAGCCATGGACATCCTCACCCAGGAAGAAGCCCAGGGGCTTGTGGACATGGACAAAGTGGTCCGGGAAGCAATTGAAAAGGTGGAGCAGTCCGGGATTATCTTTCTTGACGAGATAGACAAGATAACCGGCAAGGAAGGAGGCCAGGGACCCGATGTCTCCCGCGAGGGGGTTCAGCGCGACCTTCTTCCCATTGTGGAGGGCAGCACGGTTACAACCAAGCACGGCCCTGTAAAAACCGATCATATTCTTTTCATGGCATCCGGTGCTTTTCATACCAGCAAGCCTTCGGATCTTATCCCGGAGCTCCAGGGCAGATTCCCCATAAGGGTGGAGCTTGATTCGCTCGGCAAAGACGATTTTGTGCGGATTTTAACCGAGCCGAAAAATGCACTTCTGCTCCAGTATATTGCGCTTCTGCGCACAGAGGGAATGGATGTATCCTTTGAGGACGAGGCTGTTTACGAAATAGCCGATTTTGCGGAAACCGTAAACACCCGTACCGAAAATATCGGCGCAAGGCGTCTTCATACGCTTATGGAGCATCTGCTCGAAGACATACTCTTTGATGCTCCTGACATGGATGAACAGAAAATAACCATAGACCGGGCCTTTGTTAATGAAAAGCTGCGGGATGTACGGGAAGACGAGGACCTTAGCCGTTATATTTTATAAAAAAATTGATGACACCGTAAAAAGTCCAATATCTGCGTTACGCGCAATTTCTCAGAATTTCACGTACAGCTAAGTACGCTGCATTCTTCGAAATTGCGCAAGCCTTGATCTTGAACTTTTTACGGCGCCATCTAAAATAAGACTTTTTACGAATGCATCAAAATTAAAACCGGCAGACACATATGACCCCGAATGTTGCAGACATACTTATAGAGGCTCTTCCCTATATCCGGTTTTTTTCCGGAATGACCGTGGTTATAAAGTACGGCGGGCACGCCATGGTGGACGAGCAGCTAAAGGAGGATTTTGCGCGCGATATTACCCTGATGAAATTCATAGGACTTCATCCGGTGGTGGTCCACGGCGGCGGTCCCCAGATAAACCATGTGCTTGAACGTATGGGGATCAGTCCCAGATTTGTCCGCGGCATGCGATTTACAGACCAGGAGACCATGGATGTCGTTGAAATGGTGCTGGGGGGAAACGTAAACAAGGCGATTGTAGCCCAGATAAGCAGGCAGGGCGGAAAATCCGTCGGGTTGACAGGTAAGGACGGCGGGCTGCTCATGGCTGAAAAGCTCCAGATCGTGCACCAGCCCGATGAAAATTCCGCCCCTGAAATCCTGGATCCCGGACTGGTGGGCAGGGTAACCGGCGTTAACACCGAATTGATAAACACCCTGTCATCAAGGGGTTTCATTCCTGTTATTGCGCCCGTTGGGGTCGGCTCCTCCGGTGAGACCTATAATATCAACGCTGACCTTGTGGCATCAAAAGTGGCGGCAACACTTGCCTCCGGACGGTTGATCTATCTAACCGACGTGGACGGACTCCTTGATGCCGACGGTGGTCTGATATCCTCGGTGGATGCTGAAACCGCAAGACAGATGATCCATGACGGCACCATATCGGGCGGCATGATTCCAAAGATTGAATACGCCCTGGATGCCTTGCAAAGCGGGGTGGAAAAGGTACAGATTATAAACGGCACCAGGCGCCATGCCCTGCTGCTGGAGCTATTTACAGACCAGGGTATCGGCACCCAGGTAACTGCACAGGAACAGGAAACGGAAAAATGAACACTGATTATATCAAACGGGCAAATCAGGTAATAGCAAGCACCTATAAGCGGTTTCCGGTGGTGTTTGAGCGCGGCAGGGGATGCACCCTGTGGGACACTGAAGGCGGGGAGTATACGGATTTTGTTGCAGGCATTGCAGTCTGCAACCTGGGCCATGCAAGCCCGGAAATTGTCCGGGCTCTTTCCAGGCAGGCCGATACCCTGTTTCACGTGTCAAACCTGTTTTATTCGATTCCCCAGATAGAGCTTGCCGAAAAGCTAATCGAAAAAAGTTTTGCAGACAAGGTGTTTTTCTGCAACAGCGGTGCAGAGGCTAACGAGGCCGCAATAAAGCTGGCCCGCAAAAATTTCTTTGACAGGGGCGAATATGATCGCTGGCGGATAGTGGCAATGGATCAGTCGTTTCACGGCCGAACCTTTGCGACCCTTTCGGCCACGGGACAGAAGAAGGTACGCGAGGGCTTTGAGCCCATACTTGAAGGCTTTGACTTTGTGCCGTTCAATGATATTGAAAAACTAGAGGCGGCGGTTACAGACAAGACATGCGCGGTGATAGTAGAGCCGGTCCAGGGCGAGGGAGGAGTCCGATGCGGTGATGCGAATTTTTTGAAACAGGTGCGAAAGCTTTGCACTGAAAAGGGCGTTATGCTGATATTTGATGAAATCCAGACAGGCATAGGAAGAACCGGAAAACTTTTTGCCTACGAGCATTTCGGAGTCGAACCCGATATAATGACCCTTGCCAAGGCTTTGGGAAACGGACTGCCGATAGGCGCAATGCTTGCAAAAGATGAAGCCGCTTTAGCTTTTACCCCCGGAACCCATGCATCCACCTTCGGCGGAACCCCGGTAATCACTGCGGCAGCCCTTGAAGTGCTAAAACTAATCGAGGGGGAAAATATCCTGGAATATTGCAACAGAACCGGGCGGTATTTTAAGGATCGGCTGCTTGAACTCAAAGAAAAGCACCCGGTGATAGAAGAAGTCCGGGGCATCGGGCTTATGCTCGGCATGAAGCTTTCAAAAAACGGCGCCCCCGTGGTTGATGCCTGCATGGAACGCGGCTTTCTTATTAACTGCACCCAGGAAAACGTGCTGCGCTTTGTTCCCCCTCTTGTGATTTCCGCAGAGGAGATAGACAATCTTATTCAATGTCTGGACACAGTGTTGCCCATGCTGGAGAAAGAAGGGTATTGTTGAATTGAAAAAGGATTTACTCACATTGGCAGATTTGGAGGCGGCGGACTTTGACCTTTTTTTTTCGCGCGCCATCGACCTGAAAAAACGTCGCGGGCAGGGGATTTCGGACCGCTCACTTACCGGCAGGACAGTGGGACTGATCTTTGAGAAGGCCTCGACCCGAACCCGGATTTCATTTCAGGCGGCCGCTGCCCAGCTTGGCGGCACCTCACTTTTTATAAGCGCAGCAGACACGCAACTGGCAAGAGATGAACCAATTGCCGATACTGCAAGGGTCCTTGAGCGATACCTGGATGCGCTGGTGCTTCGCACTTTTTCACAGCAGATGCAGGAGGAATTTGCACGCATAGCCTCGATCCCGGTCATAAACGCATTGACCGACATGTACCATCCCTGCCAGGTTTTAAGCGACCTGATGACCGTAATAGAGTACAAGGGGAACTGCCGTTCGGTGAAGGTTGCATGGGTAGGCGACGGCAACAACATGGCAAATTCGTGGATCAATGCTGCTGCATCTCTCGGTTTCGAGCTTGTTCTTGCCTGTCCGGAAGGCTATATGCCTGACAAAGCTGTTTTGGACGCAGCTCTGGGGAGGGCTGCCGGCAGGATACGCGTAGTTTCGGATCCGGCAGAGGCAGTGGCTGGTGCGGATGTTGTAAACACCGATGTGTGGGCCAGCATGGGCCAGGAACAGGAGGCGGATAAAAGGCGAAAGGTGTTTGCGCCCTACCAGGTAAACAGGGCTTTAATGGCGTCGGCCCGAAAGGGCGCCATTGTGATGCATTGCCTTCCGGCTCACAAGGGCGAGGAGATAACAGAGGACGTATTTGAATCAGAGCAGTCCGTGGTATGGGATCAGGCTGAAAACAAACTGCACATGCACAAGGCAATTCTTGAAATTTTAATCGGGGGCAATGGGTAACAGAATAAAAAATCCGAATATAGCCGCGCCCAAAATGGTCTCGGAGCGAGGAAATCGACTTTTTACGAATTCATCAGAAATTCGAAGGGAGAAAAAGGATTTTGAAGGAGAGTATAGACAAGGTGGTTTTGGCCTATTCAGGCGGCCTTGACACATCGGTGATTTTAAAGTGGCTTGCCGAAACCTATGACTGCGAAGTCATAGCTTTTGCCGCAGACATAGGCCAGGCCGAAGAGCTCGATCCCGTGGAGGAGAAGGCCAAAAAAACAGGGGCCTCGCGGGTTTACATAGATGATTTAAAGGAGGAATTCGCACGGGATTACGTGTTTGCCGCCTTTAGGGCCAATGCAATATACGAGGGGCAGTATCTTCTGGGCACTTCCCTTGCTAGGCCACTTATTGCAAAACGTCAGATAGAGATAGCCCATGCTGAAAATGCGGATGCAGTTAGCCACGGGGCTACAGGAAAGGGAAATGACCAGGTAAGGTTTGAACTGGGTTATTATGCAATTGACCCGCATATAAAGGTGATCGCCCCCTGGCGGCGATGGGATCTTAATTCCAGGACAGCCCTTATGTCCTTTGCCGAAAAACACGGCATTGCTGTGACCTCCACAAAGGAGAAGCCTTACAGCACGGACCGGAACCTGCTTCATATAAGCTATGAGGGCGGCATCCTGGAGGACCCCTGGAACCCGCCTCCCGAGGACATGTTCTTGCTCACGGTTTCGCCCAGGCAGGCTCCTGATGAGCCGGAGATTGTAGATATTGAGTTTGAGCAGGGGAATCCGGTTTCAATAAACGGAAACAGGCTTTCACCGGCCGCCCTGCTCGAAGAGTTAAACCGTCTCGGCGGTCGCCACGGTATAGGCAGGGCAGATATTGTTGAAAACAGGTTCGTTGGAATGAAATCCCGCGGTGTATATGAGACACCCGGGGGCACGATTCTTCGCACTGCTCACATCGCCGTTGAGTCCATCACTATGGACCGCGAGGTAATGCACCTTCGCGACTCCCTGATCCCCAGGTATTCGGAAATGATTTACAATGGCTTCTGGTTTTCGCCCGAAAGGCGGCTTCTGCAGTCCATGATCGATCAGACCCAGGAAAATGTTTCAGGAACCGTGAGGCTGGAACTCTATAAGGGGAACTGCCGGGTGCTTGGGCGAAAATCTGATGAATCGCTTTACAGCGAGGATTTTGCAACATTTGAAGACGATTCTGTATACAGGCAGGAAGATGCCGAGGGCTTTATCAGGCTGAATGCGCTACGGCTCAGGATAAGAAAGCTTATGGAAAACCGGAAGACGGGGATACGCTGATGAGCGAAAAACCCTGGGACGGGCGTTTTTCGGAACCCACGGACAGGGCGGTCGAAGCCTTTACTTCATCCGTGGAGGTGGACAGGCGTCTTTATCAATACGATATTGACGGCAGCATCGCTCATTGCAAAACACTTGCCAGGGCCGGGATTCTCACAGAGGACGAATGCGGGGAGCTGATAGGAGGGCTGGAAAAGGTCCGCGAAGAAATTGCCGACGGGCGGATGGAATTTTCCGACCGGCTCGAAGATATCCATATGCACGTGGAGGACCGCCTGGCGGCGCACGTGGGCGCGCTTTGCCGAAAGCTGCACACTGCAAGAAGCCGAAACGATCAAATTGCCCTTGATGAACGGCTTTACCTGAAAGCCGAAACGCAGGAGATCATCACCATGCTTTCCGGATTCAGGCGGGCGCTTGTAGAATTTGCAGAAGTTAACATAAATGTGGTAATGCCGGGCTATACGCATTTACAGCGGGCCCAGCCAGTTTTGTTCTCCCATCACGTTATGGCCTATTACGAGATGTTTTCCCGGGATACCTGGCGATTTGCAGACGCCCTGGAGCGCATGGATGTTATGCCCCTGGGCAGCGCCGCGCTTGCCGGCACCACTTATCAGCTTGACAGGCAATATACGGCACAATTGCTTGGTTTTTCAAAAGTTTCGGAAAACAGCATGGATGCCGTATCAGACCGGGATTTCATGATTGAGTTCATGTCTGCCTGCAGTATATGCATGATGCATTTATCCAGGCTCTCGGAAGAGCTTGTAATATGGTCTTCTGCAGAATTTGATTTTGTGGAGCTGCCGGATGCTTTCTGCACCGGAAGCAGCATCATGCCCCAGAAGAAAAACCCCGACATTCCGGAGTTGGTCAGGGGAAAGTCAGGGCGGGTATTCGGCGGACTCATGCAGCTGCTTACCCTGATGAAATCGCTTCCCCTTGCCTATAACAGGGATATGCAGGAAGACAAGATTCCGGTAATGGATGCCGCCGATACCTTAAAGGCATGCCTGGATGTTTATACCCGCATGATTCCGCGCATAAGGATAAATCCGGATACCACCGGAAAGGCCGCTGCACAGGGTTTTCAAAACGCCACTGATATGGCGGACTACCTGGTTTCAAGGGGCATGTCTTTTCGTGAAGCCCATGCGTGCGTGGGAAAGGCCGTGGCTTACGCCCTGGATTGCGGAAAAGAGCTGCACGAATTAGACCTTGAAGAGCTCCGCGGGTTTTCGCAAACTATTGATGAAGATATATACAGGGCCTTGTCTGTTAGCGAGATGATCGAGCGGCGGAGGGTTTACGGCGGTACTGCCGGGAGCAATGTTGCCGCGGCGGTTGCGCGGGCAAAAAAGCGACTGGACGGAGAAAAGAAACAATAAGAGGGACAGGTGATGAAAATTATTCGTTGTACAGCCTTTTGCGCGGCGCTGGCCTTTGCCTTGATCGCCGCAGGATCTTGCGGTAAAAAGGCACCGCCCAAGGCGCCGGAAAATCAAAACCTGCCGCTGGCTGAAAAACTTGAATCCGAAATTCGCGGAAACAGCCTTATACTTAAATGGTCGCTTCGGCAAAGCCCTGAAGAAAAAATATCAGATCCCGCGGGTTTCGTTGTCTACCGCGCCAAAACACCTGTAGGCAAGGATTGCCCCGGGTGCCCGGTTAATTTTGAGCGGGCCGGCTGGGTGGCCTACAGGAGCGGGCGCATTGTACCCGAGACATGGTATTTCGAGGATACCGTGGAGCCGGGTTATGTCTACAGGTACAGAATCAGATGCTACAGTGATACCGGCAGGCTGGGCAGGGAATCTGAAACTGTTAAATATACCATGCGCGGAAGCAATAATGACGATTAGAGAGAAAAGCGGGGCTCACCAAGTTTTTATTGCAGTCGGCTCCAACCTCGGCAACCGTATCAGGAGCTGCAGGCTGGGGGTAGACCTGCTGAGCGAGGCCGGAGATGTCAGGGTGGTAAAGCATTCCCGGTATTATTACTCCGCACCCCTGGATTATACTGAACAGCCCTGGTTTATAAATGCGGTTTTTCAGGCTGTAACTGAGATAGGCCCGTACGGGCTTATAGAAGGGCTCAAGGCTGCAGAGACAGAGGCAGGACGCGTGCAGACAGGTATAAGATTCGGGCCGCGGGTGCTTGATCTTGATCTGATATTCTACGATAATCTGGTTATTCATACCCCGCAATTAACGCTACCTCACCCGCGAATGCATCAAAGAGCCTTTGTGTTAAAGCCTTTATCCGAGATAGCACCGCGGTTGATTCATCCGGTGCTTGGCCTTACGGCCGAAAAGCTTCTGGAGGATGATTCAGTGGCTGTTCAGCAGTGTATCGCCGTGGAAAATAAAGTGATTGATAAAAAGGCTTTTGCCTGATACCTGAAGAGAGACAAAAAAGGCCAACAATACATGAAAAGAGTCCTACAGTTTATTCCGGAACGAAGAAAAAGGAGTGCAGGATATGAAATTTTTCATTGATACGGCAAATGTGGATGAAATCCGGGAAGCTCATGAAATGGGCATGGTTGACGGTGTGACCACCAATCCCACCCTGATTGCCAAAGAAGGCCGCGATTTTAAGGAGATTATAAACGAAATCTGCGAAATCGTTGACGGCCCCATAAGCGCGGAGGCAATAAGCCTGGACGTAGACGGCATGATCACAGAAGCACGCGAGCTTGCAAAGATTCACAAAAACATAGTGGTCAAGATACCCATGACCATAGAAGGTTTGAAAGCGGTGCGTACGCTTTCGGCAGAAGGTATCGGCACCAACGTCACGCTGGTTTTCTCACCGCTTCAAGCCCTGATGGCCGCCAAGGCAGGGGCTACATACGTAAGCCCTTTTGTGGGCCGGCTGGATGATCTTTCCCAGGAGGGAATGGACCTTGTTGAGCAGATCGTAAGCATTTATGACAATTACGGCTTTCAGACAGAGGTGATAGTGGCAAGCATCCGCAATCCGCTGCACGTGCTGGAATCCGCACTTATGGGCGCGGATATCGCAACCATCCCCTTTTCCGTGTTAAAGAAGCTGGCTGCGCATCCCATGACAGACAAGGGAATCCAGGCCTTTCTTGATGACTGGGAAAAGGCCAAAAAATAAGAGGTGGGCCTATGGCTCAAGGAGTGAAACATTTTTTTTCACATATTCTGGGCTATCCCAACAGCCTGACCCTTTTTAGGGTGGCAGCAGTGCCGCTTCTTATTATTCTGCTGCTTTTTGACAACCGGGTGTGCGGAATACTGGTGGCTCTCGTGTTTGTCGCTGCCGCGATAACCGATTATTTTGACGGCTATATTGCCAGAAGATACGGGCTAGTTTCCAGCCTTGGAAAGATGCTCGACCCGCTGGCAGACAAACTTCTGGTTTCCTCGGCCCTGATTATGCTGATCTCTCTTGGAAGGGTACCGGCATGGGCCGTGTGCATTATTCTCGGCCGGGAACTTGCGGTAACTGGTCTCAGGACCGTTATAAGCGAGCAGGGTGCAGACGCTTCAGCCTCTATGCTCGGCAAATACAAGACAGGCTTTCAGATAGCCTCGATCATACCGCTGCTTATACACTATTCATATTTCGGGCTTAATTTTCATGCTGTGGGCATGGTCTTGTTCTGGCTGGCGCTCGTGATTACTTTATGGTCAGGAATTGATTATTTCGTCCGCTTCTGGAGACTTGTCAGCGAGCAGGAAGCCGGCGGCAAGTGACGCAATTTTCTGTTGACAATAAAATTAAAAGTTCTTATTAGTTTGTTCAAAATTTAAGTGAGCGGGAATAACTCAGTGGTAGAGTGCAACCTTGCCAAGGTTGAAGTCGCGAGTTCGAATCTCGTTTCCCGCTCCATTTTTATTTTAAAGGCGGCATAGCCAAGTGGTAAGGCAGAGGCCTGCAAAGCCTTTATTCCCCGGTTCGAATCCGGGTGCCGCCTCCAAATTTTGCTGTAATTTCTTTCCTTTACCTTAAATTCCTTTGCCGTTTAAAACCTTCCTGATTGTTTTTGCCATGTCAGCCTTGCTTACGGGTTTCATGAGAATGGCTTCGGTTTGGAGGCCGTCTTTGTCCGTATCTACTTTTTCGCTGAAGCCTGTGCATAAAATCACGGGAAGTTCCGGGCGCAGCTCTTTGACGGCCTGCGCCAGCTTGTCCCCGGTCATTCCGGGCATTGTCATGTCTGTTATCAGAAGGTCAAAATTGTCAGGTGCAGCGCGGAACGCCTTCAGGGCCTCCAGGCTGCCGGTCATAGGAAAAACCCTGTATCCAAGGCGCTCAAGCATCTGTTTTTGTATATCGACAATCTGTTTTTCATCATCCACCAGAAGGATATTTTCCGTGCCGACCGGCAATGTTTCTGATTTTTGCTCGGTCGCTATGGTGAAATCATGTTCAACCAGCGGCAGGAAAACATTAAAGGTGCTTCCTTTGCCCGGTTTGCTCTCAACATTGATAAACCCTTTATGCTTTTTTACTATGCCGTAGACCATGGAAAGCCCCAGGCCGGTCCCTGTTCCCTTTTGCTTGGTGGTAAAATACGGTTCAAAAATTTTATCAAGGTAGTGTTCAGAAATTCCCGCACCTGTATCGCTGAGAGTGATTTGAACAAATTTTCCGGGGGTTATGTCAGGATGTTCTTTCAGGATGTTTTCGTCTAGTATAGCCGGTGCGATGGATACTTCCAGGATCCCGTTTTCCTGGCGCATGGCCTGCATTGCATTGGTAACCAGATTTACAATTACCTGGTGAATCTGGGTTGGGTCCGCTTCAACCAATAAATTTTGGGTGGGGAAATTCTCCCTGAAATCAATTGAGGAGGGAACTGCGGAACGAAGCATTTTAATCGCTTCTTTTACCAGCGGGATAACCGGTGTGGGTTTAAATTCCTGCTTTTCGTGGCGGCTAAGGGTTAAAATCTGCCTGACCAGGTCTTTGGCGCGAGTTCCGGAAGCAAGCACCTGGGAGAGATTCTGATGGAGTTGAGTTTTTTCCCGCACTTCGTCGAGCGAAAGTTCTGTATAGCCTATTATCGAAGATAAAATATTATTGAAATCATGGGCAATGCCGCCCGCAAGCGTACCGATAGCCTCCATTTTCTGGGCATCCCGGAGCTGGGTCTGCAGATTTTCCCTTTCCTGTTCAGCCTTTTTTAACTCTGTGATGTCCTGCAATGTTACCAATGCCATTTGCGAACCCTTGAAAGTAACAGGGGTTGATGAGACCAGAAGAGTCAGTTGGCGGGTTTCGGTTTCTGTCAAAAGGGAGTAAGGCGCCTCAACCTGTAAATTCGTGGTGCCGTTTATTAATGTATCGAGTACCGTATTGCGGATTACGCATTGTTTGCATGCTTGCCCGAACCCGCAGCCTTCGTGGTGATCAATGGCGTGCAGACAGCGCAGCGCTTCGCCGCCCCGGAGCCCCAGCATTTCCTCTGCAGGTCTGCCGGCAAATTGCGAGGCAAAACCGTTGATCTGCTTGATGCGCCGATTTTCGTCAACCACCATCAACACCAGCGGAGCGTTCCGGTAAATGGCTTCCAGCAGTTTGCGGTTTTCTTCCTCTGCGGCCTCCAGATGCTTGCGATCGGTTATATCCTGAAATGCGCCCTGTACTTCTACTATTTTTCCGTTTTCATCAGTGACAGCTTCCCCGGTGGTCCGTACCCAGACACGCTTTTCGTTTTTGGTGATAATTTGCATTTCCTCGTCAAAAGGGATGCCTTTTTCAGCACAATCAGTGAAAACCCTGGTGATCTTTTCACGCCATTCAGGGGCATAAAAATTAATCCCTTCTTCCACACAAGGAGAATAGCCCCGGGGCATGCCGTGGATATCAGCTACTTCATTGGACTATGTGATTCTGCCGGTGTTAAGGTCAACGCTCCAGCCGCCGAATTTTGCGGTTTCCCCGGCTATGCGCAAAAGTGCGTAGTTTGAGGCAAGCTCCTCTTCGGCCTTTTTCCGCTCTGTAAGGTCTATGCCCAGGCAGGTCACCTCGCATATATCGCCGTGCCTGTCCCTGGTGAGTACATTGGACCAGGCAACATATCGCCGCCCGCCGTTTCTGGTGATAATTTCGTTTTCATAGCTCGAAAAATCCAGTTCGTTAATTCCGCTCATGGCCTGGTTAAATACCCCTCGTATGTCTGCCTGTATTTCGGGGGGAATAAGCAGTTCAAACCAGTCCTGTCCCAGGATTTCTTCCTCTGTCCACCCGGTCAGTTCCAGAAAGTGTTTGTTTACAAAAACGATCCTGCCGCGGGTATCTATGCTGACGCCTATCTGAGGGGTATTTACAAGGATATTGCGCCATTTTTTCTCGGATTCGGCCAGCGCCTCTTCAGCCTGCTTTCGTTCGGTAATGTCTATAATAATGCCGCTCCACACGCTCCGGGAATCAACTTTCCGGGTGCCGGGCCTTGATGTAAGCTGAATCCATTTGGTTTTACCCGAGGGCGGGATGATCCGAACCTCTGACTGAAATAGTTTTCCGGCCTGATTTGCTGATAAATCTTCCTGCTTTAATCTTTCAATGTCTTCGAAATGAACCATGTTCCATAAAAGATCCGGATTTTCAATTATGCTGTCTGCATCGTACTCAAAGATCCTTTTGCACTGGGGGCTGATATAGATAAAGCGGGTCGTGCCGTCCGGCCATCGAATATAATCGTAAAGGGCACAGGGGATGGTATTTACAAGCCTTTCATAGCGCTGTTTGATTTCCGTCAGCTCTGCATTGGTCTTTTTTCGGCTCTCAAGCTCACGCTCAAGGTTTTTGACCCTTTGTTCCAGTTTTTTGTAGGAGGGTTTTTCATGCATAACTGATTCCCGGGATTTGACTATAAGCTTCGTGCTCTCTTAAAAATAACCATAACCATGTACCATGAAGAGGCAAGGAAGTTAAGAAGGTAAAATGTTGATGGCACCGTAAAAAGCTTTTTACATCACCCGATGTTTTTGCAGGAAGGAAGCCCTGCGGTCGGGGTCAGTTTTTTCGCTCCTGACCGTTTTCGGGATTCATCAAATGCCTTCGCTAAAATTTCAAAAACTCGGCCTGCCGGCCTCAAACAGTTTGAAATTTTTACGCTCCGG
>JAIPDS010000074.1 GCA_021737565.1 Desulfobacteraceae bacterium | reverse complement strand
AAATTGGCAGGACAGCTAGCGAAAAATCCTCATGGGCGAGAATGGGCCCCCAAAGCAGCTCGTCGGAGCCCATGAGATTTTTCGCGGGTCACAACCACTGCCTTTCCCTATTTGAACTGTCAACCATTATATCTAAATAGTGTTTGTCAAAATAAAATTATGTTCGTGACAATGATAAAAAGAATCGTGGTCGACATGAAATAATAATGATTGTCAAGTTCTTCTGCCTTTATTAGAAGCGTTCATCCAAAGATATAACTAGCTGTAAAACAAGAAAAGTGCAATTTATGCCGGCGTTTTACCGCCAATTGCAGTATAAAAAAAAATTAAAGGTAGAAATTCAACTTTCTGGGTTGATAGATGAAAGAGGTTTAAAAATAAGATACTGAAATTATAATTAGTGTGGTATATTCACATTATAAGCATACTGGATGATAATGTATACGATATATATTCCCAGAAGCCAGCCTCCCTGCCATCTTTCGAAAAATCCCTTTTTGCCCTGCATTGCGATAAACACCCTGAACGAATAAAGGATCAGCAGCATGACCGGAAAATGGAACATAAAAAAGTTCGGGGGGATGGACAGGGCTTTGGCTGAAGCTGCGGCACCCACCACAAACAAACAGTTCAATACGTCGGCTCCCACTATATTGCCCACCATTATCTCCGGGTGCCCTTTTCGCACGGCTGCAACAGCGGTCATGAGCTCGGGAAGAGATGTGCCAAGCGCCACCATGGTAGCTGCAATAACGTCCTGGGGCACACCGAAGCGGATGGCAATTTCTGCCGCACTGGGTACAAGTATCCGTGCCCCCATTATTACCAGAAAAAGTCCTCCTCCAATCTGCAGCAATGAAGCCGGGATACCCATTAATTCAGAGTCGTCCACGGCCTCCCCCTCAAGGGCCTGGCTGCCCCCGATTCTTGCCCAGCGATAAGTGGCATACATGTATGCCGCAAGCAGAACAAGAAATAAGAAACCTATTTCCCTTTTTAGCATGGGCTCGGGCATTGTTAACAAGGCCGCCACTGAAATTGCAACCAGGAGTGTGGCGGAACCAACCTGCACCCAGCCGGTGCGGTTTAGTATAAATTTATTCATCGGAACCCGGGTCATGACACAGGCAAAGCCAAGGACCAGTCCGGTATCCGCAATAATGGAGCCCACACCATTGCCAAGGGCCAGACCGGGGTTGCCGGTCCAGGCAGCCATTACCGAAACAAAGGCCTCAGGCAGAGTTGTGCCCAGGGAAACGATTGTGGCCCCGATGACGATGCGGGGCAGCCCCGTTCTCCTGGCCAGGCCCACCACGCCGTCAATCGCCCAGTCGGCTCCCTTGGACAGAAGAACTATACAGATCACGATAATGACCAGTAAAATCAGAGTCGGCAAGTCCGGTATGAATTTTTGAAGCAGTTCTTCCATGGCCGCTCTCCTTTTTAGAGAATCGGATTTTTTATCCGGTCATATGTTGTAGAGATAATGACATACCCGGCATCCCTCCGGGGCCTTGGGCATGGCCTCCTCGGCCGCCTTCTGAAGATGGTAGGAGCCTGATCCGCCGCCGATGAAGGCTTCTGTAAACTGGTTGTCATAGATCTTTATCCGTTCTTCAAATACCTGGCGGTAAAACAGGCAGTTATCAGTTTCCCACAGGCCGGCCAGGCCATCATCGGGGAGCCTGCCGTAATGGACCTGCGGCATGGTGACCTCTTTGCCCAGAAAAGTGGTCGGGCCGCCATAAGCCAGGTTGATGCAGGGGGCCGCGGTCCCGTCATAGCGTATAAACATTGATTTCGTCGGGTTCTGTTCGCAAACCGGCTGTTCGACCGGGGTAAAGGGGAAGTCTGTTGTGGTAAGCCCCAGTTTTTTGGCCAGGTGCTTTGCCTTTTTCAGTTCCTTTTCCATTTGCCGGATCTGCTTTGTCTCTTCGGTGGCAAACAACCCGAGCCCCTTGCCGTGTTCGCCCCGGATGACATCGCACTGTTTGAAATTTACCTGGTCGACTCCCAGTTCTGCGGCCAGGTTCACTATGGCGCTTAGCTGGTGGAAGTTGGCTGTCATCATGACAAAGTTGATCATGGTTTTAACGTTTTTTCCCCGGCGCATCCGGCAGAATTGCGCTACGTTCGTACACACCTTATCAAAACCGGCGCCCACACGGATTTTTTCATAAACCTCGGCTGTGGCACCGTCTATGGAAAAGCACACCCAGTTAACCCCGGCATCAAGAATGGCCCCGGCCCTGCTTTCCGTGAGCAAGGTTCCATTGGTCAGGATGCCGGTTTCGCATCCGGCCTGGTGTGCTTCGGATATCCAGTCCGCCAGGTTCGGCTGCAGCAGGGGTTCGCCGCCGCCCGTAAAATCGATGGAGACTATTTCCTCTAAGTGGGGCCGGATCGAGTCCCATACCGGCTGCTCCATGATGCCGCGGTTTTCCGCCTGGCGGCTGATGTCTTTCCAGGGACACATCAGGCATTTCAGGTTGCATGAAATGGCTGATTCCAGCTGGATCAGGTCCCAGGTGCGCTGTTTTTTTTTGTGGTCCTTGGAAATAACCCGGTCCCGGACAGGTCTCAGTTTTTTTTCCACATAAGAAGGCATTGCGATGGCAGACAGGGACAGCCACTTTCCCGCCCGCTCCAGCCAGACCTCCCCGGGCGGTCCGGCTGCAGCCTTCAGTACTTGCCGGGCAATATCGAAGCGGGGCTCGCCGCACTGCTGCCGGGGTTCGCAAAAGCCTCCCCGGTCTCCTTCCCGCAGCGCGTTTTCTTCAAATGCCGTATCTACCGTGCCGGGATAGATGTTGATAATCTCAATTCCCATGGGCTGGCATTCCAGGCGCATGGTATTTGTCATTACTGCCAGGGCTGATTTGCTTCCCCCGTAGACGCCCACCGAAGGGATGGGAACCCTACCCGCACAGGAAACAATATTTACAAAGCGCCCGCCGCCCCTTTGTTTCATGTGGGGCAAAAGGGCCTTGATCAGAAAGAGCGGGGAAAAGGTGTTGATCTCGAAGATCTGGCGGGTATGTTCTTCTGTTGCTTCCTCCATCAGGGCGAAGTAGCCTACACCCGCAATGTTAAATACAAGATCGATGTGCCCGGCAGCCGAGACTGCCTCCCGGGCCAGGCGCGCAACTTCGCCGGGGACTGAAAGGTCCGCCGGAACGAGGTGCGTCTTTGAAGGGCCGGGCAGCGATTCGATGAGTTCCTCTATGACCCAGGGATGACGATCGGTTAGCACGAGCCGGGCCGCGGTTTCGGAAAGATCCTTTGCGACCGCCGATCCCATTCCGCCGCCCGCGCCTGTCACCAGAACATGTTTGTCCTTAAACGTGTATGCCGTCATGTTTTTCCCTCCGGATGCCTTCCCTCAACGAACTGGCGGATTAATCCGGCCAGTGTTTTTCGCAGGCCCCGCGGGCGTTCAACAGTTGCGGAGACATATTTCAGAAAAGGGACTCCGCCCCATTTCTGCTTGAACCTGCGGTTGCCTTCGTTGATGCCTAGGCCGAGGTTAAGCGCGGTTTTTCCCAGGCTATGGGCTTCTTCCACCAGGGCCAGCAGAAGCAGATCGTTTGCCCCGGGGACAAAATCGGTTGTTGATCTAAAGTTAAACAGGTAAAAGGCGTAGTCCGCAGACCCGAAATCCGCCACTGTAAAGGCCGACAGGACCGGGCCTTTCCGGGCTTCCAGAAGACGGGCGGTGCCGGCAGACTCCAAAAAATCCGGAATTCTTTGAAATATTTCTGCATATGGCTTTTCTATTTCCCGGTTACAGATGAAATCGTTTACCAGTTTTTCGTGTTCCGCTCCCCAGGTGCCCCGTACCACGGAAACCTCCCGGCGCGCTCTTTTGATCATGTATGCCCTGTTCTGATTCGGGGCGGAAACAGGCAGGGACAGGCGAAAATATTCGTCCGGGGCCCGCGATTGCGTGTCAGGCTCAAGAAATGAAAGATCCCCGGCTATGACGGACAAAATTTGCGGCCGGAATTTGCAGCATGCCGATTCGCAGGCGGATTCAAGACCTGCCGCGTTGGGTGTTACGGGGTAGCCGATAAAAATAAGTCGGTCTTTTCCGGTAAATACCACATAACCTTCGTGCAGATGCGCGGTTGCGCCGGATATGGGTTCCACGTAGTGTGGCAGGTGCTCCGGCACGCAAGCACCCTTTTCAATGAGTGCGAGTTCGGAATCAGTCAGCATGGATCAGAAAACAGCCACTGTTTAATACAGGTTTTCAATCGAATTTTTCCGTATCCTATCGGTTTCCTGCCGAAGGGTAGCCATGGCATCCGGGTCCACCTTGTCTCCCATGGTTCGGGTGGCGGCTTCGACCACTGCCTCTTCCGCCTTTTTAAGGCTATCCAAAAACCGGCGGTAGTCTTCACGCTCGGGATACGCCTGCCTGACCAGTTCGGCGTAATCGCTTCCCTTCGCCTTCAGGAGCTTTATGTAGTGATCCATTAGCAGTTCAATCTCTTCCATCTGCTTTTCCCGGATATCCTCTGAATAGATGTCCCGGGACTCGGCCGCCAGCGCCTCATCTGTTTTTCCCCTGATCCTTTCGATGGCGCCTTGCCGGTCGATTTCTCCGAGCTCCACATCCCGGGCCCCCTCCAGGGCCATAATTTTGGTGTACAAATAATTTCGGATGAAAAGCTCCCGCCTTTCCTTGGTTCGCATGTAATTGAGGATGAACACAATGGGAATCAGAAAGTCCCACACACTGAACTGATGGGGCGGAACCATTGCCACTGCAATGGACCTGGCATTGGATCGTTCCCATTGCCGGATGATTTCACAGGTGTTTTTTCGAGAAGGTTCCAATTGCTGTTTATTTTTTCCGGTTTTTAGAAGATTTGTTCAGCCCTTTTTTTCCTTCGGGAAACAAATTCCTGGTAATGGCCTTCCGGAAACGGCGCTTTGCCGCCATCTGCCTTGACCGCCTCGTTCCAGTCATATTCCAGCCCGCAGATCCGGTCTTCGACCGCCCACAGATCTTTGGGAGAATTATATGCATTTTTCACGAGTTCCGCAAATGTTGCTCCGCCTTCTGCGACCAGGGCGGCATACTGATTCGTAAGGGCATCGACAAGCTCGGCAAGAATATGTCCGGGCCGTCCGTGAAAACTGCAAAGATATTTCAGGTCTTTTGGGGCACTTTCCCGGTTTTGCTCAGACAGTATCTCATTTGCCGGTTTTGGGTTGCTGCTGCGTGCGGCCCGCAGGGCAACCGTGCGCGGCGGCATGTAAGAGCTTCTGAGCAGGCGGATTATTTTCTTTCGTTCCAGGAAATCAAGAAGAAACATGCCGGGGATGATCGTTCTCCAGAGCGGGGGCGGCCGGGTGACCAGAAGTGACAAGGCCGCTTCCCTTGCAAAGCGCTCTTCTTCCCGCAAAATGATTTTATACGGATCCGGGGACGCTTTTTGCCTGTTATTTGTATTCATTTGATTAAATACGGCTTAAAAGTTTTATAAAGAGGAGATCAGATGGCACGTGCACGCCGGCATCAAAACCGGCGTGCACGTGCTCAGCTTCAAAAGTTTAGTCAGGCAGTATCGCCGGGGTAAAGAAGGTGCCCGACCAGAGTATCCAGACAATAAGCAGTGTCCAGAACGCGTTTAAAATCTGTGAAATCCAGTAGGCAATAGCCGGCCTGCCGCCGCCTACGGAAACCAGTTCCTTGAAATCGGTTTCTAAGCCAATGGAGACAAAGCACAGGGTAAAGAACCAGTCACGGTAATGTTTGCAAGCCCCTCCCACGCTGTCTGCATAGTCCTGGCCCATGCTCGGCACCACCAAAAACGAGACGACCAGGGAGGCTACGATAAAACCGAGAACAAACTTGGGAAACCGATGCCATACTTCCCAGAGAGAAGGTGCTTCGGCTTCGGGATGTTCCCGGCGGTCCAGGATGACAGTTGCCCAGATGGCCATTAAAAAGGCGACCACCCCGATCAGGACGTTCTGGGCCATTTTGACCATGGCCGCGGCCTTCAGGGAAGCCTCGCTCGGCAAACCCTGGGCGTTGGGGATCAGGTCCCCGGCCGCAACAACCGCGCCGGTGTTGTCTATCACGCCGCCGACCCAGGCCCCGGCCATCTGGGTGGGCAGGTTCAGCCAGACGGCAATGGGCGGCATAACTAAAATTAAGATCACCGCGCAGACCAGGACCCAGGCCACCATGTAGCTTACTTCCTTTTTGTCGCCCTGGATGGCTCCGCCGGCGGCAATGGTGGCAGAAACGCCGCAGATGGAGTTGGCCGTGGCAATAATGCTGCTGAAGCGTTCAGATACCTTAAAGGCCCGGCAGATGTAATAGGTCATAAACCAGACCGTGGTGGCCACAATAAGGGCCTGGGCTATACCTATCCCGCCAGCCTTTACAATGGTGGTGAACATTATGTTCGCACCCATGCAGACCAGTCCGATTTTGATGAAGAATTCTGTTTGGCCGGCGGCTCTCAGGATTTTCGGGACCTTAAAGAAGTTGCTTATGATCAGGCCGAAGACCAGTGCGAAGATAACCTCGTCAATGCCCCATTTATCCATGATATAGAATCGTTGTGCAAGCTTGGCGGCAAAGGCGAGGATAAACAGGAAGACAAATCCGGGGATGAAGCTTTTAAGATCATATTTCAAAAAGTATCCGGCAATCAGACTCAGCACCAAAATAAATAGGAAAAGTAGTATCGTAACGCCCAGTGTTGAAATTCCGTTAGGGAAAGCCGCGCTCAGTTTCGACGAAAACATTGCCATCTTCGGGGTCGATGGCAGCAAATGAATGGCGGCCAGCAACAGAATAAACCAGCCGATAAAACATGACCACCAGTCTTCGCTTTGAAGAACCGGTGTTGCCTCATGTCCGTTAGCCATAATGCCCTCCTTTCACGTTTAATGCAGTTAATGTATTGTTGATTCCTGCCAGTGCCGGAAAAGCTTTGTGGCACTCGAAGGCAGGCGCTTTAAAGGTCTTTTTGAATATAAACGTAATATTCATGCCTTTTTAGATGGAATAAGGGCAGAGGTTATCATTTTTTTTAACGTCAAAGAGCATTTTTTACTACCTGGCGCGGCCTGAAAAGATCTCATGAGAACTTTTTGCTAGATGATGAGCATAAGCTCATAACTAGCTGGTCATTATGTCCGGAACTTTTACAGGTCCGATAATATATTAACTTAACATACCTTTTAAGACATACCTTAAAAAAAATCAATAGAAAAGAGATTAGAAATTTGTATGACTGTTCAATATGCTTTAATTTACATATTTAACCGCTTGACACCATGGCAGAAGCTTGTCATAAGATTTTCAGACAAATACAATCTTGATGGCACCGTAAAAAGTCCAATATCTGCGTTACGCGCAATTACTCAGAATTTCACGTACGGCTGAGTACGCTGCATTCTTCGAAATTGCGCAGGCCTTGATCTTGAACTTTTTACGGCGCCATCTAAAATCAGACTTTTTACGAGTGCATCAATCTTGGAGGATATATGCTTTGGGGCCGGGGAGGCAGGAGGAAGGACGCGGAATCTATTATTGTAAGGCGGTTTGTTTCACCTTTGAGCCAGAGGAATCAATATTTGCTCATTGACGGAGAAGAAAGCGCCGTAATTGACTTAGACGATGCCATTGACGATGTGAAAAGCGCATTGGAAGCCAACGGTGCACATCTTTGTCATATTCTGGCCACACACGGTCACAGTTCATGCGTGCAGTCGGTACCAACGATACGCAAGCGCCTCGGCGGAAAATTCCTTATTCACGAATTTGATGAGGAGCTTTTAGAAAGGCTTGACCCCCCGTTAATTCCGGATGGACTTCTTAAGGATAACATGACGCTGGCCTTGGGCAGTTTTAAGATAAGGGTCTTGCATACTCCCGGGCATACCAAGGGTTCGGTTTGTTTCTGGATAAGGCAATGCGGGGCTCTGTTTACCGGCAATACCCTGCTAAAGGGGCAGCAGGGCCGGATTTGGGGTCCCAAGAGCATGTCGCTTATGCTGTTTAGCCTAAAGCGGATCGGCTACACGGTTCCGGAAGAAACACGGGTGTATCCGGGCCGGGGCGAAGAGACCAGCATCAGGGAAGAAGGCTGGATCCAGTGTCTTAGATCTGCATAGGTGGGCGGCAGGACCGGTTGTATGATGGAGAGCGCACTAAAGCAATGGATCCTTGACCGGGCCTATGTCCCCGAGCATGTGGTGGGCCTGATGGAGGGGGTGTCCGGCGGGGAGGCGCTGCTGGAGAGAGACTTTCTGGGATGCTGCAAAGGGCGGTGGTTCGCCCTGGTAGGATATCCCCTGGACAATACTTTTTCTGTTGCGGATCTTGAATCGGCTATAGACGAGATTCGTGCAAAATATCAACCCAGGACTCTTTCAGTGATCGCCCCGGAGATTCCGCGCTCCTTTTCGGCCAGATGCGCGGAAAGGCAAAGCGATTGCTATTATATTCTGGACTTGGAGGAATTCCGCCCGCCGGGGCCGCTCCGGCGGATCGTGCGAAGGGCCGGCGAACGGCTCACCGTGGCTCAAAATATGTCATTTACCGAGCGGCACACTGTTCTGGCCCGGGAGTTTGTCAGGAGGGTGAAACCCGGCCTCAGGATCGAAACACTGTTGGAGCGCATGCCTGCCTACCTGAACGGAAATGAACATGCAGTGGTTTTGGAGGCGCTGGACGAGGCGGGCAATTTGTCCGCTTTTTATGTGGTTGACCTGGCCGCGCCCCCCTTTGCTGTCTACGTTATCGGGTGTTATTCCAGGAAGCAATATGTGCCGGGAGCCTCGGACCTGTTGCTTTCTGAAACGATCCGGATATGCCGGGAGGCCGGCAAGGACCGCATCCATCTGGGCCTGGGTGTGAATCCGGGGATCAGGCGCTTTAAGGAGAAATGGGGCGGGGTGCCGGGCTTGCGCTATGAGATGTGTGAGGTGGAATTAAAAAAGCCCTCGGTTCTTGATATTTTCAGAAGCATGAGCCGGAAACAATGATTCGGATTTTAAAGCCTGTTATATGATTGCCGGGAAGCATGCCGAAAAGACGTTAAGAATGATCCGCATGGTGGAGGGCGGGCAAGAACCCGCTTATATCGCCGGCTCGGCACATTTTTTCCCCTACAGTTTCCGCACCGACATATCCCGATATGTTCAATGGGCGGACCGGGTGTTACTGGAGGGGCCCCTTGATCCCGAAAGCATGGAAAAGGTTGCCGCAGCCGGCCGCGCCGAGGATTCCGAGGGGCACCTGTTTGACATGCTGGAGCCGGCTGCCGTGCAACGGCTTGTCCGGATGCTGATGCCCGCCTGCCTGAACCGTGTTCCTTCCTTTTTTTTAAATATCCGTCGTTTCCGGCGCGCGGATCCTGTCTATGATCTTGTCCGGGCAATGAAGCCCTGGATGGCTTTTTTCACACTCTGGGGGGCCTTTCTCCGGAGCCGGGGGTGGCACAATTCCGTGGACATGGAAATTTATAATGCAGCCCTGGAAATGGGCAAACCCATTGTTTTCATGGAAACCATCGAGGAACAGATCCAGGTGTTAGAGAGCATCCCGGTTGAAAAATTAATCGGCTTTCTTGAAAATGCGGATAAATGGGAATGGTATGCCGATCAGTACGTCAGCCATTACCTGGCCGGAGACTTAAAAAAACTTCTTTCCATAACAACCGGTTTTCCGGGCCGACGCTGGGATGTCGCAGAACCCCGGGACCGTATTCTATACGAGCGCATGCAGCCGTACCTCCAACAAGGGCGTATTCTGGCCTGCGTGGGAGCCCCGCACCTGGCCGGTATCGATATTCTGCTCCGGGAGCAGGGTTTCAGGGTTGACTGCCCGGGACGGGAGCTTTGAAAATGAAATGGCTTAATCGTATCAGTCTTTCCAAGCGCATTATTATGCACGTGGCACTTATAGAACTTGTCACCGTAATTATAGGGGCAATGGCTGTCTGGTATTCAATGGGTTTTCAGGATACCATAGACACCCTGGTGGGCCAGAACATAAAAAAACTGCAGGCAGCCAGGGAGATGGAAAATGCCCTGGCAAACCAGAAGGGATTTGTGACCTATTATTTTCTGGACGGTGATCCCAAGTGGCTTCAGGAATTATCTCATTACCGGGATACCTTCCGCAGCTGGCTGGAAACTGCAAGAAAACTGGAGCAGGATACCGCCCAGGCGGAAATGGTCGAAAAGATAGGCTCCAGGTATGAAGAATACATAGGTGGGAAGGACCGCGTAATTGAACTGTATCAAAGCGGTGATCGCGAGAAGGGTGCAAATCTTCACTGGGAGGTGCGGAGTAAGTTTTTTGATTTGAATAAACTGTGCCAGGCATATGAGCGTTTAAATGAGGAGAAGATTTACAGCCTGAGAGAAGAGGCCCGGCAAAGAGCTTCCCGAATGAGTTCCTTCGTTGTGATCGCTCTGATTGTATCTGTTGTACTTGGTGTTTTTTTGGCCTTTTTGCTCATTGCCCAGGTTATCAGGCCTATACGCCGCCTGGCTGCAATGGCTCCGGAGGAAGAGGAGCTGGATCTGCCCGCCAACGAAGTTACAATGCTCGGCTCCCGGGTAAGGGGCATGATGGCGGATATGGATCGTACCCGCAGCGAATTGGAGCAAAGCCAGGAGTTGCTCATGCACTCGGAAAAAATGGCCTTGGTGGGTAAACTGGCCACGGAAGTTGCGCACAGTATCCGCAGTCCCATGACTTCCATCAATATGAGGCTTTTCTCGCTGCAGCGGAGCCTTGAACTCAGCGATAACCAGAAGGAGGATTTTGCCGTTGTTGCAGAAGAGATGCGCCGTCTTGATAATATTGTCAGAAATTTTCTGGAATTTTCAAGGCCGCCCAAGCTGCATAAAGAAAGTATTGATATTTCAAGGGTAATTGATATGACCCTGGAGCTTCTCGAATACAGGCTTAAGCGCCATGATGTGGAAGTGGTTCGGGAACAGTCTGGTGAAATGCTTTTTGTGGAAGCAGACCCCGAGCTGATGAAAGAGGTTTTTGTTAATATTGTCGTAAATGCCTGCGAGGCAATTGGTGAAAGAGGAAGGATTTTTATTGATGAAAGTCTGTGCATAACCGGAAAGGGAGCCACCGTGGTAAGGATTAAGATCACGGATACCGGACCGGGAATTCCGGAGGAGTTACGGCATCAGATTCTGGAGCCATTTCACAGCACAAAAGCACAGGGTACCGGGCTGGGACTTTTTATTACAGCCAGGATTGTCCATGAGCATGGAGGTGAGCTGGATCTGGAATCACCGGAAGGTCAGGGTGCTTCGTTTATTGTTACCCTGCCTGCCGCAGAGGGAGAGCACAATGAGTGAAATTCTGATAGTCGATGATGACGCTCAGTTAAGGCAAAGTTTTGTAAGGCTGCTGGGGGAAGAGGGTTACGATGTCCGGGCTGCCTCATCCGGCGAGGCGGGTATTTCATCAATCGAGGAGAAGGCTCCGGATCTGGTCGTGCTTGACATCCGGTTGCCGGGCATTGACGGCCTGGAAACCCTGAAGAGAATCCAGGAAATAGACGCAAAGACTCCGGTTGTTATTATGACCGCATTCGGGACGACTGAAAATGCAATTGAAGCCACAAAACAGGGCGCTTTTGATTATGTGCTAAAGCCTTTTGATATACCGGAGATGTTAAAGGTTATCTCCCAGGCGGTGGAAGCCGGAAGAATGATGCACCAGCGGGTGGAAATGGACGCCGGCCCGGAAAACGTGGATACAGATGCGATTATTGGCAAAAGCAGGCCCATGCAGGAGGTTTACAAGGCCATAGGCCGGGTGGCGCCCACTGACGCAACCGTGCTTATCCGGGGGGAATCAGGCACCGGCAAGGAATTGGTGGCCAGGGCTCTTTATCAGCACAGCAATCGTGTCCACAAACCCTTCCTTGTGATTAATTGCGTGGCTATTCCCGAGACCCTGCTGGAAAGCGAGCTGTTCGGCTATGAAAAAGGTGCGTTTACAGGAGCTGCAAGCCGGCGTCTGGGCAAATTCGAGCAGGCCAACGGCGGCACCGTTTTTCTGGACGAAATCGGTGATATGCCCATGTCCATCCAGGCAAAGATTCTGCGCCTGCTCCAGGAAAGAAGCATTGAAAGACTGGGCGGACACCGGTCCATTGACGTGGATGTGCGGATTATAGCCGCAACCAACAGAAACCTGGAGCGTGCGCTGGAAGAAGAAAGATTCCGGGAGGACCTTTACTACCGGCTAAAGGTGGTTACCATTGAACTGCCTCCATTGAAGAATAGGAAAGAAGATATTTCGCTGCTCACGGATTATTTCCTGGCCCGTTTTTCCAGGGAAATGAGTATTGAGAACCCGGGTATTGACGAAGTGGCCCGGAATATGATCGAAGGCCATTCCTGGCCAGGTAATGTCCGGGAGCTGAGCAACGCTATTAAAAAAGCCCTGATTTTCAGCCGGGGCTATCCTATTCAGCCCAAAGACGTCAGACAAGCAATAGCCCTTGATGAACGGGAAGGCGGCTCTGCTGCAAGACAGAGCCTGGAGACGGCCGGCCGCCAGTGGATTCGGGAAATGCTGGCATCAGGTACAAATCAGGATATGTTTAATTTTCTTATGGACCGCTTCGGCCGCATGGTGATTGCAGAAGCCCTGAACATTACTGGCGGCAACCGGAGCAAGGCGGCTAAACTGCTGGGCATGTCCAGGCCGACGCTTCAGGCCAGAATTGAAAAATACAACATTTCAACAGAAACCCTGATCAGGGACTCTTAAAGTTTTATAGGTGTATTTAGTCAGGCCAGTAAAAATTAATATAAGCTATTGAATTAATATGTTTTTAAATGTTATAAGGATGGTCCAAATTAGATATTTCGACAAGGAGGTGGAACATGTATTCGATAACTAAAGTCAAACAGTT
>JAIPDS010000073.1 GCA_021737565.1 Desulfobacteraceae bacterium | reverse complement strand
TCAACAGAATCAGGCCAAAATAAGTATAATTGAAGGAATTATTTATTGAACACATACTTGATCAAACTTTGAATGCAAATTAAATTTTGTTTATTTTCAATCGGTTATTTAAATCCAACTGTCATTTGCTTTCATAGTATAATGGTAATCCGAATATTCAGGGAAATATCCGGAATTTTCCCAAATATCATAAAAATTTTGAAACGGATATTCCAGTACTTCGCGGTATTCCACAACAAGCAGTATTTTTCCGTCAGTTAACTCCTCGTCATATAAAGAGGTATTTTTCGCCCTTAACGTAATGCTGTCAAAAACGTTTTCCGCACCGTCATAGTTTGAAGGGTCAACGTCGGAGTCAAGCATTGCATAGACACCGGTTTCCGGAAGGGAAATATCGATAGACCCGCGGAAAAAATAGTTTATAAGTTCGACAGAATATCCTGAAGCCAGGGGCACAAGCTTTTCAGCATAATCTGCATGGCATTTTTCGCTCAGATAAAATGTTTTCCAGTAAATCGGATAGTTTCCGGTAAGGGCCCGCGTATGGTAAGTCGGCTGAACAAAATTCTCAATTTCCATCCTGTCGGATTTCATGCTTATCACGAATTCAGTGTCCCCGCTATAGGTCAGTATCTTGATGCCCGGAAGCTCATCAATGAAGTCCTGAATATTGGTATCCGATTTGCGGGGATAAGGAAAGTAATGTTTATGGTCCCGGTCATAGTCTTCTGTAAAGATCGTATCACTGCTGAAAAAATTTGCATTGGTGAATTCAGAAAGTCCTATGGAAAGGCTTGCCGAAGGGTTTGTACCATCATAGGTGTTTGTGTCTATAAATTTGGCAACCGGCAGCTTGTCCTCGATTTTATCCTGGAGGTCCAGATCGGGTTTATCCTGATTTTGAGATAGGGACTTTATTTCTTCAGTTTCCTCTTTAGCCCATGATTCAAAATATAGTCCGCCTCCTATTCTCTGAATGAAATTAGGGTGCAATGTCTCTTCTGAATGTGAATCGTTTCGAACATGGTAAGGCACTGCTTTATCCTGGACCAGGTGCAATTGATGCCCTATCCCCATAAAAACACGAGATAGCTGGAATCTTCTCTCGCTCCAATCCAAGTCCGGCGAGGTTAACGCATTATAATAAATATCTCGGATATTGTTCCAGGACCAGGTTTGATTGTCATCCTGAGCCCAGAGCAAAGAGGAGTAACCAATCCATAAATCACTTAATCCGGCATCGTCCCAATCTTTTAAAGGGTTGTGAAAATGGTGATTAAATCGGCCCCAATATTTAGAACAAGAGACATCAGGATCTCCTTCACATCCAGAATCTTCGTCTCTGGCACCTTGCACGATCCATTTTTTAAGGCTCAGTTCTTTTCCATCTCTAAGTCCAAGGATTTCTTCCAGACCATCTTCAATCCCCAAATTTGTTTTTGCAAAATTTCCATAACCCTCCCCCAGTATAGAATGTTTAACAGCTTCTTTGGAAATATCTTCATGATTGTCTTCATCCCAGCAGAAGGCGGAAGAAGAAAAGAGGATTGCGCAAACAGCAAATATAAGAAAGAATAAAAAATGTGATTTTTTCATAGTATCATTCTCCTGTAAATTTATCTTTTACGGTCTAACGGTCGCAATTTTTCCTTTATGAGGTCACCCCCTATGGCTGTGATGATCTATTTCCTGTAAATATCGCTTTATTTTATTTCCGTCGTGCCTCCAATCCGGATCCGAAACATCTACTGATTCCTCCTCGTCGGGCTTTTGGAGTGGTATATTTAGTCGCCCCTTTTTCCATTTCAAATTATACCTTTCATAAGTTGGAGAATAGGTGGTTTCCATTCCTAACACTATTTTGCTCTTCCAGGAGAAACTTACATTTTTATATCCTTTTTTATAGACACTTGTGTATGGCCCTTGAAGGTATCCGGGATACAACCATGGCCCCAGGCCCGGCAAAGTAAAATACCCTTCTTCATCCGTCACAGTCTCCCTTGCATCATAATAATACGAGGGCGCACCAATAAAAATGTCAGGTAAATAGTTAATGTCCCAATAACCCATCACCACCACACCCTCTATCGGCTCTTTGGTATCTGCATCTATGACTCTCCCGTGGCGTGGCGGCTCATAAAAACTTATGAATCCTAAAAAAGCGGACAGGATTATAACGCTGAGCAATGAAAAAAATGCAATGAAAAAAACTCTTTTCAATTTGATTTTTTTCATAAATCCCCTTTCCGGTATTAAAAATAAATTAACTTACAATCTGCTCATTAGTAGGTATTTATCAAATAACTATAAAATGAAAAAAATAGTCTTTTTTAAACAAATGGAGAAGATATCCCACAAAAGCCCCAATAGCAACCCAGATCATCCCGTTAAAGAAAATAAAAACAGGACCGGTGAGGATGAGTCCTTCCGCCCGAAAAAAAGGAAAGAGTCTGCTTGCGATCTCAAGAAAAAAAAGAGGAATAAGGGTCAAGAAAAAAACAAAGCTCGAATCCGTCCCCAAGCCCTTTGAGGATAAAATTGCGGCAAGCGTCCCGATTAAGCCAAGCGCAAGCGCTCCGATAAAGATTTCTTTCCTTTTTCGATAGCTGTTTTTTATTTTTGGTGCGAGCGGGGCTGTTATAAGACATATTAAGGCGCCACCCATTGCCCACATCAATGAACTTAATATTATAAAATCAAGTGTATATGGCAACAAAACCGGGAACTCCGGAGATTTTCCCAAAACAGCCTTATATATATGGTAGATTGGAAAGTTGATGTATAATGCGTTGATTTCAAACAACCTGAAATACCAAACAGGGGTCTCTATATCCGGATAGTATTCAGCGTAAAACCGTGCTGCGGAGGGCCCCATTCTGTAAAAAAGGTTCATAGTGCGAAGGAAAGCTTCGGTATCCAGAAAAACCCTTATCATGCTGATTGCATTTAAAAGACCAAACCCTGCCGCACAAAAATATATCCTCTTCATAAGGCCGCGTGACTGCATAACCCTCGCCTACCTGCCTTTTATGTTTACAGCTACGAAAAAATACATATGAACAGGTCATATTTACAGGAAAATTTTTTCCTTCGGCGCTATAAGAAAAGGCTGTGATGATCGATTTCCTGTAAATACCGTTTTATCTTATACCAATCAGAAGATGGGACATTCAGACTTATTCGATAGATTGATTCTTCCTCATCAAGCTTTCTTAAAGGGATAACGCGTCTATCTTTATCCCAGCTTCTATTTTTGTATCCTTTTTTGTAAACACTCGTGTATGGCCCGTTAAGATAACCGGGATACAGCCATAGACCCAGACCCGGCAGTGTAAAATATCCTTCTTCATCCGTCACAGCCTCCCTTGCATCATAATAATGCGAAGGCGCCCCTATAAACATCTCAGGAAAATAATTAATCCTCCAATAACCCATCACCACCACATCCTCTATCGGCTCTTTAGTATCCGCATCTATGACTCTTCCTTTGCGGGGCGGGTCATAGACGCTTATGCACCCGGAAAAGGCCAACAAGAGCATGGCGCTTAACAATAAAAATAGTATAACCAAAAAAACTCTTTTCATTTTTTCCCCCGGTTTGCTTGGATAAATCCCGGCAAAGCCCTATCTGCACGCAGGGCCCTTTATCGGTGCCTCAATATATGGACTCATCAGTAACGGTGTATCTTCCAAAGCCCCTCGGATGTTTTTACAAAGTATATGTAATAAGCCACAGTGATTTCCTCTCCGCCGTAATGTTCGTCTTTGTATATTTTATATTTTGCCAGATTGTCTTTTGCGTATAGAAATTCTATCTCTTTCATCTCAGCAGCCGTCTCCGGAAGCTCATCTTCAAGCGCTGAATAAATGTTGCTGTAAAGATGTTTCTGGTCGTCTGTAAAGTATTGCAAAGCTCCCTGGATATCCTGCTCTGCTAGGGCGGATTTAAGTCCGTTCCACTTGGATCGCAGTTTTTCATCCAGGTCCGCCTCGTCCATCACCATAAAGACATACTCATCGGCAAGTATATTATTTTCCGGATCCGCAGCTTCCACGGTAAAAAAGTAGAGCCCCTGCTCGGTCATTCGCACTTCGTATTCGTCCGGTGCCTGCTCGGTTATCTCAGCCGGAGCAGGTCCGGAACAGGTAACCGAGGAATCGGTAATGTTGAAATCCGCATCAATCTCCAATGTTGCTTCCAGGGGAGCAACCGCGCTTTGTCGTGCAGATTCGGCTTTAATGGTATAATCTGCGGGATCGCAATAAACCTCCACGGATTCCTCGCTGATCTGTTCAAGGTCACCGGAGGTCACAATTACAGTAATCGTGTTATCCCCTGGCATGAGAGGAACATTGTTTGCAGCGAATTCCTCTTCATATACGTTTGCAGGTATGCGGGAATCAAAAGAAATCTCATTCAAGGCCGTGCTGTTAACGCTCACCCCGACATCGGTTTCAGAAATTCCCTCTATTGTCCCACGGACCGTAACCTCTTTTCTGGCCAGGAATTCTCCGGCTGACGGTGAGATTATGGAAATTTCCGGAAGTTCGTCCTGCCTGACTTCCACTGTAACTTCATCAGTCGCTGAATCGCCCGGACCTAATGCGGTCAGGGAATAGGTGACAGAGTTTTCAGGGGAAACTTCGATTGATCCGCTCATTTCTACTTGTCCCACATCAGGTTCAATAATACACTCCTCAACATTTAAACACGACCATTGCAGGGTCGACAATTCCCCCTGTTTAATAGTTGAAGGGTCCGCCGTAATATCTGCGACCGCCTCCTCTGCGGTAAAATCAATTTCACGATTTTCAGGACAATCATTCAGTTGTATGGTATGATTCTCCGGCTCAAAAGAAAAGCCCTCTTTCCCGGGAAAAACACTGTATTCTCCTTCTGTCAGGCCGGAGAAGGAAAAAGTTCCGCTATCATCTGTTTCGGCAGTTCCGGATTCAGGGCCGTCCAGATTTATAATAACCCCTTCTACACCTTCATCCTTTTGATGGACTGTCCCCCTGATTCCGCAAGCATTTTCGTCTTTGACAATCGTTACCTTCAGTGTGTCAGCCAGAGTTTGTTCACCTTCGCGGACATGAATTGTCCCGGCACGTTTTTTCCCTTTCTGATCAACATCTAAGGCAGCGGTCACCGTTATATTTACAATTTTTCCGGCCTGGGTCGACTCGATCTCCCCGGGCTCGATCTTAAGATAACCCGAAAGGGAGGGGGATGTTTCAATCTTGAGCGTATCCGTGTCCCTATCAGGAACAAAGAAAACCTGTTTTTCCAATGTTCCGCCGGCAGGCACCTCCAGTTCCAGGCGTTTAAGGTCCCACTCGATTTTCGCCGGCGGCCCCGCCAAAACAGCCTTTGCGGAAAGCAGGAATGTAAATGAGATAATAATTGCGGCAAGCAGTTTACCCCCTTGCTTCACCTTAAAAAATGGGTTTCCGGGCATACCAATTTCCTATTTATTTGATTTGGAAAATATTTAGTAATTCTAATTTAAATAATCCACTTTTACGTGAAAAACTATCTTTATCTGACTTTTTAAAATATTTTTATATACTTTAATAACAAAAACTGGATGTACATCAAGTGAAAATAAGTTATGAAAAAAGATTTTTTTATAGAACAATGCTCAATTATAAAAAGATTTATCTGACAATCTCTTTTGTCCCTGTTGGAGATGTCCCGCTAATGCTCCAACAGCAGTCCAGTTCATTGCGCTAATAACAATAAATAAAGGTTCAGAGAGAAGGGCTTATCCATGGATAAAGACAAACAGCCTTCTTGCTCATACTTGACATCCTCAGCCGCTTGACTCATGCTGTTTTCTGCCAACGAGAACCCGCTATATTTCAGGATAAAACACTAAAGCGCTAAGAAGGACAAAAGCGGACTTACGTTAGGAAGGCGCAACAATTAGGCTGATCCAGGAGCCTGAAGACCTGCCCTGCTGAAGTGTTTCATGCTCAATGGCGCGCGGATCTCGCCTCATGAATTTAAGGGGTCAAGAAAGACGGGTGCAGTCCTCTTAAGCCGGCAAGGCTTGGGAGGGCTTTTTAGTGTAAAAAAGTCAAACACTTAAGATTATCAATGCATAAAAGTGACTTTCGGATATTTTGAAAATTCGATATCGTAAAAAATTATGAAAAGCATTACCGAATATGCTCCTTGCCTGGCCTTTCTCGGCACCGGCTCGGAGGTTGGAAAAAGCGTGCTTGCCGCGGCCATGTGCAGGGTTCTTGCAAACCGCGGGCTGCGTGTGATGCCTTTTAAGGCCCAAAACATGTCAAACAACTCGGGGGTAACTCCTGAGGGGTTTGAAATGGGAAGGGCCCAGATAGTACAGGCAGAAGCAGCAAAAACAGCCCCTCACGTGGACATGAACCCTGTACTGCTAAAGCCCGCAGGAGATAACGGATCCCAGGTTGTTGTCATGGGCCGGGCCGTGGGACACAAAAAAGCAAAAGAATATTACACCGAAAAAGACACGCTTTTCAAAACTGCCGCACAGGCACTTGACAGGCTTCGCATGCAATGCGACGCGGTGATCATGGAAGGTGCGGGCTCATGTGCGGAAGTAAACCTCATGGACCGGGATTTTGTAAACCTTCCCATGGCTGCATATGCAAACGCGGCTGCCGTACTTGTAGCAGACATAGATAAGGGCGGGGTTTTCGCCCAGATAACAGGCACCCTGGCATGCCTGCCGGATCATTTCACAGACCGGATAGCAGGATTTATGATAAACCGGTTCAGGGGGGATCCCGGTCTGTTTTCAGACGGGCTTGCCTGGCTTGAAAACAGGACAAAAAAGCCCTCGTTCGGGGTTATTCCCTGGTTTGACCATATACGGATAGAGGCTGAAGACGCGGTATCAATTGAACGCGCATCCGCCCCGGAAAACAGCTCAGTTAAAAAACCGGCGGTTGCAGTGGTGCGCCTTCCGCGGATTTCCAATTTCACGGATTTTGACCCACTGGATGCCGCAGAAGGCCTGTCTGTATATTTCATTGAACAGCCAAGAGATCTTTCGCCTTTCTGCGCTGTTATCCTGCCCGGAACAAAAAACACGCGGGCTGACCTTGAATGGCTGCATGAAACCGGATGGACCGGGGCGATTAAAAAATATCACCAATCGGGCGGACACGTGCTCGGCATATGCGGGGGATATCAAATGCTGGGGTATGCAGTGCACGATCCGGACGGGATTGAGGATGAGTCAGGCACAACTCAGGGCCTCGGTCTTCTTCCTGTTGAAACCGTGCTTGCAGCTCCCAAAACCACTGCGCTTGCAAGTTTTGTCTGGGATAAAACCGAGGGCACCGGTTATGAAATCCACATGGGACGCACAACAGCCGATAAAGGATCAGCCCTGTTTTACGTAACCGAACAGAACTCTGCGAAATGCGATTTCACGGATGGCTGCATATCCGAAGACGGCCTTGTAATGGGCACTTACATGCACGGACTTTTTGACAGGCCGCAGATACTTGAAAAATGGCTGGAGCATACCGGCGTAAAAGACGTAAAAGTACCGGGACTCCAGGGCCACGCGCAAAGAGACAGGCAGTACGATCTGCTGGCAGAACATTTCGAGGCACATGCAGACATCAACGGCCTTATCAGGCTCCTTGAACCGGAGGAAAAAAAATGATCCACGGACACGGCGGCAACATATTCGCCGCAGCACAAGCCCTGGGATGCGCGCCCGAAGACATAACTGACATGAGCGCAAATATCAACCCCCTGGACCCCATGCCTGGTCTTTTAGAGCATCTTGGGCAAAATATTGAAAACATCTGCAGATTGCCTGAAGTTGATGCCTGCAGGGCGACAAGGGCATATGCCGGTTGGCAGGGCATTGATGAAAACAGGATTATTGCGGGGGCCGGCACCACGGAATTTTTATATCTGCTTGCCCGCGTGCTGGAAACAGGCTCGGCGGTTGTGGCTGGTCCCACTTATTCGGATTATGCGGACGCCCTGGAAATAAACAGGGTTAAATACAACTATTTCATGCGCAAAAGCCAAAACCGGTTCAAACCGGATTTAAACATGTTAAAAAAACAGGCCGAAGCCGCAGATGCGGTGTTTTTCTGCAATCCCAACAATCCCACGGGCGAATTTACAGACACTGAGCAGCTTGCGTCCCTGGCTTGTTCCATGCCTGAAACCCTTTTTGTCATTGACGAATCATATCTTCCCTTTGTCCGCGGTCCGGAGGACAAAACCATGGCGCATACAGGGCTGTCAAATGTCGTGGTTCTGCAGTCGCTCTCAAAGATCCACTGCATCCCGGGACTACGGGTGGGATTTTGCGTTGCCCCCGAGCCTGTTGCCGAAAAGATAAGAAAATACCTGCCTCCCTGGAGCGTAAATTCCCCGGCACAGGCAGCAGTGCTTTTTATTGCTCAAAACAGCGAGGCTGCAGAAGCCCATGCTGAAAAATCCCGGAAATACTTACACGGTCAAAGGACAGAAATGCATAAGCGGCTTTCTGATATCTCCGGGCTTGAAGTCTTTGACTCTGATACCACATTCATGCTCATGCGGGCCGGAAGCTTTAATGCAGCGGAAATCGCGGATTATATGCTCGCCCGTCGCCTTTTGATCCGTGACTGCTCCAATTTCGACGGCCTTGATGAACACTTTTTCAGGATTTCTTTGAAAGACCCTGAGTCGAATAAGCTGGCTGCCGGAGTGATAGCGGAATTTGCAAAGGACGAAGGACAGAGGGCGGAAGGCGGAGGACGGAAGACGGGGGGCGGGGGGCGGGGGACGGGGGGCGGGGGATAAGTGATTGAAATGCTTTCGGCATGGTATGTGATTCCTGCGGCCGCGGGCCTGGACCTTCTGCTCGGTGATCCTTTATGGCTCCCTCATCCTGTGCGGCTTATGGGGCTGGCAGCAGAGCGCGCGGAAAAGGTTTTCCGAAGGCTTGTAAAAAATCCTTTCACAGCAGGCCTGGTGTTTGCGGCAGTCCTTGTATGCAGCGCTTATATAGCTGCGGTTTGCCTGGTGTTTCTGGCAGGACTCATACACCCTGCGACAAAAATTATTTGCGAAATCATATTGCTCTATACATGTCTTTCAACCCGCTGCCTTTATACAGAGGCAAAAAAGGTTCATGCCGCACTTGTGCCAGGTGAAACAGACAAGGCCCGGAGCCTGGTTGCCATGCTGGTATCCCGGGATACAGGTCAGATGGATGAAGCCGGCCTGTCAAGGGCTGCGGTTGAAACAGTTGCTGAAAATTTCGTGGACGGAGTGCTCTCCCCGCTTTTTTTCGCAGTATTTCTTGGCGCACCCGGCGCGATTGCCTTTAAAATGATATCAACACTTGATTCCATGACTGGATACAGGACGAAGCGCTATGAACAGTTCGGAAAAACCGCGGCCAGGATAGATGATGCAGCCAACTGGATTCCTGCAAGACTCTCTGTTCCGATAATTTCCCTTGCTGCGGGCATTATTTACAAAACCGGGCGCAGGTCTTTTGTCACAGCAATTTCCGAGGGCAAAAACCATAAAAGCCCGAACGCCGGCCTGCCTGAGGCCGCATTTGCAGGCGCCCTTGGCGTGCGGCTTATCGGCCCCGGCATATATAACGGCAAACTCATTGAAAAACCCTGGATAGGCGCAGCCTTTGCCCTGCCGGGACGAAAACACATCATTTCCGCAGCCCGGCTTATGCTTGCCTCAGTGTTAATTGCCGTGATATTCGCAACAGTCCTTCTTTTGGTTCTTGCATAAAACAAATAACGAGCTAAGCTTGTGGTTCGTCCAGCTCCACTCTGTTTCTTCCGCGTCTTTTGGCGCGGTACATGGCCCGGTCCACGCGGCCCAACAGGGGATCCAGGCCTTCTTGGGGCTGATGCTCGGCCACCCCGAAGCTGCAGGAAACCCCGCCTGCCACCGTCAGTTCATGTTCATCTATCAGGCGGCGCAGGTTTTCGGCCAGTATGGCGGCTCCCTTACCCGTGGTATCCGGACAGATAATTAAAAACTCCTCCCCGCCCCAGCGGCCCAGGCTGTCGGCCTTTCTGACATTGGCCTTCAGAAGCCCTGCAATCTCCCGTAAAACCTCATCTCCTACCTGGTGGCCGTATGAATCATTGACGTCCTTGAAATTGTCCACGTCCATCATGATCACTGAAAAAGGTCTTCCGTTGCGCTGGGTCCGCCTGATTTCGCTTTGCAAAAGGTCCTCGAGCTTCATCCTGTTAAAAATGCCGGTGAGCTTATCTGTCACAGAAAGTCTTTCCAGCTCCAGGCTCTTGACGGCCAAGGCCTCATGGGCTGTTCCGAGCTGTTTGTTCAAACGGGCCAGTTTCCGGTTCCAGAAGACAAACAGGGCTATAAGAAGGGCTCCGGCCCCCAGGATCTGCATTAAAAGCACCGTGTCCACACCTTTATCATATCGGATGGACAGCCATTTTCCGGTAATTCTGCTCACCTCCCGCTCGGACAAAGACTCCAGTGCCTTGTTCATGATGGAGGTCAATATCGGGTTATCTCGGCTGACGCCCAACCTCAGGTATTCCTTGTAAGGGGTCTGCCCGGCGATTTTTAAATCATAAAGACCCAGCTCATGGATTGCGTAGCTTACGCGGTGCAGACTGCCGACAGCAGCATCGGCCTTTCCCTCGGCCACGCTTAGGAGGCAGCGATTGAGGCCGGAATAAAATCCAAGCGAAATCTGGGGGAAGTTCTCTTCAAGATATCCACCTATTGGATTTCCTTTTTCGATTGCCACCATCTTGCCTTCCAGAGAATGCAGGTCGGGTATATACGGCTGGGCATTGCCGGCCACAATCACATTTACCGATTCAATATACGGTTTTGAAACGGCAAAACCGGTTTCTTTCGTGTTGTTTTGGGATACGGCCGAAAGAAGATCGCACCTGCCCTCTTCCATGGCCTCAAGGCTTTCCCGCCAGCTTTCTGTTGGCAGAACCCGGATTGGAACCCCTGTTCTTTCCGTCAGTAAAGACATGATATCGGCCACAATCCCGCTGTAGGCGCCTTCTGAATCTATTTCTTCAAAAGGCGGGCGATCCGGGTGGACACAAATGCGCAAAGCCTTCTTTTCCTCAAGCCATTGCCGTTCCTTAGGGGTCAGCGCTATCTTTGGTTTACCCGGCTCCGCGGAGCGCTTATCAAGCCAGCGCCTGTATAGCCCTGCCTTTTCCTCCTGGCTGACACTGTCCATAGCCTTTTGCAGGATATCGCGAAGAATTTTGCGATCCTTTCTAACCCCCATGGATACGGGTGTATCGACGAAATGGCTGGAACCCATAAGCGGCACGCTTTTTAGATCCGTAAGAAAATGCTTGTTGATAAGATAGTCAGATACCGGCTTTTCCGACAACGCTGCATCAACCATTCCCGAAGAAACAGCCTTAAGACAGCTCAGCGTGTCTTTTTCAGCTACCAACTCCACTTCCGGATAATGCCGTTTCAGTAACTCCTGATAGTAAAAAGCCTCCGGCACTGCAACTTTTCTGCCTGCCAGGTCATCTAATCTGGTATATTGCAGTTGCCCCTTGCGCACCACTATACCGGAAAAGATTGTCAAATAAGGATCTGTAAAAGCTATTGCTCCCTGCCGGTCCGGGGTTTCCACCACATCGATAAGGCAATCAACCTCCCCGGTCTGCAAACCTTCCATGAACTCTCCCCAATGGGAGCCGGTTATAAACTCGAGCTCCAAGTCCAGCTTTGCGGCCAGAAGTTCGATATAATCAATGCAAAAACCCCTGGGTTCACCCTTTTCAACAAAGTTAAACGGCGGCCAGTTCCTTAAATTGTCCACCTTGAGCACCGGATGTTTTCGCAGGAAAACCTTTTCCTCGGTAGTCAGATCAGGGACCCCGGTCTGCTCGACAGGTATCCATTTTTCCGCCAGTTCCACCTTTTCCCTGTCTGATACGGTATTCATGGCTTTCTGGAGGATATCTCCCATCAAGCTGATTTCCCGGCGCACGGCTATGTGAAGGCCCTGGGGGCCAAGACCGGGCGCCTTGCTCTCACCACAAATCCGCAGGCTGCCCATAAAACGGGTGGTCATAAGATAGGCCACTGTTCCGAGATATCCTATATAAGCATCAGCTTCGCCATATACAACCGCCTCCAGTCCCTGGAGGGCATTTTGCACCTGATATATATCGATCTCCGGATAATAGGCGCGCAGCACCTCTTCCTGCTTATATCCCCTTGCCGCGGCCACGGTCCTGCCTTTAAGGTCTTCAACCGTGCGTATTGACCGATTCTCCTTCAGAACCACGATAACATACGGCAGTTCCAGGTAGGGCTCGGTGAAATGCATGTAGCCCTCGCGGCTCCCGGTTTTCCACAGGCAAGGCAAAAGATCTATCTTCCCCTCCCGGAACAGGCCCAGCAACTCAAACCAAGTGTAACCGTTTACATATTCGAATGAAATGCCCAGCCGCCGGCCCAAAAGCTCCAGGTGCTCAATGGCATATCCCTTGGGACGCCCGTGCTCACTGAAGTCAAAAGGAGGCCAGTCCTCCTCGTTGCCCACCCTTATAACAGGGTGATTTTCCAGAAATGCCTTTTCTTCGGGTGTCAGATTTATACCCTGTGCGGCAGGCTCCCGGCCTACAATGCTCGAATCCTGACCCGCAGGACTGTCAAAGGCAAAAACATGTTGGCACGGGAAATAAAGAGCGGCAAAAAAAATAAGATAAAAGGCCAGTAAGCCTGAAAACCTGTTCATATTTTTTCCCATAGCTAAAGAAACCGTTAGATCACTGCCTTATAACAAAATCCCAACCAGCGGTCAATTAAAAGAAACCCCCGTGTCAATAGCATTTAGAAATGTCCGGTTTTCATAGCAAGTGAAATGTCCGGTTGATTAAAAATTGTTTCTTGCGCCATAGCCTACTTGTATAATAAATTTATTCTGCCTGCTCGGAGGATAGGGCTACACTGGGG
>JAIPDS010000072.1 GCA_021737565.1 Desulfobacteraceae bacterium | reverse complement strand
TTGATACAGTTTGTTAAATCGATTTACTTCTGGTTTCTCCATGGTATACTCCTTTTTTATAAGTGCCCGGAATTGAGCACATAATCGGAGTATACACTATTTTTGTTTTTTCTGCCGCGATAGCGGCTTCGTTCAACGATGCAGGAGAACTTATAGGCACCAAGTTTTATATTGCTCCAGACGACAGGCAACTGAATTTACTAGCGAATGGATACCCTATTAATTTCTGGGGAGTTGAAAGCATGCCAGAAGAAGCTAGTGACTTAATTATGACAATTATATTTCTTGCAGCGGTTGAATTATCAAGAGGGAATTATCAAGATCCGGGCATTAACACGGATGCTATTAACATGATAGCTGGGGAAAATTATTATGATGTAGCAAATCAGTTTATCAGATATCGAGGGCAGCAATAGCTTTTACCGGAATTCTGGGGACAGGATGCTTATTGGAACCTTATGTAATAAGGAAAGGGAATTCCGGGGCCAGCATAATTAATTCCAAATCGCCTTCGACGCGCCGTCTGGAGATTGAGCAGCTTGAAAGGGGTATAAGGCGGTTTTCCGCCCGGTAATTTCTGTCTGATTCGGCAGAAAAAAACTTTGCGGTTTTCCGCCCGGTAATTTCTGTCGGGCAAGTCCCAAGGGGTGCGGGGGAACCGCATGGATACGGGGGTTAACCATTATAAAACAAAGAGGGGCAAACCATGAGCTTCAGCGAAAAAATTCAATCCCTTGCAAGCCAGCTTATAAAGCAGGTTGAGCACATCCAGACCGAGGAGGCTACCAAAAGCGCACTGGTAATGCCGTTTATCAATGCCCTGGGCTATAACGTGTTTGACCCCACTGAGGTGGTCCCCGAGTATACAGCTGATGTGGGGGTCAAAAAGGGCGAGAAGGTTGACTATGCCGTTTTAAAGGACGGCATGCCGATAATGCTTTTTGAATGCAAATGGTGCGGATCTAACCTGGATGATGTCCACGCCTCACAATTATACAGATATTTTTCGGTCACAGACGCCAGGATCGGTGTGTTGACAAACGGCATCAATTACCGGTTCTACTCGGACCTTGACGCGGCCAATAAAATGGACTCCAAACCCTTCCTGGAACTCAGCCTGGCCAGCTTGAACGAACCCCTGATCGCGGAACTGGAAAAGCTGACCAAGCCCTCGTTTGACCTTGAAGAAGTTATTTCCACGGCAAGCGACCTGAAGTATACCAAGGAAATAAAAAAGATCCTGGCAGACGAATACGCTTCACCCTCGGATGATTTTGTACGGCTGCTGGCCTCCCAGGTATACAGCGGAAAGCTGACTCAATCAGTGCGCAAACAGTTTGCCGAAACCGTTAAGACGGCCTTTAATCAGTTCATAACAGACAAGATCAATGACCGCCTGAAATACGCCATGGAAAAGGAAACCGCCTCAGCCGGAACCGCGCAGGAAGAATCCCAACCGGCCGAAGAAAAACCATCAGAAGACAAGAAAACACCTGTAACCACGGCAGAAGAAATGGAGGGTTTCCATATTGTAAAAGCCATCCTGCGGGAAACAGTCGATCCCTCCCGCATCGCCCCCAGGGACACCCTCAGCTATTTCGGCATCCTGCTCGATGACAATAATCGGCAGCCCATCTGCCGCCTGTATTTCAACAGAGAGACACGCAAATACCTGGCCCTCATTGACGAAAACAAAAACGAGGAAAAGGTCCTGATAGAAGACCTCAACGATATTTACCAGTACTGTGATAGGTTGAAAGAGACCGTAAAGATTTATGACCCTTCACTTAAGTAAAATTACCATTTAAAGAAATAGCACCCCCCTACAGGAGGTAAGCTTGAAAACTTCCCATTCCTTTGGAGGTCCCTGGACAAAGGATAAACTTAACCGACTGGATAAATACCTTTCGGCCTATATGAAGATCTTTACCACCCATCCGAAGGCAAGGAATCTCATTACTTACTATATTGATGCTTTTGCAGGTACGGGATACCGTGCTGCCAAAGCAGGCAACGAAGACCAGGGGCTGTTTGACGATACTGATGCTGAAAATTTCCAAAAAGGAAGCGCTGTTATAGCAATTGAAACCGAACCGCCATTTAACCACTATATATTCATTGAAACAAAAAGGCGGTTCATAGAAGAGCTGGAAGCTCTGAGAAAAAGCCACCCCGACAAATCCATCCGGATTGTTTCTGAAGACTCAAATCAATTTCTCAAACGGTGGTGCAAAGGAATGGACTGGAGTAAAAACAGGGCTGTAGCTTTCCTGGACCCCTATGGAGGGCAGGTTGAATGGGAGACAATAGAAAGCATTGCTGCAACAAAGGCAATAGATTTATGGCTTCTGTTTCCCCTCGGCCAGGTGGTAAACAGAATATTGACCAGAAAGGAGCCAAGCCCCGCTTGGTCAAAACGGCTCGACCTTATTTTCGGCACCTCTGAATGGCGGTCAGAATTCTATAAGAAACCAGTGCAACAAGGACTTTTCGGTGAAGAGCTGGCTCCTGAAAAAAGCACGTCTTTAAAGGCTATAGAGGAGTTCTTCATAAAACGACTAAAAACCGTGTTTGAAGAAGTGGCAACCCCCATGCCTCTTCGTAATAGCAGGAACGTACCTATCTTCTTATTATGCTTTGCTGCCGGCAATCCCAGGGGGGCAAAAACAGCCGTAAAAATTGCAAACGACATTCTGCTCAAGGAGGAAGAATAAAATCCATCCCTTCTATTCTCCGATAATTTCTGTTAAGTTAATATCAAACAAGGCAATAAAATATCCTGACATCGGAGGAAACAATGAGCCTTGACTCAAAAATAGAATGGACGGAGGCCTCCTGGAACCCGACCACCGGATGCACCAAAATAAGCGCAGGCTGCAAGAATTGTTATGCCGAAAGGCTTGCTCTCCGGTTAAAGGCCATGGGCAATGCCAATTACTGGAACGGGTTTAAATTGACCCTCCAGGAGCATATGCTTGATGTCCCCCTGAAATGGAAAAAGCCTCAGATGATTTTCGTAAACTCGATGAGTGACCTTTTCCACGAGGATATCCCCCTGGAGTTCATTCAAAAAGTATTTGACGTTATGGGCAAAGCCAGGCACCACCAGTTTCAGATCCTTACAAAACGGTCTCAAAGACTTGCCCGCCTGAACAGTCGCCTGGAATGGCACCCTAATATCTGGATGGGGGTTACCGTTGAAAGTGACGCCTATCTTGAAAGGATTTACAACCTTGTAAAAACAGATGCAAAAATAAAATTTCTATCTCTTGAGCCGTTGCTTACTAGAATGCCGGAGATGGACTTAAATGGAATTGACTGGGTCATAGCAGGAGGTGAATCCGGCCCCCATTCCCGGATAATGAAAAAAGAATGGGTGATAAGCATAAAAAACCAATGCCAGGAACAGAATATTCCGTTTTTCTTTAAGCAATGGGGCGGAACAAACAAGAAAAAAACAGGGAGACTGCTTGAAGGCCGGGTTTGGAACCAACTTCCTTTATTTTCCGATAACCCCGAACAGACACTTGCACCTGCCTGAATTTTTTCCTCGCCGGTACTCACCTGCTTTAATAATAAAAATAAGTGCAACACCTACTTGTCCTCGACCCAACACAAAAGTGCCGGGCCTTGCTGCCGCAAAACAGCCACCAGGAAAAGTTTGCTCAGATTGAAAAAACTTGTCATTAATATCGAGAATTCCAGGGAAAATAAGCATACGTAGACCACTTGGTATGCAAAATTTTCCGGTTCATCGGAATGCGGGGCGGGATAGGCTGTGTTGGTTGTGCTGGTCCCCTGGCGGAGGGTCAAGCCTGGTTTCATATGGTTTTCCGGTTTCCATGGCTTCTGCCATGTGGTCATAGATTTCCAGAATAACTCGTTTTGTTCGGTATTCTTCGTATGTGTTTTCGTCTTTGCGCCTGACAATAGGAAAAGTGTCCATGATGTATTCAACATCGTGCCGGCTGATGGAATAGAGATGAAAATAGGCCGCATCTATTTCGCAGCGAATGAGAAAACGCCGCTCCGGGTCCCATTTAAAGGGAGGACCATTGTAACCGCAATCCCGGGCAAAAGACTCCAATTCCCAGTTTGTGTAAAGCAACTCGAGAATTCTTGGCCGCAGAAACTCCTTGATCAGGAAACCGGACATTCCTGTCCATAAGCAGTGCTTATTATATTCTTCAGCCGACAAAACAGGCAGTTGTTTTAAAAGGTTATAGGTTAAGTGCGTTCCGCCTATCTTGTTTCGGGCAGTATAGTCGAAAACAAAAGTTGACAGGTTTGTTTGCAACAAAGAAACCATGCTTTCCTTTTCTTCAAAAATCATTAAAGGGCAGGTATGGCCCACTCCTGACCGCCGAAGAACGTTAGATATAACCGTTCTTTCGTTAGTTACATTTGTAATATCCCGCCACCCCAAAAACCATTCAGGACAATTCTCCCTGATTTCCTTTTCAGCCAAGTCCAGCACATCCTCTTGGTAAAAGCTTGCGTCGGCGCTCAGGATTGATTCAAGCTTGTCCCTGTCCTGCTCTTCATAGGCCTTGAGCAGTTCCCTTGAAACCCTGGATCCACGCTTGATCACCTCCCATTCAGGCACCCAGTATCTGGGCAGGGCGGTGCAGGCGGGATCCTGTTTTTCTTCGATTGACAATTCACGCGTATTGCCGGAATCGTCATATGTGGCCCAGCGGTGGTCAAAATGGTGAATCATCTTGGCTTCATACAAAGGCAGGTAATTTTGTTCATCATTTTCAAAAACATTCCCGTTTAACACAAAACCATGATCCGCCAGGTCCTGCTTTGTCCTGAAAAGATGAGAATCATTGGCCATATGAAACATGGCTTTAAAATGTAGCCCCCAGGGATTTTCTTCCGGCTCCCCTTCCCTGATAAGCACGGGAACCCTTTTATAGACCTCTTTGGTCAGTTCAGCGTCCTTTTGCGAGCGGAAAATCGGGCAGGTCCGGGTGTTGGGGTTGATAAGGAAAATATCCTCTGCTGACAGGGTAAAAACTTTTTCTTTTTCCTTAAGATCCTGGATGCCGAGGAGAGAAAAGGCAAACCAGGCGCCTCCCCTGGCCGGACGGGAGGGGCCGGTTAAGGTAAGCAAGCTGAATTTTATTCTGGAATCAATTCCAGGAAAAATTTTTCTTCTGTTTTCAAAATCATAAAGGCTGACCAGGGCCCTTGATTCCATGATCTTCTGGAAAAACACCTTGGTGGTATCATCTGTGGCAATACCTGAGGGAACAATACAGCCAACCTTTCCCCTGAAATTTATAATATTGCGCATATCCTCGGCAAACACCGAATACGTATTCACATCCCCCCGCCCGCAAAGCGGATATACCCCGGAATCACGCAGAAAATGACTTATGCCTTCTGAGCGGCGCCGGTCTTTTAGAAACTGGCCGTGTAATTCCGGTTCATTTTCCTTCAGCTCCTCTATCATTTGCTTGCGGATTGCGGCATTCGGAGCATTGGCAATTTCAGGGTCCTTCTGGGCAAACCATTCCTTTTCCTGCAATTTAACCCGCTCCCATGGCGGGTTCCCGAGCACAACATCAAATCCGCCGTTTAAGCCTGTCTTGCGGTTTTCAGCCATTTCCGGATCTTCTGCAGGCTCGAAAATATCCGGGAATGAAAGGTGCCAGTGAAAAAAATTGTAGTCGCTGCCCAGGCGCATGATTTCGTCTCTCATCCAGGCAGGGATACTGTCGGGATCATTTTCGAGCTTTCTGAATTCCTCTTCAGTTATCGGATATGGAAACTCTTCTGTCTTTTTCCAGACAAACGCGGCACACCAGGCATCTGCCACAAACCGACCGTGGATGTAGGTCTCGGATTGTATCAGTTCGCGGTATCTTTTTTGTTTTTCAATCAAACCATTGATATCTGAATCATCAATATCATTGAATCTCGATACGTTTTCTGCCAATTCCCCGAACTGGAGCAGCGGCTTGTCATAAAAGACGAGGTTTAATTTCTTCTGGTACTGAGAGCCTTTTCTCTCCCGGTTTTCCTGTCTGGCCCTTTTGCAGACCCGGGGATCGTCTCCTTCAATCGGCTTAAAGGCCTCATCAGGTATGCCTTTCTGCAGCAGGGCGGGAGTTGTTCCCAGCAATGAATTGCCGCACTGAATGCGGTTTTCCAGAAAGGAAAGCGGCTTGCCCGGCTCCATGGACTCCAGCCACAGATTGACCTTGCAAAGCTCCACCGCCATGGGATTGATATCCACCCCATAAATGCAATGACCGATTACATCACGAAGCGCTGTGCGAACGGATTCCGGGCCGGGATCATCCTCTCCGGTCCTTACCCTTGCAAGCCTGTCTGCCAGCCGGTGTGCGGCGGCAATCAGGAAGTGGCCGCTTCCGCAGGCAGGGTCGCATACGGTTAGATTAAGAATTGCCTTATCAGGCTCGTCCGCCCTGGCCGCCTCCTCTATCACCGGGTTCAGGGCGGAATCTAAAAGGCAGGAAATCAGGCTTGTCGGGGTATAGTAACTCCCGGTTGTTTTTCTTTCATGCCCGGGTGCCGTGGTCAGATTAAAATAGCCGGATTCTACGTTGAGTTCCGGGTGAAGCTCGAGAAGAGACTCATAGACGCTTCCGAGCTCCTGGGCCCCAATGTTTTTATAATCCACCGGCCTTTTAACATAGTCTTCCTCGATTACTGAAAGATGACGCACGGCCTTTAACAGAGAAGCATTGTCAATTTCAGCTTCTTCAAGATCGGGCAGGGCAGTCGGCAGCCACAGGTAGGTGCCCAGGGGCTGAAGGCCGAGTTCGGGGCATCCATCCCGCAGGCCAAGTTTTTTCATCACGATCTTTAAACCCTGGTAAAGATCATGGTGCCTGCTTCCGCCTGTCCTTTCAGCCAGGGTCCGAAGCCTTGCCGTTGAATAGAATCGGGCATACCTTGTGCGGACTTTGTCTGACGCATTCTGATCAAGGAGCAGGTCCCGGTCTTCTGCAGCAAAAAGAAACAGCAAACGATAAATAAGACGCAAGAGCTGCCGGAAATAATCATCTTTGTCCAGTTCCCCGGAGCGTAGCCTGGCTTTGATCGCTGAATTGCCGGGATGGCTTAAAAAGCCCTGGCCCAGAACTGAAATAGCATTTTCTACTCCTACGCGCAGGTTGTCAAGTGCCCGGATACCGAGTTCCCGGGCGCTCTGAGTCCAGATCTCAAGCCAGCATTCCCCGGGCTGTTCCGCCTCCACCCTGGACTGGTGACAAAGAAGCCACAGCAGTACAAAATCAGAAAAAATCTGGCCGCTGCACATGGTCTCCAGGTCAAACTCCACAAAAGACTGCCTTGAAAGGCTGGCGTTATCCCGAAGAATCCTCAGCTTAAGACCATTGGAAAGAAACCCCCAGAGATGATCGTCAGAACGGTTCAAAAATTCCTGCACCAGTGCATGCGGGCTTGACCGGGCTGCACCGCGCACCCCTTTGGCTCTCTTGTCCAGATCAACGCTGCAGCCCACCAAATGAATCGGAGACCGGTGCCAGAAGTGGGATACTGGATAGGATTTGCCCTCAAGCTCCCGGGGCCTTGCAGTAAACAGCCGTCCGTAGCCAAGCTCCTGAAACAACGGCAGCAGCAGGTTTTCTCTTGTTTCAGAAGTTCCTGTTCCGGATTTATCAAGATTTTCCCGGCTGCGCTCAAACCTTTCCCAAAACCACAGAACGCGGTTCCAGGAGTTGTTGATGGCCTCGTTTAAACGCTCTCCTTTGGGAAGGTGGTACTCAGAGGGGTTAAGGCCGCCAAGATCCTTGTCTCCCCTGGCAATACGCTGTAAAATATCCGGTGGAAGCAGGGCGCCCTGGGTTTTAATGCTGGTAAACGATACTTTCATATTCTCCGGGTTATAGCTCTTAATCTCAGATTATCATGATACTTGCTCAAAAATATTTTGTTTTGCTTGACAAGGTAAAATTAATAAATTAAATTAAAATTAATCCAGATAACTGGAGGTGGAAGGCAAAAGCCTTCGGGCCCGAAAGGGCCTTTTTTTATGGAAGCCACTTTCTGCCCCAGCCCTCTATATTGCCGTCCGGTCGTCTGACGTATTTACTATCCTCAAGAATCGAGGCGATTTTTCCGCCGAAATTTTCAGGAAGTTTTTGCTTGTTCCTCCTGGCCTGAGCTGCCTTAAAAGCGGGATGCGCTATCAAATCGGCCAATTGGAGGCCCGCTACATTGTTTGCCTTTGGCTTTACCTTCAACTGCTTACTTGTCAGCCGGGCGGCAATCTGTTCAGGGAAAATATAATCGGTTCCAGACTCATACACCTTCTGAAAAGATTCCTTGAGCCTCCGGTCCTCCTTGCCTCCACGGGATTCTGCCATTACGTCCCCGACCCGGGCGTTTCGATCAAGCCAAAGGACATATCTTTCAATCAGGACGGCCAGGCAATAATGGTATGGATCGTATCTCCAGACCGCATAGCGACGCCTGTGCTGAAGTTTATCAATGACTACGGTCAAGGCGAAATATTCTGTTTCCCTGATAATTTTTAGTATCTCCTGATTAAAACGCCGCTCAGTTGCTGAGTCGCGTAAACTTGTAAAAGGCGGTCTTTGATTGACAAGTTCCTTCCTGTGTAAAATTACCGGCTCATCCGGGTGGGAGTCAAAATACTGTCTTTTTATTTCTTCCAGCCTCGGGAAAAAGGTATTTCTTACATACTCGAGTTCTATAATCGCTCCGGTCAGGCTTAAATAGCGATGATTCGGATTCTCTGAAGATTCGAGGTCAGGATTACCGACCTCGTCTATGTAAAGCCTGTACTTCATTTTTCCTCTAATGTTTCATGCCTCCGGACTTTTATCCTAAACAGGCAGCAGCACATAAATTCCCAGAATATCAACCGGAAGATTCGGTTTTATGTCATAGCGCAACCCCTTGGCCCCGGAGGCTGTTCTGACTCTTCTGTGTGCCTCAAGAAGTGCTTCAGCCCTGTCCCTGGCTGTCTGCTCAAGCACAGGCTCAAGGACATCGTAATTGTCAATTACTTTTTGAATGAACCGGGTTGCCTGTTCCGGATATATGTTGCCCCCGGGCGAGGCGTCCATTAATTCAACGGCCTTTTCTTTTGGCAGCCAGGTCGGATTTCCGGGGGGTCCTTCATAGGCCATAACCTGACACTCTTCTGCCAGGAGCGGTTTTTCAATGCCCCTGACTTTTGTGTTCAGATGGTAGCGCAGCCTGAGAAGAAGAAGAGTTGTCCTTATATTCACTGCCCCGGTCCGAATGGCACCGCACCTTTTGGCCAATGATTTTTCGTATGGATCAAGCGTGGTATCCAGAACGTAGCCGGCCAGATTTTCCACAAAAGGATGGGTTCTTGAAAGATAATGCTGGTTTCCGCCTGCCGGCAGCTCAAATCTGGCCTGAAAACTTTCGGACTGCAGGCCGAGTCTGTCCTTCAGCCCTTTTGGAAGGGCGGAAAGATCCAGCGCAAAACTTTGGCTTTCAGGCGGGGCGCCGGGATTTTGTGTGTGTATCCCGGCTCCTGACAATTTTAACACCTCCAGGGTAAATGAACGCACATCTTTACTGGTCCCGACTGCTTCTCTTGCGGATTGGATTTCCTGCCCGACCTGCTCCGGCTTGATGCTGGCCTGTGCAAAAAGAGTCCGGGATCTTTTTTCCTCTCTTTGCACAGCCTTGTCCCAATCCCCGAAAAGCTTTTCCCTTTCAGGTGCAATAAATTCTTCCATGCCGGGCAATAAAAGCTGATGGGGATCTTTGTGTTTCCCTTTTAAAAGGAGGCCCTCGAAAATCGCCTCCAGCACTTTTTCCGAATCCTCTGGTACCGGTACGGCAATTCCGAGTGATTTCCGTATGGCCTTATGCTTCCTTAAAAGCACATCCAGCACAATGCCGTCTATTTGATTGTCCACGCCGTAATAGGTAACAACGCGCACTTTAGATTCGGGCTGCGCAAAACGGTCCACGCGGCCCTCTCTTTGTTCATGGCGTGTAGGGTTCCAGGACAAGTCATAATGCACGGCAGCGTTAAAATATTTTTGAATATTGATTCCCTCGCTCAGGCAATCGGTGCAGACCAGTACCCGGCTGCCGTAATTCCCGAGTTCATGAACCCGGCTTTCACGCTCCGCGGATGGAAGCTGTCCGGTTATCAGCCCTGTTTCGGCCTGTTTCAGTTTTTGCCTGAAATAGTTTGCCACGTATTCCGCAGTCGGTATGAACCGGCAGAAAACGATAGGAGAATAGCCGTCCCGCAGGAGTTTTCTGACAAGTTCCAGTGCGCCGACCAGTTTGTTGTCGTATTTTTCCGGGGATTGAGCCAGCCTTTCGGCGGCCCTTGCCATCTGCTGCAGGGTTCGCTTGTGCTTTTCCGCACCGGTCTCTTCCGCCCATATATCGCTGCCGGGTATGGTATCCGGACTATCAGCAATGTCCTGATCCATAAGATCCAGAACTGTCCTCCGGCCGACTTCGTTGACCTCTTCGGCTGTTTGAGCATCCATGTTTGCGGCTCTGTTACGCAGCGTGGCCGCAGCAGCCTGGGGGCTGGAGGCAAGGGACCTTAGCAGTGCAAGAGCAGACCACCACCTGACCCGTTGTCTGAAATATCGACCTCTGTCAGAAGATGGCTCCTCTACGGATTCTTTGGCGTAGGATACCGCACGTTCAAAAAGTTTCTTGTATTCCTTTGTCAGGGAATAATACTCCTCCAATGACTCCCTGTCAGGAAAGGGAGTTTTCTGCATAAAAGTTTTGACATCGCCTCTTCTCCTCTGGATAAAATGCTGAGCCAGTTTTCTTCTCTGCCGTTCATTATTCTTTCCTGAAAGATCTTCAGGAAGATTTATAAATTCAGGATTTAAAAAAGACAGAAGCGAGCGGAACGTATCTTCCTTGCCGCTGTGCGGTGTTGCCGTAACCAGAACAAGATGGCGGTCCGGATCCCTTGATATTTGATTCACCAGTTCATCGCGCTGCTGCCGACCTCTGGTGCCATGCGGATGAGCGCAGGTATGGGCTTCATCCACAATTACCAGTTCCGGACATGTCCTCTGGAACTCGCTGCGCCTTCTGTCGGATTTGATATAATCCAGAGACACGACTGTGTAGGGATAAACCTCAAAAAGGGACTGTCCGACACGCAGTTCCTTCTCGAGTTTTTTAACCGTGCCCGGAATCACTGTGGCAGCCTGAATGTGGAACTTGCTGTAAAGTTCAGCCTGCCATTGATCTGTTAAATGCGGCGGGCATAAAACACAGATCCGGCTGATCTCACCTCTGTCCAGCAGTTCCCTGGCAACAAGCAAGGCTTCAACTGTTTTGCCGATTCCTACATCATCGCCTATCAGAAGTCTGACAGGATCGAGCTTTAAAGCCAGAAGCAAAGGAACAATCTGGTATGGCCTCGGCTCTACGGCAATATGCCCGAAACAGCGAAACGGGCCGCTCGATGCCCGAAAACCCAGACGCACTGCATCACGCAACAATTTACAGGACCTGTGATCGCCGGGGTCCATGGGGTCGGGGAGATCAAAGGTTGCAGGCTCAACGTTTTCCAACGGGAGATAAACCCCGGTTATTTCCTCCTCCCTGCCACCCAGCGGGCGAAGCAGCAGAAGTTCCTCGTCTGAATCCGGCAGAACAACCCACTCCCTGTCTCTGGCCTTAACCAGGGAACCAACTGCAAAACTCATGAATTAATCCCGAAAATATGAGGGTATTGTTTGATAACAGATTCCCAGTTTTCTTTATTTCTGAATCGTATCACGCTGTATCCGTAATCCTCCATGCATTCTGTATGTATTTTATCCCGCTCTGCACGATTCGGATATTCATGAACCGGACCGTCTATATATATGGCCGTCTGATATTCATCATAGAAAAAATCCGGCCTGGTACGGCATTTTTCAATCAGCTTCTGTGCATGAGACGGCAGGCGCATATCAAGTCTTTCCAGAAGACGCAACCATTCCCGCTCAAGATTGGAATCGGTATTTTTTAAAAGCTGCTCCAGGTGCTTGGAACTCGAATTTCCCTTCGGAGAAATCCTTACCTTTGCCCGGGCAAGAATGCCAAGAAACTCTTTGATAGACTTCCGGTCAAGCAAGGGATGGTCCGGCTGATTTGAAAAACTCATCAAACAATTGTAGCAGGCTGCCTCACAGTTTTCTTTGGATGAAGGTGCAGCCCCGAGATCAGTTTCTGTTTCCGGATCAAAATGGCAATGCTCCATTGCGCATCTTGCAACAAAGGGAAGTGCCGAGGCATCTTCAATTAGCCTTTTCAATATACCTGCCCCGCCTTCTGAGGCCTCATAAAAAAGTATCACCTTTCTTTGAGCCTTATCCGGCAGGGCTTCAGAGGCCAGTTCCGATTCTTCCAGTTGATAGACAGTTTGTATGGCGCTTTTAACTGCAGCCTCAAGGGATGCTATCTGGGAATTGGAAAGATCGTCGGCCGGCTCAAAAATAAGGCAGTTTTTATGGTCTTCAACATAAGGTATCACCCGGTTGATGCGGCCGAGGGCATTTTCTTCAAAATTTTCCTCCACTTCTTTCAACCGGTTTTCACTGACCCAATAGCCCTGTTCAATATCGAGAAGGAACCCGTCAGGAGAATTCTCTTTTTTCCTGGCCCAACCCAGGTTGATTCTCCATATCTTTGCCCCGTGTCCATAAGTAAGTGTTGCAATCGCTTTGCCTGCATCATCTATGATGCTTGCGGTTTTATGAGAAGGCCTTCCGCCGTGTTCTGCAAAGCGGAATCCAATCTTGAGCGTATATCCTAATCTGCGGCGTTCCTCCTCATCTGAATTGATTCTGTCCCTTCTTTTGGTGGAAACATTCTGCAGGCGGAACAAGCTGGTGATGGGTGCTTCCAGCGAAGTCCGGCAAAGTTCGCAAAGATCAATCCCGTCTCCGTTTTCAATGGGATGCACATAACGAACAAGGATAGATCGTGTGAGTGAAACGAACCACGATCTTATCCGGAGGTTGAACAAGCCCGGTGTCGACTCTATATGAAAATATCTTTTTTGAACAAGGGGGATGAGGTGGGTTTTACGGAAGTGTCATTT
>JAIPDS010000071.1 GCA_021737565.1 Desulfobacteraceae bacterium | reverse complement strand
GCAGATTCTGGAGCCTCCTGCCAGCATGAAGGATTTTTTAAATGACCGGGAAAATCCGTCACAGGATGTGGAGCCGGCAGAAACAACAAATCGAGAAACTGGCAGCACAGGACAGGATGTTAAGGCGTCGGCTGCTGCTTCCGGAGATAATGAATTGGACAGGTTGCATATACAAATCAGAAGGGATTTAAAGATAAAGCTTAAAAAAGCCGTATTTGAGCGGAGCCTGGAAAGAAGCCGAAAAAACGGCGCCAGTGAAAGAGCGGTAATCGAGGAGGCATTGGAGCATTATCTTCGGGATCAATGAATTTTTGCCATCAATTTTTTGTGACGGATAAAGCGCTGTTTCTTTAAGGATTTATATGAAATCTCTGGAGAACAAATTCGGGGCATGCATCTCCCCACACGCTCTTGCCAGGTGGTTAGGGCTTGACGTCAGAACCGTAAAAAAATACTCTGACAGGTGGGGAGGTGTCGAACTCGTACCCGGACGCCTTGTGTTCTTTGAAAAAATAGTGGAGGAAAGAATAAATGCCTACCTACGCAAACAGAAGGGGCCGCCGTCGGGTACGGGCGGCTGCAACGGTTCAGGGCAAAGTAAAGACCAAATGGTGGCCGGACGACAGCAAGAAGAGCTACCGGGAGGCAGCGACCTGGGAAGAAGCCATCAAAAAGGAACAGGCCAGGCAGGAAAAGGACAACCACCAGCAGATCCCCACGGTATCTTACCCGACAGTTCATGAATGGCTTACCCAATACCTGGATTATATTGAGTCCAGGGTGGCAAAAAAGACCTACAAAGAAAAAAAGGACGCTGCCAAACGGCTTCTGGCCTACATCCCTCCGGATACTCCCACAAACCGATTAACATTTAATCGGGCCATGCAGTTTTTGACCGAACAGGGACGCACCAGATCGGGTTATTCAGCCAATAAGGCTCGCAAGAATCTGGCTGTGGCATGGAAATGGGCATGCAAGTTCTTGCCGGGCTTTCCGGCAGAAGCAGGCAACCCGTTTGCCGCTGTGGATAAACTACCGGAACAGCGAAAACCCAGATATGTACCCCCGGAAGAAGACTTCTGGGCAGTCCTTGATGTGACAGAGGGACAGGACAGGGTGATGCTTATAGCCGCCTTGCATCTGGCTCTTAGAAAAAGTGAGCTTTTCGGCTTGACCTGGGAGGATCTGGATTTTGCATCCGGAGTTGTCAGGGTGTGGACCTCCAAACGCAGGGGCTCAAACCGGGAATATGACTGGCTGCCCATGACCCGTGAACTCAAACGGGAGCTGCTTTGGTGGTGGGAAAACAGGCCGATGAAGCGCACTGTTTATGTGTTTACCCAGCTCTATAAAAGCCCGTCCCGCTGGCATGAGCCGGGCAAACCGTTTATCAAACGGCACCATTGGATGAAAGAACTTTGTGCCCTGGCAGGTGTGAAGCATTTTGGTCTTCACGGTATCCGTCATTTGTCGGCAACGATTTTGTTTAAGGCTGGATACCCTCTGGCGGTGATCCAGAGAATTTTGCGGCATAAAAGTCCAACCACCACAGAACGGTACTTGCAGCGGCTGGGCTTGACGGACTTGAAAATTGATGACGAAGTCTTTGCCCGCAAAGAAAAGGGCAAGGTTATTGCAATTAACCAATAAAAAACCCCATAGAGAGCGGTTCTCTATAGGGCATTTGTATCCAGATTTGTATCCAGTTACATAAATCTGGGTCTAGATCTTATAACCTACTGGAATACTTGGTGACCCCAAGGGGAATCGAACCCCTGTTTCCGGCGTGAGAGGCCGGCGTCCTGGACCGCTAGACGATGGGGCCACGAGCGGTTGGCAAGCATACAATATGCCTGTGTAGTGTGGTTTTGTCAAATAAATTTTCAGGTCTGTATGTTTAGTCTTTTCCCCCTGCGGAAGCCGAAGATCAGGTATATGAGCCATCCTATAAACGGGATCAGTGCGATAAGCCACCAGATGACCTTTTCTCTGAGCCGGCCGGGGAAGGTCTTTACAGACACGTTTATCAGGGCCCATAGGGTGAGAATAAAAAAGGGCGTAATTGCTGCTATAATAAAGAGTATGACAGACAGGTTCATATCTTTCCTTTCATTTAACTGCCGGTTGGTTCATATCGGAATCGGGTAAGGGGTTTTCCTGTCAAAGCCGGTAACGCTGGTGTAGCCGGCTTGCTTTAGGATTGTTTCCGCATGTGCAAAATCGCGGCCCACCTGTTCGGGCAGATGCGCGTCAGAGCCGGGGCAGACCCGGATGTTTTTTTTACGGCATTGCTTGAGAAGATCCGGGCGGGGATAGATCTCTTCTACCGGGTGGCGGAGGCCGCTTGTGTTTATCTCCAGGGTTTTTTTCTTTTCCGCTATTTTGTCAATAAGGGCCTGCAGCCTTTCGTAGAACCAGCCAGGCGGAATTGCGCTGAATTTTTTTACAACGTCAATATGGCAGATTACGTCTATGAATGAGCAGTCAAGCATGGCATCGAGAAGATCAAGATAGCTTTCATAGAAAGAGTTGTCCGGTTTATGCTTGTTTGCGGTTTTCGGGCTGACAAGATTTTGATTTTTGATGAAATGCACCGAGGCGCCTATTACGTCAAAGTCGAACTGTTCTGCTTTTGTTTGGGCTAAATCCCAGAGCTCGGGTATAAAATCTATTTCAAGGCCGACCTTTATGTTTATTTTCCCCCTGCAGGCTGCCTGCAGCCTTCTTGCCGAGTAATAATAGAGCGGGAGTTCATCCGGGGTCAGGGACAGGTGCCTGCCGCTTTCATTAAGAGTGAGATGCTCAAGAAAGCAGATTTCTTCGAGCCCGGAGCCGACAGCATGGTCTATGTATTGCTCCATTGTGCCCCTGGCGTGGTTGCAAAGCATGGTATGAACGTGATAATCAATCATCCGGCCTCGTTTTTCCCGGGCAGTGAAAAGGTTTGATTTCGGGTTTTTCCCGTACTATATTCTTTGGAACGGCAGACTTTGGGCAATTGTTTTTATTTGCCATTTTGTAGTGCCGGATGTCAATCTTGAAAGCTCTTTTAGCGCCAGAGAAAAAACCATGAAAAAAAACGCCCGAAAAATATACGTGTGCCAGGCATGCGGGCACCAGGCACCCAGGTGGATGGGAAGGTGCCCGGAATGCGGGCAGTGGGAAAGCCTGGTTGAAGAAAGAGCCCAAAATCAAGGTTCTGCAGCCGGGGCGGCCTCTGTGAGCAGGGCGCAGGCCGTTGCCATGGATGAAGTGGAGCTTGATGACGAGTACAGGCTTCATACCGGGGTGGAAGAATTTGACAGGGTGCTTGGCGGAGGCATAATTGCCGGCAGCCTGGTGCTGATAGGAGGCGATCCGGGCATAGGAAAGTCCACGCTCATGCTCCAGGTTCTGCAGCAGTATGCCTTGGCGGGAAGAAAGGTTTTATACGTATCAGGAGAAGAATCAGCCAGGCAGCTTAAAATGAGAAGCCGCAGGCTGGCCGATTCCGCACCAGGCATGTATGTGGTCTCTGAAATAGACATAGACGCTATCATGCAGATGGTGCGGGAGCAGGCGCCGGAAGCCCTGGTAATAGACTCCATCCAGACCATGTTCTCCCATGAGTCGGGTTCCGCGCCGGGCAGTGTAAGCCAGGTGCGCGAGTCCACAATGAAGCTCATGGTCATGGCCAAGCAGACAGGCATACCGGTGTTTTTAATCGGGCACGTGACCAAGGAAGGCGCGATTGCCGGTCCCAGGTTAATGGAGCACATGGTGGACACGGTGCTTTATTTCGAGGGCGATCAGAATCACGTTTTCAGGATACTGCGGGCTGTAAAAAACCGGTTCGGCTCCACAAACGAGATTGGTGTGTTCGAGATGAAGGAAAAAGGGCTTGCCCAGGTGCCCAATCCTTCAGAGGTGTTTCTGGCTGAGCGCGAATCAAGCGCCCCGGGATCGGTTGTCACCGCCTGCATGGAGGGAACACGTCCCATTTTGGTGGAGATCCAGGCTCTTATAAGCGGTTCCGGTTACGGCAACCCGCGGCGCACGGTGCTGGGGCTGGATTATAACAGGGTCTCTCTGCTGGTGGCTGTAATGGAGAAAAAGCTCGGGCTGCACGTTGGCGGCCAGGACATTTTCATGAACGTTGCCGGCGGGGTGAAGATCTCGGAGCCTGCAGTGGACCTTGGAATCATCGCTGCCGTGGCCTCAAGCTTTATTGACCGGCCTGTGCCGGAAGGCATGTTGCTTTTGGGAGAGGTGGGGCTTACCGGGGAGGTAAGGGGGATTTCCCATCTTATGCAGAGGATTGCCGAAGTCGAGAAAATGGGTTTTACAAGGTGCGTGGTGCCCAAAAACAGTCTGAAGCAGGCGGGAAGCCCTGATAATATAGAGCTGATAGGCATCAGGCGGCTGGCCGAGGTCATGGAAATTTTGTTTTAAACAGCATTGCCCGAGGCGGCAGATTAGTCATATATGATGCGGAAAAAAGCAAAAACCGGCGGAAAAGATCGCGCAAGGCCTGATTATTATGCAAAAAAGGCAAAAAAGGAGCATTTTCCGGCAAGATCCGTATACAAGCTCTCCGAAATCCAGGAAAAATACAAGGTAATAAAGCCGGGTGACACGGTCCTGGACCTGGGGTGCGCACCGGGCTCATGGCTTAAGTATGCCGCCAAGATTGCAGGGAAAGGCGGAAAGGTCATAGGAGTGGATATTAAGCCAGCCGATGTTGACCCTTCTGCAAATATGTTTATTTTCCGGGAGGATATAAACGACATGTCCCCTGAAGCTTGGCAGGTTATTGACCAGGGGGTGGATGCGGTGTTAAGTGATATGGCGCCGTCCACCACAGGCAGAAAGGATGTGGACGCAGCCAGATCCGAGCAGCTGTGCGAAATGGCCCTTTACGTTGCAGACAGGGCTTTGCGCCCGGGAGGGTCATTTGTGTGCAAGATATTTCAGGGGCCGGGCTTCAAGGCTTTCTCGGATTCTGTAAAGGCTCGTTTTAAAACAATGAAAATATTTAAACCCTCAGGCTGCCGCAAGGAAAGCAGGGAGATTTATATAATCGGAACCGGCAAGAAACAGGAGGAATAATGTCAGGACACAGCAAGTGGGCAAACATCAAGCATAAAAAGAGCGCCGAGGATGCAAGGCGCGGCAAGATATTCACCAAGATCGTAAAGGAGATAATCGTTGCCGCGCGCATGGGGGGAGGAGATCCAGAGGCGAATCCCAGGCTGCGCACCGTGCTTGAAAAGGCCAAGCAGAACAACCTGCCCAAGGAAAATATTGAACGTGCCATAAAGAAGGGCACCGGTGACCTGGAAGGTGTTAATTACGAGGAAACAGTATACGAGGGCTACGGACCCGGAGGGGCGGCTGTATACGTGGAGTCGCTTTCTGATAACAAGAACCGGACCGTGGCTGATGTAAGGCATATTTTTTCCAAGAACGGGGGAAGTCTCGGGGAAAACGGGTGCGTATCATGGATGTTTGATAAAAAGGGATGGATCCCGGTAAACAAGGATGACGCAGACGAGGAGACCCTCATGGAGGAGACCCTTGAAGCTGGAGCAGAGGATATCCGCGACGAGGAAGATGTTTTTGAGATCATCACCCCGCCCGAGGCGTTCGAGGATGTAAAGGCGGCCTTGAGAGAGGCTGAAATCCCATTCGGAGATGCAGAGGTCACCATGCTGCCCCAGACCACAATAAGTCTGACGGGTACGGATGCCGAGAAAATGTTAAAGCTAATGAACGCACTTGATGACAATGACGATGTCCAGAGGGTTCACACCAATGCGGACATACCCCAGGAGGTTATTGAGGCAGCGGGATAATAATTTGAAGGCTTTTTACAGGTACAAAAAACGCCGGAGACGGATTGCCGTCCCCGGCGTTTTTTATGAACAATTGCGGCCGGTAAACAGGCAGGCGTTATACCGCGGCCGCCTCTGGCTCAGATTCCTGTTCAGGGCGCTTTTCCACCCGGAAATTTATTTCATCGCCGTTTGCGTCGGCTATGATACGGTCGCCTTCTGCGACCGCTCCTTCCAGGATCTTCATTGAAAGCGGGTTTTCCACTAAGTGCTGGATGGCCCGCTTAAGCGGCCTTGCACCATAGACAGGGTCAAAGCCGCGTCTTGCAAGAAGATCGCGCGCGGCATCCGTAAGCTCGATTCCGATATTTTTGTCTTCAAGCCGCTTTTTCAGATGTTTGAACTGGATGTCCACAATGTCGCGAAGCTGTTCGCTGGTCAGGCTGAGGAATATTATCACCTCGTCGATTCTGTTTAGAAACTCGGGCTTAAAGGTTGAGCGCAGCGACTGGAGCACCCTTTCTTCCATCTGTTCGCGGTTCTGCTCTCCTGCGTCCTGGAGCTGGCCGCTTCCAACATTGGATGTCATTATGATAATGGTGTTTTTAAAATCCACGGTCTTGCCCTGGCCGTCTGTTAGCCGGCCGTCGTCCAGGATCTGGAGCAAAACGTTGAACACATCAGGGTGCGCTTTTTCTATTTCGTCAAACAGTATAACAGAGTATGGTCTTCGGCGGATTGATTCGGTAAGATATCCGCCTTCCTCGTAGCCGACATATCCGGGCGGGGCACCGATCATCCTGGAGACTGCGTGTTTTTCCATGTATTCTGACATGTCAAGGCGCACTACGGCCTGTTCGTCATCATATAAAAATTCCGCAAGGGCTTTTGCAAGCTCGGTCTTGCCCACGCCCGTGGGGCCCATGAAAATAAAGGATCCTATGGGCCGGTTCGGGTCCTGTAAGCCCGAGCGTGCGCGGCGCACCGCGTTTGACACGGCATTTACGGCCTGTTCCTGGCCCACGACCCGGCTCTTTATGCGCTGTTCCATTGCAACCAGTTTTTCGCGCTCGGTCTCAAGCATCTTGGATACCGGGATGCCGGTCCACTTGGAGATAATGTAGGCGATATCCTCGGCATCAACTTCTTCGCGCAGCATTCGCCTGCCTTTTTGCAGCTCCACCAGCCTGGCGTTGGTCTCGTCGATTTCCTTCTGGATTTCGTTTCTGCGCCCGTAGCGAAGCTGGGCAACTTTTTCAAGGTCGCCGCGGCGCTGTGCAAGCTGCTCTTCAGTGCCGAGCTGGTCAAGCTCGGTTTTAAGATCGCGCAGTTTCTGGATCACCTGCTTTTCATTCTGCCAGTGGGCGTTCATCCGGTTGTATTCTTCCTTGAGCCCTTCAAGTGTTTTTTCGATCTTCTGCAGGCGGTCCTTGCTGGCGTTGTCGGTTTCCTTTTTCAGGGCCTCGCGCTCGATTTCGAGCTGGGTTATGCGCCTCTGGATCTCGTCTATTTCCGTGGGCTTGGAGTCGATTTCAATGCGCAGCCGCGAGGCTGACTCGTCGATTAAGTCAATTGCCTTATCCGGCAGGAACCTGTCGGTAATATATCGTTCAGACAGGGTTGCCGCGGCCACGATCGCGGAATCCTTTATTTTAACACCGTGGTGTACCTCGTATTTCTGCTTTAACCCGCGCAGAATCGAGATGGTATCCTCGATGCTCGGCTCAGAGGTGGTAACCGGCTGAAAGCGGCGCTCAAGGGCTGCGTCTTTTTCAATGTGCTTTCTGTATTCACTGATCGTGGTTGCGCCCACGCACCGCAGCGAACCTCTTGCCAGGGCCGGTTTTAACATGTTGGAGGCGTCCATTGCGCCTTCTGCCGCACCTGCTCCTACCAGGGTGTGGAGCTCGTCTATAAACAGGATAATCTGGCCTTCTGATTTTTCCACTTCCTTTAAAAATGCCTTCAGCCTGTCTTCGAACTCGCCCCTGTATTTTGCCCCGGCAATGAGCGAACCCATGTCAAGGGCGACAATGCGGCGGTCCTTTAATGTTTCCGAGACGTCTCCCTCCACTATGCGCTGGGCAAGACCTTCCACTATGGCGGTTTTGCCCACGCCGGGCTCGCCTATGAGAACCGGGTTGTTCTTGGTCCGCCGCGAGAGCACCTGGGCTATCCGCCTGATTTCCTCGTCTCTTCCGATTACGGGATCGAGCTTGCCCAGCCTTGCTTCCTCGGTAAGGTCGCGGCTGTATTTTTCCAGGGCCTGGTACTTGTCCTCGGGATTCTGGTCTTCAATGGTCTGGTTGCCCCGGATCTCAGAGAGCACGTTTAAAATGTCGTCGCGCTTTATACCGTGTCGTCCGAATATTTTTGCAACATCGCCTTCCTTTAGTTCGGCAAGTGCCAGGAAAATGTGCTCAATGCTTACATACTGGTCCTTCATGTTCGAGGCTATGGTAAAGGCGGATTCCAGGGCCTTTTTCGTCAAGGAAGAAATATAGGTCTCTGCCGTGCCCTGAACCTTGGGCAGTCTTTCTATGGCCTCGCCTGCCTCCTTGTATATTTCAGAGGGGTCAGCCCCTATCTTGCGCAGAATTGCAACAGTAACCCCCTGGGGGTCTTCGAGCATTTCTGCCAGCAGGTGAACCGGCTCTATCTGCTGGTTGCTGTGCTGCGATGCACGGGACTGGGCCCCCTGGATCAGTTCCTGTGATTTTATAGTGAATTTGTCAAACCTCATAGAGGCCTCCTTGTATTATATTTACCTCATGAACAACGTCATGATGGAAGTTTTTTAATTTCTTTGTATTTGGAATTATTCAAAAATATAATAAGCACGCAAACGGGGATGTCAATAAGGGCAAAATTTGCCGGCAGGCAAATTTATCAATTGACCTGGTGTGACCGAGTTCTTATTTTTAAAAATAATCCCGTCAAAAACAAGCACACGAATTACCCTGTAAAAAGGGAGCGCCTATGAGCAAGCAGACGTCTTTTACCAAGCAGGAACGAAAGGTTTTGCCGGAATTCAGAAAAAAGATCAACAATTCGGAATCCACGGAGGATGTAAAAAAGTTTTTTTCCTACACGGCCGCCTCCCTGTTCAAGGACATCCTGCCTGAAGAAGAGGAGCTTGAATTCGATGACATTCGGCTTACGCCGGAAAAGAACCCTCCCTACCTGGTAAGCGGCCGCCTGCTGTCAATGCCAGCGTTTGCAAAGGTATGGGAGAACTCGGATCTTCCAAACGTTCTGGGCAGGTTTGCCGAGGCGGCATTAAACCGCTACCGAAGGCTGGAGAAGAACCCGGAGAAGACGGATTCAAAGATCCAGCGGCGGCATGAGTACAGGTAGCAGGGGGAAACCGGGCAGGCCCTAGAAGTTTCGGGGCTTGCAGATGATTTCCCTGATCCGCAGGTCAAAGATATTTGACTGGTGGGCAGGCTTTATCACGATGGCGGTATCCGCCCCCCGGCCTGTGCCGCCTATTGCGATAACATCCTTGCCTGAAAGGGCGCCTCCGTCCGCGGCCATGATGGCTATTTCAACGCCCACCTTTGTTCCCTGCCCGAAAAGGCGGAGGGTGTCTGCCATTATAAGGGCGGGATAGGTGCCTCCGTGCTTTTTTGCAAAAGAGCGCTCCACGCCTGAAAGGGCATGGCTCGCCTCTATGACCTTTATTCCTTCCTCTTCGAGGTCTTTTCTGACATCTTCTTTCATGGATCTTTCAAAGGGTTGTTTGAAACCGCAGTGATAGGTTACCGCAATTATCTTAAAGCCCTTGAAGATCTCGATGGCCTTATAGGCGGTATATCCCGTGGAAGAGGCTACAATCACCTCTTCTATTCCGAGTTCCCTGCCGCGGTCGTATGCAAGTTCCAGGGTTTGTTGGGTGTTTACTCTTCCGGGTTCGTCAAAATGCGTTAAAAGCCTGTCCATGTTCATGATGCCCTGCCTTTGTTCGGGTTGGATTAAGGGATTATCGTTGTGATATCTGTCAATATATTGTATCCTCAATATACGGGTCAAGTAGTCAATTTACGGCACCATCTAAAATCGGATTTTTTATTGCATCATATTATTTTAAAACAAACAGGAAAAGCTGAAATGATAATCGATATTCACACGCACCTGTTTCCTGCCTTAATAAGGGAAAACCGCGAGCAGTATTTCTTGGACGAACCCGCGTTCGAGCTTCTTTACCGCGATCCCAAAGCAAGAATGGTGGGATCAGATGAAATGATAAGGGCCATGGATGAACACGGGGTTGATATCTCGGTTGTATTCGGGTTCCCCTGGGTCAATGCGGATACCTGCAGGAGGCACAACGACTATATCCTGGAGTCTGTAAGCCGTCATCCGGATCGGCTGATCGGATTGTGCTGCGTTAATCCCTATACAAAAGATACTGACAAAGAAGTCCGGCGCTGTTTGGAGGCGGGTTTGAGCGGCGTGGGAGAGATAGCCCTTTACCAGGAGGGCGGTATCACCCGGGAGGCGGTAAACCGCATGGCCCCGGTAATGGAGCAGTGCAGGGAGCGGGGGCTGCCGGTTATGTTTCATACAAATGAGCCTGTGGGGCACAAGTATCCTGGTAAAAGCGACAATACGCTTGTACAGATTTACAACCTGGTTAAGACTTATTCCGGCAACACGATAATCCTGGCCCACTGGGGCGGGGGGCTGTTTTTCTACAGCCTGCTTAAAAAGGAAGTCGGGCAGGTGCTTGAAAACGTGTATTTTGATACCGCGGCCTCCCCCTTTCTTTATGATTCCGGGATTTATCGGGTTGCAGCCGAACTGGCAGGAGAAGACAAGATCGTTTTCGGCACCGATTATCCGCTGATTCCTCCGGATCGCTATTACCGGGAGATTGAGTCTTCGGGCATTTCCGCCGGGGTGCGCAGGAAACTGCTCGGTGAAAATGCCGCACGGATTTTCTCGATTTCATATGATAAAAAAAGAGTATAGACAGCTTCAGCAGCAAGCGGTAAGGATCGCGGAAAAATATCCGGGGCCTGATTTTTACAGCGATTTTTCCGCGGAGGCGGATCGCGCAAGGCATTTTTTTGCCGGGGACACGGTGGTGTGCAGACTGTGGCGGCTGGTGGTGGAAAATATTGATAACGACTTCGGCCACGGCCTGGAGCATGTCAGAAACGTTGCCCTTGATGCGGGAACCCTGATACTGATCGAGTGCCGCGGCATGAACGGCTCCGGGAAGCGGCTTGAACACAGGATGCGCCTTGCCCAGGCAGCAGGTCTGCTCCATGACATCAGGCGGAAGGAAAAAAAACATGCAGAGGCAGGGGCAAGATTTGCACGGCGGGCATTGAGGGATTATCCGTTTTCAGAATCCGACATAGAGGATATCTGCCTGGCAATCGCCAACCACGAGGCATTCGGCAGGAATATGCGCGGTGCTACAGAAACCGCCACTCTTGTCTCGGACTGCCTCTATGATGCCGACAAGTTCAGGTGGGGGCCTGAGAATTTTACCCGCACCCTCTGGGCAATGGTCTCCTACAGGGATGTTCCACTTGAGGATTTTTTGTCCCGTTATCCCGGCGGAATGGCATATCTTAAAAAAATACGATCCACGTTCAGAACCCCCACCGGCAAACGATACGGCCCTCAGATCATAGACCTGGGAATAGCCATAGGCGAAGAGCTCTACGAGTTTATAAGGCAAAACTACGCAGACCGTATCCGTTCCTGAAAAATACCAGGTTCTTATCCCCCGAACGAGGCCTCAGGCATTTCAACTGCCGAGCCGTTTGTCTCGGCAATTGTTTCAAGCTTGCCCATGGCCGGGGGCAAAAGATTCATCACGAAAAATTCGGCTGTCTTTAAGCATCCCAGGTAAAAAGCCGCGTCCTTGTTTTTGCCTGCTTTTTCCAGGATTTTTTCCATGTCCGTGCTGCCGGCGATTTTTTCAAGCTTTGCTGATGCAATCACAGCCCGCCACAAATGCATCCAGGCCATGGTCACATCGCCGGTGACATCCAGGAAGGGATGGGCAAAGGCAAATGCATTCAGTATGTTATCCGAGGCAGTGGCCTTGGCCAGGCTTGCGGCCACTTCTCCGAGCCGGTTTACCGCCTTTTCAACACGGCCGGTGATTTTGTCCAGGCCTCCGATTTTGCGGGCCTCGTCAATGGTTTTCTGCATTTCGCCCAGGTAATCCATAAAGGGCTGCCCTTGTTTCATGCCAAGTTTTCGGCCCAGAAGGTCCATGGCCTGTATGCCGTTTGTTCCCTCGTAAATCTGGAATATCCTGCAGTCGCGCATGAGCTGCTCCACCGGGTATTCCTGGATATAACCGTAGCCTCCGTAGACCTGGATTGCCTGGCTGGTTACCTCCAGGGCCCGGTCAGTGATATAGCCCTTGATAATGGGGGTAAGAATTGCCGTGCGCTCCGCGTATTTCTCCTTTTCCTCCTCTGTTTCTGCCAGGCCCTCCATGTCGTGGGCAAGGCCGCCGTAGTAAATAAGGCTGCGCATTGCATCAACATAGGCCTTCATGGTAAGAAGCTGGCGGCGCACGTCAGGGTGCCGGATGATCGGCACCGGGGGGGCCTCGGGGTTTTTCCCGGCTGTCAGGTGCTTGCCCTGGATTCTTTCGCGCGCGTAATTTACTGCATACATATATGAGGCGGTTGCAACCGAGAAGCCCTGGAGCCCGACAAGCTGGCGGGCCTCGTTCATCATCAGAAACATGGCGCGCATGCCCTTGTTTTCCTGGCCTATCAGCGTGCCTTTGCAGTTGCCCCTGCCCCCGAGGACAAGGGTGCAGGTGGAGTTTCCGTGCAGGCCCATTTTCTCTTCTATGCCGGTGCAGACAACATCGTTGAACTCTCCGGGGTTGCCGTCTTTATTTACCCGGTACTTGGGCACCAGAAACACCGATACGCCGCTTGTGCCCGCAGGTGCGCCCTCTATGCGGGCGAGCACCGGGTGCACAATGTTTTCCGCCATGTTATGCTCGCCGCCCGAGATAAATATTTTGGTGCCTGATATGTTAAATGTGCCGTCCTGGTTCCTGGTTGCAGTTGTCTGCAGCGCGCCCACGTCAGAGCCTGCCTCTGCTTCGGTAAGAACCATGGTTCCGGCCCATTGTCCTGAATAAAGTTTCGGCAGGTAGTGTTTTTTCTGTTCTTCTGTGCCAAAGGTTTTGACAAGGTTTGCAGCACCGTGGGACAGGCCGTGATAGAGCATGAAAGACGGGTTTGCCCCGTAGAAATATTCCTCTGCAGCCAGGGCCACTGTTTTGGGCATTCCCTGGCCGCCCCATTCAGGCTCGGCTATCATGGCAAGCCACTCGCCGTCCCTGTAGAGCTTGTTTGCCTGGTGTAAACATTCCGGGACCCTGACCGTGGCGTCTTTTTCCAGGGTGCAGCCCACCTGGTCGCTTTCCTTCTGGGTGGGCAGGATTTCTTTTATGGCAAGATTGCGGGCCTCGGATACGATCATATCCACGGTTTTTTTGTTGAATTCCGCGAATTTTTCATACGCGGTAAGCTTGCCCACCTCCATTTGCTCGTGGAGCACAAAGTCCACGTCCCTGCGGTCTGCTATGAGTTGCGCCATTGCTTTTAATTCTCCCTGGTTTTACTTTGCCGCCGGAAATCGATTTTTTACGAGTCCATCAATATTGATGCACTCGTAAAAAGTCTGATTTTAGATGGCGCCGTAAAAAGTTCAAGATCAAGGCTTGCGCAATTTCGAAGAATGCAGCGTACTTAGCCGTACGTGAAATTCTGAGAAATTGCGCGTAACGCAGATA
>JAIPDS010000070.1 GCA_021737565.1 Desulfobacteraceae bacterium | reverse complement strand
TCCGCCCTTCAGTTCACGCAGAGGGACCCACTGGCCTGTTGGAGCGGTCCCTTTCGCATTTACAATATAGTCAAAAACCGGAACCGTGACCCACGGGTTGACGTGGATTTCCGTATAAATCCGGCCTTCCTTATCCACGGAAAAATCCTTACCCATCACCTTCACGGTAATTCTGCCTTTGGCATATACGGCATCCAGCCGCCCGGCAGCCTCCTGCAGGTCGGTCTGTTTGACACGATGCCGAAGCTTTTCCACGGTTTCATCCACGTTGATCTGAGCCTCGTCTCCGGTCTGCTTTTTCCCGCTTTCTTCAAAAGCGGCAGCAGTCTCCGGATCAACGTAGGGGCATTCAGACAGGCTTCTCTGGCCCTTGAAAACGGCGGCTGCAAAGGCCATGCAGGTTTTTTCATTACACTTGCGGCAATTGGACTTGTTAAGCAGCTTATATATTTCCATGGGATTTGCGGCTCGGGTCATAATTTAATCTCCCTTCTTTTTCTTTTCTTAATTGCCGGACTATGCATATATTATAATATCAATGATTTCTAAGGAAATATTTTTTTGCAATCTCACGAAACAGCACTTTGCTGCCCTGACGGCGGTGCGGAAAAGCGGGTTTCCGAGCGGAAATTGAGGCGCAAAGAGGCTCCTGGAGCGAGGAAACGCCTTTTTCGCGCCGCCGATCAGCCAAGATGCTTACCGATTTCCCTTCTGCTCTGCAAAAATACCGCCGCGGCGGTGTAGATTGCTTTTTACGATTCTGTCAATCATGTAGCCGGCAAATTTTAAAGATATACCATAAGCATTTTTTTAAAAAATGCATCCCCCGCTAAGGCCGGCTCCGGTTGACATTGCGGCAAATGCCTGCCATATATAAAAACAATAAAATTTGGTGGCTTTGTAAAAAATCGCTCTTATTTCTTGTTTTAACAATATATCCGGAATAGCTGCCGGGGCTGGAGCTCTGTAATGAGGAAATGGAAACGCTGGTTATACGGCATTATTGCAGCAGCCGTGATTTTAGGGGGCGGCTATATTGCCTTTTACTTTCTTTTTCTCGATTTCCTGGTTGACTACTGGTGGTTTGATTCCTTGGGCTACAGCGGGTATTTTCTTTTAAGGCTTTTCTATAAATACCTGGTATTTGCAGGGGTTACCCTGTTTTTCTTTCTGATTTTTTTCCTCAATTTCTGGATAGCCTCGCGGTTTCTCGGGGGCGGGATTTCCGCAGACGAAAAAAAGGACAAAAAACGCAAACTTCGCCACCGCGAACTGGCCCGGATGTTCCGCACCGGCTCCATGACTGTCTATGCTCCGCTTTCACTGGTTCTCTCCATTTTTATCGCCCTGCCCCTGTTTGAAAACTGGAAAAGATTTCTTTTCTACCTGTTCGGTCCGGAAGCGGGAATTTCAGACCCGGCTTTCGGCAATGACATCGGTTTCTATCTTTTTTCATATCCGGTCTATATTCTTCTGGAACAGCGGCTGTTGATCGCGGTTGCCATAGTGGTGATCGCATCTGTTCTACTATACCGGGTCGAGCGGCGTATGCTGGCCCGTTCTGAAAAGTCTGTACCAAAAGGAGCAAAGATCCATCTAAACATCCTTGCCCTGGTTCTGGCCGCCCTGGCAGGCTGGGGGTTTTTCCTTGAAAGATACGACCTGCTTTACAGCTCCCGGCATATGCCCCTGTTTTTCGGACCCGGCTTTGCCCAGATGAACGTTACCCTGCTGCTGATATGGGCCTCGGTTGTTCTCTGGGCGGCGGCGGTCATCGGCGTGCTCTATTACCTTAACTTCCGCAGGGGCCTTGTGCCTGCAGGGGTTCTGGTAATTGTATTTGCCGGCGTGTTCGCACTCGAAAATACCACTTTTCTGCCTGATACCGTGCAGAAATATCTGGTGACACCCAATGAGCTGTCCAGGGAAAAACCCTATATCGAAAACAGCATTTCAGCTACCCTGGATGCATACAAGCTTTCAGAAGTTGAAACAAGAGAATTCCAGGTAAAAAGAGTCCCCCGCAGCAGAACCAATAGCGCCATAAGCGCAAATATCGAAAACATACCGGTATGGGACCGGAACCTTCTCGAGGATGTCTATGAACAGCTCCAGAGCATACGCCCCTATTACAATTTTACTGGTGTTGACGTGGACAGATACGAGGTAGAAGGCAGTTACCAGCAGGTAAACCTGGCCGCCCGTGAAATCAACCTGGACAAGCTTCCGGGTTCCGGGAAAAACTGGATAAACCGGCATCTGCAGTATACCCACGGATACGGACTGGTTATGACCCCGGCTGCCCAGAGCGGTGATAAACTGATGCGCTGGTTTATCAAGGGCATTGATCCTGAATCAGATTTCGGTTTCAAGGTTTCCAGGCCGGGCATATATTTCGGGCTTGAAGATCTTGATTATGCCATAGCCCCCAATGACGCCGGAGAAATGGACTATCCCCGGGGAGATTCTTTTGCCAGCACCGACTATACCGGAAAAGCAGGGGTGCCGATTGACTCTCTTTTCCGCAAGCTGCTGTTTTCCATTTACTTCAAAGATCGAAACATTTTTTTTACAACAAAAACCAATAATAACAGCAGGATTATCTTCCGCCGCAATGTCAAAGACGCCATAAGTCATTTAACTCCCTATTTCACGATAGACAGCGATCCCTATCTTGTAGCTACCGACGAAGGACTGTACTGGATCCAGGACGCATACACCCGCTCTAAATGGTATCCGAATGCAGCGCCCTATGACGGAAAACACAATTACATCCGCAACTCGGTAAAAATCGTCACAGATGCATACAACGGCACGGCTGACTACTACATTGCAGATCCGGACGATCCGGTTGTACAGGCCTATGCCCGGATCTATCCCGGGCTTCTAAAACCCATGGAAGAAATGCCTGAAAAGCTAAGATCACACATCCGTTACCCCAAGCACATCTTTGAAATTCAGATGGATATTTACAAGAAATACCACCAGAAAGATCCCAAAACCTTTTACAGGCAGGAAGATCTCTGGGAACCCGCTCACCAGACCAAAAAGGAGATCCGGGAAATCGGCACGCAGTCCATGCAGGCCTATTACCTCACCCTGGACCTGATAGAAAAAGCCGACCCCGAATTTCTGCTGATTTCCCCCATGAGCCCGAAGAACCGTCCCAATCTTCGTTCTCTTGTGATTGCAGGATGCGACGGGAACCATTACGGAAAATTTTACGTCTACAGCTTCCCCAAAGGCGAACAGGTATACGGGCCCTCACAGATCAGCGCCCTGATCGACCAGGACACCGAAATTGCAGAGCAGTTTACCCTGTGGGATCAGGCGGGCTCTGAAGTAAAAAGGGGGCGTATGATAATCCTGCCCATAGCAGACGTGATTTTCTACATACAGCCGGTTTATCTGAGCGCCTCGGCCGAGCTGAAAATTCCCCAGCTCCGCCGCCTAATTGTTACCCAGGGCGACAGGGTGGCAATGGAGGTCTCGCTTGAAAAAGCATTTGACCGGATAAGAAACAGCATGATAGCCCCGGCAGGAATAGCACCTGAGGGCAAACCCGGTGCAGACGCGCCGGATGATGAACCCGATCAGCATCAGGAAAATCCCCGGCAACCAGAGGAATAAAGCTATGCAGGAAAACCTGTAAACATCCCATATTTCCATTTGCCCGATGAAAAAAACCAGCAAATACATTATCTCTGCCGTCCTGATATTCTGCCTGATTCTGGCTGCCCAGGCTGCTTTACTCCTGGCTTCCGACCTGCTTAAACCGCGGGTTGAAGAAGCCATTAAAAAAAGGCTTGATGCAGATGTCACCATCAATGGATTTGATATAAATCCTTTCACCGGAGTCCATATAGATTCCTTAATCATTGATTCCGACCCTTCCAAACAGTGCAAATCCAGCGGTATACGCTTAAGCGATATAGATATTGATCACGCTGTTTCGGCTTTACTTACCGGCAGCTACCGGATAACTGATTTTGAAATAGCTGACATGGATGCATGCCTGGACACCACGGCACTTAAAGGGCTTCTCGCCGGGGGGATCATAGCCGGAAAAAAAGGCAGGACCCCGGGAGTAAAAATTCAAAACGGAAGCATAAGCTTCAGTGACCGCCTTTTTAAAAAGCCGCTGCAAATCAAAGATATAAATATTTCCGCGCCCGGGGCAGAAAACTATGAGATAACCGGCATTGCTTTTTTTGCAGGGGATAAAAATTCTATTAACATAAACATGGAGACTGCAAAATCAGTTGTTAAAGCCGATCTGCAGGTGAAAGATTTTGACATACTTTCCATGCCGGAAATCAATATCCCGGAAAAGATCTTTAATATGTCACTGCCGGAGTCAGAGACAAAACTTACAGGAAGCATTTCGGCCGTGTTTTCAACCCAAACCGGTATGATCACGATTAAAGACGGCCAGCTTCTTGCTGCATCCGGCTGCGTGGATATTTATTCCGGGGCGGCACGTATTGACAAAAACGGAATACAGCAGGCCAGGCTCAGGGCGGGTACACGCGGCCTGAATTTGAAATTTTTAAACGGTTTTAACCAACAGCAAATTCTGCCCGCCAAATTCCGGACCGAACTCAGGGAAGGAAGGCTTAACACAGACCTTCAACTTAGATGGAACCGGGAACAGGGATTGCAATACGAAGCAGAAGCTTCCGTTCACAACGGCTCGGCTTATCTGCCCGGATTGGAAACCCGGTTAAATTCGATCGAGGCGGAGCTTGAAATTTACTCACCTGAAAAAGTAGTAATAAAGACATGCAGGGGATGGACCTCCGAAGGAAGAGTTGATATTTCCGGTTTTCTCGATTTCAAAGACCGGAAAATAAACGACCATCGTGTGGAATTTCAATTTACTGAAATAACACCAAATACACATATAATGAACCTGCTTCCCTCTGAAGCACGGCAGGTAATAAAAAAAATGAAAGTTCAAAATGCCGAATTCGGGGGGCGCATAATTGTGGCCAGGGATGCCGTAAATATTGATCTTGCCGCCAGGGCCGAATCAGCCAGGGTGCCTGATACGCCCTTTAAATTAAGCAGCCCGGCAACGCGCATAAAATGGACCTCCGGCACGAAGAAAATATTTTTTGATGACATAAAGGCTTTTGTCGATAAAAGCCCTGTTGAAGGCAGACTTGTACTCGATATTGATGAGCCGCTTTCTGTCAATTTTTCTTTTAGCGGTCAATATCTGCCTATCTCACCGGAACTTATACAATGGCTGGGGATGGAGAAAGAGCAATGGAAAATAAACGGCAGCTATGACATCAGGCTCAGAGCCCGGGAATGGAATCCACAGTCCCTGCATTCCTCGGAAATAATAAATAATTTAAATTTACGCGTGGACCTGCGCGAAGGTTCTGTGCACCATCAAAGCCTCGGGCTGGTGGCTGACAACTGGTACGGGCATCTTGCCATAAATTCCGGCCAGCTCCGCCTGAAAAGCTTTACAGGAGATGTCTTTGGAATCGGCTTCCGCGCAAACGGATCAATACCTATAGAAGAAAAATCTAATACAATCCTCCACGTGGATTCTGAAATAATAACCTTAAATGAAGATCTTTACCAGCGGTTGCCTTCATCTGCCTTTCTGCAGAATCTTAACCTGCAGGGTCAGTGCAAGTTAAAGGCTGAGCTGCAATCCGGGGACAGCGGAATTATTCCGACAAAGGGAAACATTGCTGCAGTTATCCATCATCTTGAAATGCAGCCCAACGGCGTAAAGCTCGAAACAGGAGGAACTGCAAGGGTAAATATCTCAGGTCTGAATACCGGAAACATTGGCCTTGACGGTTCTGTGAATTTAAATGAAATGTATCTGGACAGATTTGATGCAAACCGGATTTCCGCGGCTTTCAGCTACCGGGACGAAAAACTTGAAATCCCCGAAATAAGAGTAAACGCCTACGGGGGAATTATCCGGTTTACTGATTCATCAATAAACATCTCTGAGCGTAAATGGCAGACCCGGATTCAGCCTGCTCACATGGACCTGGAAAGCATTGTAGCCGCCATGGGAATTACAGGCAAAGACGCGCCTTCGGGCAACCTTCGAGGGGAAATCGATTTAAAGGGAAAAGGCTTTGATCCTGAAGCCCTGCGCGGCGGCGGGAATTTCAAGATCAGCAAGGGCATTTTATATAACTTTCCGGTAATTGCATCGGTATTTAACGTTCTGGATCTGGAAATGCCGCACAGCAGCCCGATAACCCATGCCTACGGCACCTTCGGCATCCAGGATGGAGAGCTTGAGCTACAAGACCTGCTGCTTTCCGGGGGCACTGTTCCCATGTACATGAAAGGGACCCTGGGCCTGAAAAAAGGAGTTGCTTTTAAAAATCAGAGAATCGACCTGCTGGTAACAGCCGCCAAATCCAACGGCATTCTTGACCAGATTCCACTGGTTGGCTGGATAAAGCATTATACACTGGATATGTTCAGAAGACTGATCATGCAGGTCAGGCTGGAGGGAACAGTGGGGGACTACCAGGTGCAAAGTATTTCCAGCCCGGTTACAAAACCCATTGAACAGATGTGGTCACTGATGGAAAAACTCGCCCCGTCCGCGCCTGAAAAATAAGCATAAGGTAACCTGTCGGCCGTGGGTGTTTTTTTGCTCCTGACCGTTTTCGGGATTTGTCACATGCCTTTGCTGAAATTTTAAAAAAATCCGCCCTTGCCGCTTCCATTTGATAAATTTTCCCAGAAAACGCTCAATGTCGCTTCAAAAACAGCCCCCGACCTCCCCTATCAACATTTTTTAGATGGCAAAGTAAAAAAATTCAAGGTCACGGCGCGCGAATCGCAAGGATGCAGCGTACTTTATCGTACGTGAAATTCCGCAGGGAGGGGAACACTTCCAAGAAAGTCCTTTTTTTGCGCTCAGACGAAATTGCACTTCGTTGCCCTGACGGCGGTGCGGAAAAGCGGGTTTCCGAGCGGAAATCGAGGCTCGAAGAGGCTCCTGTAGCGAGGAAACTCCTTTTTCGCACCGCCGATCAGCCAAGGGGCTTACGGATTTCCTTTCTGCAAAAATACCGCCCTGGTGGGATAAACAACTTTTTACGAAACCATCAAGACATATCCTCGTAATTTTTCCTGACCAGCACCTCTCTGGGCTTGACCCCGTCGGAAGGGCCGACAACGCCTTCTTTTTCCATGGTCTCTATTATTCTTGCCGCCCTGTTATAACCGATCCTCAGGTGGCGCTGAACCATGGAAATAGAAGCCTGGCCCGTCTTTGCCACCAGGGCCACGGCCTCGTCATAGCGCTCATCGTAATCTTTTTGCCCCTCCTCACCGCTTTCCTTTTCAGGTGTTTCGATTACTTCATCAACGTAATCGGGGGCTTTCTGGGTTTTTAAAAATTCAATGATTTTTGTTACCTCGTCTTCCGAGACATAAGCACCGTGTATGCGCTGGAGCTTGGCGGTACCAGGGGGGAGAAAAAGCATATCCCCGTCGCCGAGCAGGGTTTCAGCCCCGTTGGTATCAATAATGGTCCTGGAGTCGATTTTGGATGATACCTGGAAAGAAAGCCGGGTCGGAAAATTGGCCTTTATCAGGCCGGTTAGCACGTCAACCGAGGGACGCTGGGTGGCAAGAATCAGGTGAATGCCCGCAGCCCTGGCCATCTGGGCAAGACGGGTCAGGCTTACTTCCACGTCCCTGGAGGCAACCATCATCAGATCTGCAAGCTCATCTACGATCACCACTATATAAGGAAGTTTTTCCAAGGGCTGTTCGTCTTCGGAAGGAGTCTCCTTTGCGATTCGCGCATTGTACTGCCTGACATTGCGGACCCGCTTTTCCGAGAGCAGCTTATATCGTCTTTCCATTTCTCGCACTGCCCAGAACAGTGAATTGGTGGCCTTTTTCATGTCAGTGACCACCGGGGCGATCATATGGGGAATCCCGTCGTAGTTTGACAGTTCAATCCGCTTTGGATCTATCATGATAAACTTGACCTCTTCGGGCGTTGCCTTATACAGGATACTGGTTATCATTGTGTTTAAAGCCACGCTCTTGCCGGTTCCGGTAGCACCGGCTATCAGAAGATGGGGCATAGTGTCCAGATCCGCCACTACAGGGTATCCGACGATATCTTTTCCAAGTGCGATGGTGAGCCTGGATTCCGATTTTTGAAAAACCCGCGAGGCCACTATGTCCTTGAACCCCACAAGCTCTCTTTTCTTGTTGGGAATCTCGATGCCTATAACGGCTTTTCCCGGAATCGGGGCGATAATCCGCACGCTCATAGCCTTCAGTGCAAGGGCCAGGTCATCTGCGAGATTGACTATCTTGTTTATCTTAACTCCCGGTGCCGGGGAAAATTCATAACGGGTGATCACCGGGCCTGGCAGCACCTCGGTTACGTTTCCCTGAACCCCGAAATCGAGCAGCTTCTGTTCGAGAAGCTTTGACTGCTCCTGCAGATATTGATGATCCACTTCGCCTGCTATCTTTTCGCAGTCCTCAAGAAATTTCAGGGGCGGAAGCTGGAATCCTTCCTGTATTTTCATGGACTCAAAAACCTGCTGCCTGGGCGCCGGAGCGGAGGCGACTGACCGGGAAGCCGGCTCCTTAATCCTTATCTGCGAAGAAAGCCGCGTGCCGTCACCCCGGGAGGCGGGTTTTGGTCCGGCAGACTCCGGTTGCGGGGCCGCGGCAGGTTTGTTTTTATTTACAGATTTTTTTATGCGCCTGCCTGTACCCGGAAGTTTCAGCCGTCTCAAATAGGCAAACAAGCTTTTAATCACTGTATTTATTCTTGCCGCGACAAAACTTGCCAGCCGGGCAGCGTTTCCGGCCGCAACAACCAGGGATATACCCGTAGTCAGAATAAAACCGATTGCAAGAATCAGCAGCAAAATGATAAAGCCGCCAGTCTGGTTTGCATATTCCCGGAAAATCACCATCACCGGATTTGCCAGCATACCCCCGGCTGAATAATTAACACCCAGAATAAAGTAGCTTTCATTAAACATTGCAGCCAGTGCGCCGGTGCCGATTACCAGAAGAACGCTGCCCGAGGCCGCAAGCCACGGAGAAATTCCTGAATCATGAGTATAAAGGCGGATGCAGGAGAAAAACAGCAAAACGGGTATCCAGAACGCGCCCACACCGAAAAGGCCGATAAGAAGGCCCGCAAGATAGGCTCCTGCCAGGCCGAAAAAATTGTTTACCCGCCCCGGGTCTGCGGCATGATTTAAGCAGGGATCTGCCGGGCTGTAGGATAGAAGACTTACAGCGGAAAATATCACAAGAAAGAAAATCAGGATGCCTGCAATTTCCTTTCGTATTGTCATTGTCATGTCATTTCTTTGCTCTGTTTTAACCGGCAAGGCCGTCTTCTCTGCTACACTTCCAGTATAAAGGGAAAGATCACCGGCCTGCGCCTCATTGTGAAATTAAAATACTCCCTCAGAGTGCCCGGCAGCCGGCGGCGTATCACCTCGGCCGGATGGGGAAGCCCCACTGCCTCTTCCACGATTTCCAGGATCACGCACTTGGCGTCTTCGATTATATGACCGGTCTCTGTCTCAAAGACAAAACCCTTGGAGACTATTTCCGGGCCGTATACGACAAAGCCCGTATCCTCGTCAATTGCCATGGTCACAGCAACCATGCCCTCTTCTGAAAGCAGGCGCCTTTCTTTTAACACCGAGCGTCCCACATCACCGATGCCCTTGCCGTCAACAAGAACCCTGCTAGTGGGGATACGATCTGATATGCGGGCTCCTTGTTCTTCAAATACAATCACGTCGCCGTTTTCCGCAAGGATAACCCGGTCTTCGGGTATCCCGGACTCGGCTGCCAGTTGCGAGTGGTGGTAGAGATGCCGGTATTCACCGTGAATGGGAATGAAATAGGCGGGCCGGGTCAACTCGAGCATCATCTTTAATTCCTCCCGGAATGCGTGGCCTGAAACATGTATTTCCGAAATTTTCTCATAAATCACGTTGGCGCCCTTGCGGAAAAGGTTGTTTATAATCTTTGCAATCGCCTTTTCGTTTCCGGGGATAAACTTGGATGAAAGTACGACCGTATCGCCGGGCTTGATTTTTACCTGCCTGTGGGTGCCGGTTGACATGCGCGCAAGAGCCGACATGGGCTCTCCCTGGCTTCCGGTTGTCAGAATAATGATCTGCTCATCCGGATACTGGTCCACCTCGTCGAGCTCGATTTCCATTCCTTCGGGTATCTGCAGGAGATTGAGCTGCTTTGCGATCCTTACACTAAGCTCTATGCTCCTGCCGTTGAACATGATCTTTCGGTTGCCGTTTTTAATGATATTGATTATCTGCTGAATCCGGGAAACATTGGATGCGAACAGAGCCACAATAACCCTGCCAGCACTGTTTACAATTATACTCTCCAGGCTTTTGCGCACGCGCGCATCAGACGGAGTCCTTCCCTCGCGCTCCACGTTTGTGGAATCTGAAAGAAGCGCCACCACCCCCCGTTCCCCCAACCTCTTAAATGCATCAACATCTGTTTCCAGCCCCGAAATGGTGGAGTCAGAAATCTTGAAATCACCCGTGTGCACAATAAGTCCGAGAGGAGTGTCAATTGCCATGCCCACCCCGTCAACCACACTGTGATGGACCCTGATAAATTCAAATGAAAAAGGGCCGATAGAAAGTTTTTCACCAGCCCGGACAAGATTTAAAGAAGCAGCTGGCAGCAGGTTGTGTTCCTCGAGCCTGTGGCCTACCATGCCCAGGGTAAAGGCGGTGGCATAAACCGGCAGATTGACTTCCCTTAACAAATACGGCAGGGCTCCGACGTGATCCTCGTGTGCGTGGGTCAGAATAACGGCCCTGAGCCTCGATTTATTGCGCAGAATATAGCCCATGTCGGGAATCACGTAATCCACGCCCAGCATGTAATCTTCCGGAAACATGAGCCCGGCGTCTATAACCACGATCGTGTCGCCGTATTCAAAGGCCATCATGTTCAAGCCGATTTCGCCCAGTCCGCCCAGAGGAATAATTTTAAGCATAACAAACAGCACGCAGATCAATAAAATTTAAACTGTAACGTCCAGCTCCCGGACAATATCTTCGATAAGTGTGATAAACCAGTTTCTCTGGATTTCATTGGCGTAGGCCACACATTCGCAGCGCACATGGTTATGAGTCCGGACGAGAAACTCTCCCGCCAGGACTCCGGGCTTTAGCTGCAGGGCAAAATAAAGCGGATGACAGTTTTCGTGGGCAGCCTGAACTGCGGTATAATATTGCGGATCCAGAGGTACCCAGTAAACCCGGTCCAGCATGGCCGGCCCAAACCGTTTTTCCAGATATTCTGCCAGCTTTTCCACGTCGCTGTCGCGAAGATCATCAATAACATATTGTTTCATTTTGGTATAACTATCACATTCTTTTCTGGAGCGCAAGCTCCGTATTTTTCCCGTCGGCTTCGTGTTCGATCAGCCTGGTTTTCATGGCAGTTCCGCCTCCGAAACCGCCGACCGTCCCGTCATTTCGAATCACCCGGTGGCAGGGAATCAGCAAAGGCCATGGATTTGCGGCCATGGTGTTGCCGACAAACCTGGCCGCTCCCGGTCTTTTTACAAAGGCGGCGATTTCCCCGTAAGTACGCACTTGTCCATACGGGATTCCAGCTGTTTTTTTAAGCACCGCCCTCTGCAGTCCGGTCAGGCCATTCAGACAAATCCATTTCCAGGGGGTCTCCAGGGGCCTGCCCTTGTCAAAGTAGCTGCGGATCATGTCATAAACACATTGAGCTTCCCTGCATAAACTGAGGTCCGGGTCTCTGCAGTCAATATTTTCCGCAAATATTCCCGCCTGGTCCCTTGCAAATGTTTCAGGCAGAAAAATCCGCTCTATAAAAAACGGTTCAGTCGAAAACTTCACAGCAACTGTGCCTATCCACGCATTTACTGTAAAAACAGGCATTTCAATCCTCCGGGTAAAAGGAAAAAAGGTTTCCCGACTTGTCAAATTCCCACGTCCGCCAAGGGGTAATACGTTCCAGGCCGGCATCCGGCCCGATTTCTTTTTCAAGGGGCCTGGAAATCTCGAGAAATTCCAACGAAGCCGTATCCCTTATCCGCACGATGCCGGCGTCTTTGCCCCTTTCCAGTCCTGCAGTATGAATGCACACCTGGAGGCAGCGCCGGTCTGTTTCAAAATGGACCGGTATGGCGGCTTTTTCCGGTGAGATGGCAGTTGCCGCGTTAACAGCGGTTTTTTCAGCATCGATACCCGAAACCAGGCGGCTGGTGGTAACATCGGCAAGCCCTATCCCGTTGGCATTGCCCCGGCTTTTCTCTGAGAGTTCCCGCACAAATATTCGCCGGGGATCGGGAGAAGTTTGAAAATCGCCGGCAATGTCACGGTGGCGACCGGTTACATTGGAATCCATGCCTATGCCTGAAACCTCCTTGCCGATTCTGTCCACCACGAGAATATCTATTTTTTCAAAGGGTATCCGGCCCATCATGGCATAGGCCCGGCGCAGAAGCTTTTTTTCCCCGTCCACGAAAGAGTCGGGGTGCAGCGCATGTATTTCCGAGAGCCTGCCGCGGCCGTCTTCAATAAGGGCAATGCCGAAAACAACGTTTAGGCGGTTTAAAAGAACCCGGGCAGCAGCTTCAATCCAGCCGAATGAATGACGGACAGCAAAACGATGACATTGCGCCGCGCCTTTTTCCTTTCCCAGGCCGACGGCCAGCATTTTGCACAAGCCGCTTTCTATATCTGCAAAAAACTTTGTATGCGGCTTGATCCTGTTTACCGGCACAATAAGATCTGCCTCAAGCGCTGAGACAGATATATAAAGCGGCAGACCTTCTGCTGTTTCCCCTACGAGCCTGGTATCCATATCCGCCCGTACAGGCACGCCTGCACGTTTTGCAGATATGCCCAGGGAAGCCAGCAGGCCGGTCTGCCCCTCCGGGCTGGCCCCTCCGTGGCTGCCCATGGCAGGCACAATAAAGGGTTTTGCCCCCTGGTTTTTCAAAAATTGTATAACTTCGAGTACTACCGTATCAAGCCGGTCTATACCGCGGCTTCCCACGGCCACGGCTACTGATTTCCCGGCAATTTGCGGTCTGTTTTTCATCACCTTTTCAAGAGCCGTACGTGTCTGATCAACGGCATCCTTAACCGGTAAAGAAACGAGGCGCTGATGAAATAACGCCATTTCCGGGAAACTCATTAATTTCCTTCCTGGAAAGCCAGAAATCCTGAAATTGAAACTTACGGCAAAACGGGAAATGCCAGCTTACTGCAGTACAGCTGTTTCTGTCAAAATACCTGAGAACTCATTGTTTTGGAAAGGCTGTGCCGGGCGGCCCGGCAGATCGGCAAGACCCCGGCCATCAATACATGGCCGGGGCGCAAAAAACCGGTATGCGAGCTAAATTTCTTCCACTGTGATAGCGCCGGGTTCGCAGACCTCTATGCAGCTTTCGCATCCCAGGCATTCCTCGGCATTTACAGGAACAGACTTGCCGTCCTGAATTTCAAAAACCTCAACCGGGCACACTTCGACGCATTCCTCGCAACCCTCGCACTTGTCAGCATCAACAATCGGATTAAAAGCCATTTTCAATCTCCTTTCCAAAATCTCTGAAATAAAAGTTTGGTAACGTTCAAAAGGTTTGGCACGGGCAAATTTCAATGTGAGAGATCTCAATTGTAAAATTGCCCTCAATACCTAGTTTTTGTTTCCAGTATCGTTCCCATTTTTCTTGTGAATATTTTTTCAGTACAATCATTT